>JAISUI010000039.1 GCA_031272155.1 Tannerella sp. | reverse complement strand
GACCTACGTACCAACCGTCTTCCGTTTGAGTAATAATCACATTGTAACTCATTTGCGTTTATTTGAATTATAAAACACTGCAAAGGTAGCTAAAATTTTCGTTAACCGAGAAATTTCTCTGTGATTTATTTGGTAACTGAAAAACAGTTACATCAGGAAATCCTATTCGGGCGTGTTCAATGTGCGTATCAACTCACGCTGAAAACAATCTGACTTCTTTCCGTCGTCATGTCCGGCACAGTACAGCACTGCCAATCTGGGTTGTACGGTGAGTTGTGGCGGGGGACAGTATAAAATCAGTTGTACGGACGGGCATTACTCCGACGGCAGGACAGTCTATTGTGATGCGGTCAAGAGAGAAAGTAGCAGGATGTTCGGAAATGGGGAAATGTCGAAAAACGGCGTGAAAAGTGTATGGTATTCAAATTATAAACCTTACAATGCTCATGCAAGTTTTTATTATGATAATCAACCAAGTACTTTTGGCACATTCAATAGTCGAACACGTTCAACATACTTTGAAGAATGTTTGAAAGTGATTGATGACCATGGCACTGTCAATGACAAAGCTACTGCTGCGTGGGCGAGAACAAAATATTAGAAAATTACCGCACAACAATTTTCTTTGATTGATTGCCTATTATTACGAAATAAACGCCTTTCGGAAGCTGGATTTTCGTGTCGCCTGACGGTATTGTCCGCTGCTTATATAATGAGCCTGACGGCGTATATACGCATACGGTTGTCGCTTTGGGAGTTTGTATGTTCAGATTTCCCGCTGATATAAAGATATTTACATTGCTGGTACTTTCGTTTGCTTGAGGAGCATCCCCCTCAATAATGGTTCCGAACTCTTTCCAGTACTCGGCGACTTCATACAGTTTTTTGGTTCCTGCGGGAACGTATAAAATTGCATCAGATAAGGAAACACCACTAAACGGTCTGCTTTCCGTTGACATGTTCGGTATATCTGTAATATATGGAAGAAAAATAACTTCGGATGGATTTGACCATTTAACGGTTACAGACGTCAATCCTGAGCCCCCAAAGGCAAATGCCCCTATTGACGTAACGGATTTGGGAATAGTTATGGATGTCAAACTTTTACAAGAATAAAAAGATGATGATCCTATCAAAGAAACCGTGTTTGGGATTGTAACCGAAGATAATAAAGTACAAAAGACGAACATGTCGGCGCCAATACTTGTAGCGCCTTCAAGAAAGGTTACTGACGTCAGGTTACTGCATTGAGAAAAAATCCTATCGCCAATACTTGTAAGGCTACCTGGAATTAATGCAGTCTTCAAGTTTTCACAATTAGCAAAAGCTCAGTATCCGATACTTGTTAGATTTCGACGAAGTGAGAATAAGAGCGTAAAGCTCTGATTTATACTAAGTTAATTTAAAAATTTCCTGTTTCGTAAAAAAACAATTCGTTCAACATGCCGACAAAGATAAAAAGAATTTTTGATATTGGTACGGGATGAGCAGGAAAATGTGAAAAAAAAATTTCAGAAAAAACGGGAATTATTTTGCCGGTAACTGAAAAACATCGCTTCTTTTTTATAGAAATAAGGTTCCTGTTATGCAGTTAAAATAGTAGTCGCAAAAATAATTTCCCTATCTTTGCATCGTTGAAGAACGTTGGCAGTGAAATGATGCTGTCAGTGCACTTCGGATTAAATAATTGATTATGAAACATAAAGCCTTGTTTATAGATCGTGACGGGACGCTAATTTATGAGCCGCCCGCAGAGAAGCCGGTTGATTCGCTGGAAATTCTCGAACTGTTGCCCGGTGTTGTTCGCAATTTGTATTTTATCAGGCAACATCTTGATTTTGAGTTTGTCATGGTTAGTAATCAGGATGGATTGGGTACGCCCATCAATCCGCAGGACAAATTTGACATCGTGCAGGCCAAGTTGTTGCAATTGCTTGGTAACGAGGGAATAAAATTTGACGATATCAAGATTGATCCGTCGTTGCCGGAAGAACATTCTCCCAATCGCAAGCCCGGCACGGGAATGTTGGCCGACTATATGCGCGGCGACTACGATCTCGAACGGTCGTTCGTTATCGGCGACAGGCTAACAGACGTTGAACTGGCGAAAAATCTTGGTTGTAAGGCGATACTGCTCAACCCGCAAGGCGAGCGTTCGTTGTCTGACAATGGTTTCCTTTTCACGGCGACGAGCTGGGACGAGATTGCCGAATATCTTTTTGCCGGCGAGCGTACTTCCACTGTGCAACGCACTACAAAAGAGACGGATATCTTTGTTAGGCTCGATCTCGACGGACACGGGAAGACAGATATCGCTACCGGCATCGGTTTTTTTGACCATGTTCTTGAACAAATCGGCAAACATTCTGGTATGGATTTGACTATCAATGTGAAAGGCGACTTACATGTGGATGAGCACCACACAATAGAAGACACCGCCATTGCGCTTGGCGAGGCGCTTGCCAAAGCATTGGGCGACAAACGCGGCATTGAGCGTTACGGTTTTTGCCTGCCGATGGACGACTGTCTGTGCAGTGTTGCGCTCGACTTCGGCGGACGGGCATGGCTTGTATATGATGTTGATTTTGAGCGCGAAAAAATCGGAGACATGCCGACAGAGATGTTCTTTCATTTCTTCAAGTCACTCAGCGATGCCGCTCGAATTAACCTGAATATCAAAGCGGAAGGCAAAAACGCGCACCACAAGGCCGAAGGCATCTTCAAAGCCTTGGCTAAAGCGATCAAGATGGCTATCAGGCGTGATATTTACAGATATGAATTGCCGACGACAAAAGGGATGTTGTGATGGTTTTACAATCCGCTAAAATCCACACCGTCAAACAATAACGATGGGATTTTCCAGCGGGAATGGGGGCGTGGATCGTTGCCCGTTTCAATAAGGTTATTCCACAGTGTGAGCATATTGCCGGTAATATTCATCTCGCTGATCGGTTGTGTGACTTGTCCGTTTTCAATCAAAAATCCTTCTATTCCGTAGGAGAAATCGCCTGTTGTACTGCTGCAATTCCCGCCGTTAAAACCGGTTACCAAAATTCCTTTATCGAGCGAAGTTACCAAGCCGCTCAGGTTTTTATCGCCCAAAGGCATGGTCAGAACAGAAGGTGAACCGATCGTTTGAGTGATGTCCATTTTACGGGCATAATAAGTGTCAATATAGTATGTTTTCAGGACGCCTGATTCGAAAACGGGCAGGCGTCGTGTGGCAATACCTTCATTATCAAAATAGCGTGCGCCGAATGAATCAGCCAAATGAGGTTCGTCCGTGATTGTCAGTTGGTTACCCATTACTTTTTGATTCAGTTTGTCTAATAAGAATGAATTTTTCTGTTGGATAGCAGAACCATACAGCGCATGGATGACTGGTGAAAGGATTTGTCCGGAATTCATAAAGTCCACAATCATAGGGAGTCGTGCGGATGTGATTTTATGTTGTCCGAGTTTGCGGAGCGTGCGTTCCAATGCTTTTGTTCCAATACCGTTTTTTATTAAGGCGTTGAAATGCAGCGAAGATTCATGCCAGCAGGAAGACGGTCGCGCGTCATCATCCCCTTTTACGCTGGCGCTGGCCGAGAGGGTAAACCATGAGTCGGACGATTCACCTTCGAATCCGTTACTGGTAATCATATAGCGGAAATTATCGCCATCGCTGTAGGATGATTCTGCAGAAATAAGTCGTTTATCTTTATTCATGATTTCGTCGCATACCTGTAAGGCAAGCGCTATTTTGTCATCCGGTTTCACGTACAGGATCGAAACGTCGTAGAGTTGCAGGTCATTTCCGCCGCCTCTGTAATACAGGGATGGATCGGGCAGTAGCCTTGCTTTGTCTTCGGCAAGGTAACGGGTAGAGTCTATTCCATTCCGGATAAATTTCTCCAACTCTTTTATGTCAAGGCGATTAGTAGAGAATAAACCGTAACGCCCATCTGTAAATATCTGCAAGGAAAGGCTATTTTCAGATGCCTGTTGCAGGCGGTCTATTTTCATATTGCGAATTTCAAACGAACTGTTAGAGCCATTGCAAAGGCTGATCCGCGCCGCCTGACATCCGTTTTTCAAAGCGCAGTCCATTGCCCACTGGACTAATTTTCTGTTTTTATCTGAAATCATATCAATTTTCTCCTCCTACCGTTAGTTTGCTGACTAATGCCGATGGCATACCGCAGGTGACGGGGCATGACTGTCCGTCTTTGCCGCATGTCCACGTGCCGTTGTCCATCTGATAATTATTGCCCGTCATCGTTATATCAGCCAATGCTTTCGGGCCATTCCCGATGATGTTAATATCTTTGATGGGGGCTGTAAGTTTTCCATTTTCAATCAGATACCCATTTTTAACAAAAAAGGTAAAGTCGCCCGCACCGATTTGTACCTGTCCATTCATAAAGGTGGCGGCATAAATTCCACGCTTTACGGATGCAATGATTTCTTCTTCGCTGTAATTGCCTGATTCCATATAAGTTGAACGCATTCTGGGAATTGGCGTTGTGCGGAATGATTCCCGTCGTCCATTGCCGGTAGGGGTTGTATTATAGTATTTTGCGCTGATGCGGTCATGCAAGTAATTAGACAGCACGCCTTCGCGCACAAGGTATGTTTTTTGCCCTTCGACACCCTCGTCATCCAGATTGACAGAACCGCGGTTATAGGGAATCGTTCCGTCGTCCACAACGTTGATATGCGAATTACAAATGGTTTTGTGCAGTTTGTCGGAGAAAATAGATATGTTTTTGCGGTTAAAGTCAGCCTCAAATGCGTGGCCGATGGCTTCATGCAACAGGATGCCTGAGCCGCCCGCGCCCATTACAACAGGCATTTCACCGCCTTTAGGCTTGATAGCCCGAAAAAGAATCGCTGTTTTATTAACTACTTCATTGGCAATTTGTTCAATTACTTCATTCGTCAGAAATTCAGCGCCCATACGGAAGGAACGGCTGGAGTGGTTGTTTTCGATTTTATGGCCTTCTGCCATGATACACTGGGCGTAAAGCTTGACCATCGGGCGATAGTCGTAATATGCCTGTCCCTCCGAATTGCAGAAAAAAATATGCGATGTTGTATCGCCCAGCCCGGCCGTTACTTTTGTTACGCGACTGTCTAATGCAAAAATCCTGTCGTTTAGCCTCTGGACAAAAGGCATTTTATCTTTCACATCCATTTCATCCCAAGGAATGCGGACGTCGTAATACCGATGCGCCAAGGGTTTTTCCGTCAGGTTTACAGGCAGTTGTTCGCGACTGCTATTGGCAATGCGGGCAGCTGTCTGAGCCGCTTTCAGCATTTCTGCCGGTGTGATGTTTTCTACGTAGGCGTACCCTGTCTGGTCGTCGGCAAGCACTCGTACGCCCATGCCGAAATCAATGTCGGAAGATGCGCGATTGACGGTTCCGTCCTGCAGAGTGATGCTGTTGGAATATGTGTGTTCAAAAAACAGATCCGCATAATCACCGCCTTTTTCCAATGCAGCGGAAAGCACTTTTCTCAGATCATTTAGAGTAACTCCGAAATGTTCGGTTGCAAAATGGATCGCATCGGCGTTTTCTCCCTGGGGGGATATATTCCTCATTTTACGTTGAATTTACCTTCTAATAGTATTATTGTCTGTTAATTGTGAATACCGCCAAATTGCCTTTATGGTCGCTTAACCAAACGGCTTGCGGGGTTATGATGGCATCTTTGAATGACTTGTCCGACACAATTCGCCCTTTTTCAACCGAAGCGGCAGGGCCGACGACAGCGACGTTTTCCAATTTAATCCCCTTATTATCAGAATAGTATATAAAATCAATACGATCTCTCTCGTCCGCTTCGGGACAGAAGAAGAGGCTTTGCAGTTTGGCAGATATATTGCCTGCAGGCCAGGTAATTGCAGGGTGAGTAACAGGATTGGGATACATTCGCCTGTAAGCATCCGTATAACCGGCTTTTTGCAGTTTGCCGGACACTTCCCAGTTCACCACAACGCCGTTACGACCGAACGTATTTTTTGTGTCGGCTTGCCAGTCGAGGTGCGAAGGCTCGTTAAAATCGCCGCCAAGAATCACTGCATTGCCGTTTTGAAGCTCTTTCGCCGCGTCGGCAATAAAGGCGTCAATGCCTTCATTGCGAGTGGATTTCCTATTTTCTTCAAGTATCAGGTTTTCGTCGGTAATCGGCGTTATTTTCTCGCCCCATTTCGAGTCGCTGTAACCGCGCGACAGATAGGGAGCATAAAATCTGTGGTCAAGATGAGCCGAGTAAATAGCTATTTTACAGCCATTTACAACAATATGCGCCTTAACCAACGGCCTTTCCTTTATCGCTGTATCTATCTGAATATCAAGTAGTTTATATTTAGACAGGATACCACATCCTTTCTGCAGTCCGTCAATATACCATTTTTGTCCCTTCGCTTCAAGTTCTTTTTGAAGATAACGGGTAAGCGCCGTTTCGTTGGACGCCAACTCGCACAGCAACACAACATCGGGCTTCAGTTGCTCGATTGCGGCAAGCAGTCCTTCTTTCCCGCCTTCAACGCGGCTACCGTTAATCCATGTATTGAGTTGAAAAACTTTCAAAGCAGACTCTTCCTGCGCTTCCATCTTATTCGTAACCATTCCCAAAAGGATAACGAATAATGATAATAATCGCTTTATTTTCATAACTACGCTTTATTTTTTCGGCGCAAAGGTAATCATTTGGTCGCGAATTGGATTTGTTTCAGGAAGATTTTTTATCCGGCATGTACATTTTCGGTCGGAAAATTGTACATTTGCACACGATTCTTTAGAAAAGGAGGATGAAATGAAATCGAAATTAAATGATGGATACATACGGTTTTGTAACGGCGTCGGCCGGTTATTGTTAGTGGTGGCGGTATTGTTTGCGACGGCGAGTTGCAGCAAAACAAAAGAAGCCCGCGAAAGTCTGACGCAGGCGCAAGCGCTTTATGACGCAGGTGAATATCCCGCTGCCAAATTAGCCATTGACACCATTCGTCTGCGCTATCCACGAGAAATTGCGGTGTTGAAAGAGGCGTTAAACCTCATGCGGTTGGTGGAACGCAGTGAGAGCGAGCGCAACATTATCTATTGCGACAGTCTTTTGCCTGTCCGTCTGGAAGAGGCCGAAACGCTCAAAAAAGGGTTTGTTTATGAAAGGGATTCTGCGTATGAAGATATTGGGCATTATGTTTGGAAGCAACAAACGGTAGAGCGCAATGTGGAACGCAGTTATGTTCGTTGTGGGGTGGACGAAAAAGGCGAAATTTACCTGGCAAGCGTCTATTTCGGCAGCCGTCCCATCAATCATACCGGCCTGAAATTGAGCCTCCCCGACGGTACGTTTGCCGAAACGGCGGTTATCCCCTACGACGGTGGGATGAACTACCGTTTTAAAGACAATGGGAATACGACCGAAGTCGTAACCTATAAAGGCGACAGTTGCCTCGAAGCCGTGAATTTCATCTATGCCGCACCGGAGAAATCGCGTATTCGGGCAGAATATACCGGAGGTACGTCATATACTATTTATTTGGGTGATAATGAGCGAAATATCATCCGGGCGACGCATGACTTGGCGGCCGTATTGAGTGATATCGAAACTATGCGGCGTGAAAAGGAAAAGTCGGAAAAACGAATACTTTATCTTAATGAGAAATTGAGTCTTGCCGGAAAATAACCCCAAGTCTAAACGTAAAACGGCAAATTATACATCAATCTAACTCCATCGGCAATGAGTTCTCGCCAGTAAGCTATGGTTTTCCGGCGTTCGGCGTCGTAGTCCGCTTTCATGGCGGCCTGAATGGTTGCCTCATCCGTTAAAGATACAGGTAAGTTCGGCATTTTGAAAAGCCATTGGCACGAATCGCCGGGCGCCAGCGCTTTTTCCAACTTTGCAAGCGCCACAGGCGAAGATGTTTCTTTTCCATAATTGCACCGTTTAAATAGTTTCTCGGTGCAAAGATACTGATTTTTCGATTATTACAAAAAGTCGTTGATAATCTCGTGGCCTTCGCGAATTGTGCCGTCTTTGTTGATGCACGACATCCAGCCGACGCCTTTTGGACCGTCGGAAGAGCGGTGAATGTCGGCGACAGGGCTTTCGTAGAGCGCATGTATAAGCCATCCTGCGCCGCAGGCGTTCATCCATCCAAGTTCGTTGCGCAAACCGTCTTCTGCGCGCGCCTTGCCGTCGTCGCCGCGCGGCCAGCCGGTTTCGGTGTTGATTACGGGCTTGCCGGTGGAGTTGATATACGCAAAAATGTTGTTTGTCCACTTCTTGTATTTGGATACGTCGGCTTTATTGTTGCTTTCGGGTATCATGTAAAGGCGCGGGCCGAAAACGTCGCTTATCTTCTCTACTCTTTTGAGGCTTGGCACATCTGTAACGCCCACTGTGAGAACCGATTTTGGGTATTTCTCCTTTATATGAGCATAGAGGTTGTCAAGCCAGACAAAATAAGGTTCAAAAATATCAGGCAATTCAGGTTCATTACACAAATCCCATGAAAAAACAGTCGGGTCATCGCCAAAGCGTTTTAGCAACTCATCTGCAAAAGCGAATGTTTTTTTGAGTTGTTCTGGCTTCAGTGCAACGAACGTCTCACGTCGGAAACCGCCAAAGTCAGGTGTGCCGTGCCATGCGTTGAACATCATAACCATAGCTCGTAACTTGAGCTTGCGGATAATGCCGATGTAGCCGGTCAAGTCTTTCATGAACTTTTTGGGCTGTGCCAACCAGATGTTGTAAGGTAGCCAGATACGTAGCGCTGTCATTTTGGGATAGAGTTCTACGGCGCGGGATAGTTGCCGCTCGATGATGTCGAGGCGCAGGTTGCGCCAGATGTCCCAAGCCGTGCCGTCGTCGTAGCCGCCACTGTCGCCGGAGTAGCCGGGCTGATAGTTGAAGCCCCGCACCCATGCGAAGTCTTGGTTTTTTAGTATTACCGGGGGGATTTCTTCGTCATCGCTCGGCTGTAGTTGGGTTGATGCGTATGCGGCTGCGTTCATGTCGGGAATTAGTCCGGCGGACATGGCGCCCGCAACGCTTGCGCCAATTCCTGTTTTGATGAAATTTCTTCTATTCATTTCATTTTCTTTATTTATTTAATGTATAATCAACTCTTTACATTTATTCTTTGTATCACAATAGTTCCGACACAGTGCGTTTACCTCCGATGACCTGTATCTCGGCGTAGGCGTTGTCGTCGCCGGAGGTTATGCCGGCTTTGCGAATAAGCTGCCATCCGTTGGAATAAAGGCGGACGTAGCGTGCGCGTACTGTTGCAGGTAGCTCTACGGTCTTGCCGGTGAACGTCTCGGCATAGACGCGGTCATTGCCGATGCCGAAGCCCAGACTGTTGTCGTTGTCGTTATTATACACTATTGTACGCGAACGGAACTTGCGGTCGTTAGAAAGCATCGCTACTACATCGTTGTAACGCTTGCCCGCCTCGAAGTCGTGCCAGAAACGCAGACGGTCGATGTCTTTTGCCTCGCCAAGGTCTATCGTAACATACTGTGCGCCGGAACCGACCGTTGCCATGAACTCAGCGCCCGTCTGTACGCTTCGATTGTTAAGCTCTGATTTGTTACGTATTGCGACGCTGCCTGTAAACTTTGCAGTGGCGGCATAATTGACAGCGTTAGGGTCGCGTACTGTTTCCGTGCGCGTTATGGCGCCAAGACTGTCAAGACTTTCGAGTTTCCATTCAATACTCGGTTCCGTTACCGAGAGGCGAAACTGCGTCCCTTGCGGCGCCATCCTCGCGCGCTGTTCTTCGGTGAACGCACACATATCGCGAGCCACCGTCCACTCGCGGAGTATGTCGAACAGCTCGTTTGCTATCGGACTGGCTGAAATTCCTTCCGAGTAAGTATCCGAAGCAATGTCAATCCTTGTACCATCGCTAACTCCAAGCTGCGAATTGAACGCAGCCACTTTTGAACCTGCGTAGTGAGCCTGCTGCCGCGTCAGGTCTTTGCCAAACCCGTTCATTCCCAGCGATGGAGTGAGAAAATTGCGGTGGAAATAATCATAGTTTTTGCCGATGCGATAGTCGTACTCGCTCATTATATTGCCACTTCTCTCTCCCCACTGCATCGGATATGCCACGTGCCACGCCCATTGCGTCAGTCCGCTTCCGTTCCATTTAATATGTTCCTTATTATCAAGGGCGTTGTACCAGAGAGCAACAATTTTGTTCCACAGATACTGCCCGTAGCCGTTGTCCAAGCATTTCTCTAATCCGTCCATGTCGGCAATGCTGAAGCCTCCTTTGTTGCACCACTCGGCAAGCGCCATCAGGTCGCCGGAATAGTAAGCGAGGGACGGCACGAAGTTATCGCCCCAGCTCTGGAAATTGACAAGAGAAGAGACCTGTGCGCCGCGAGGGTGGCGTTGAGGCAAAGTACCTTGCAGTCCGCGTGATGTAAGCCGCAGCTTGCCGCCTTCAATCACACCGGTAGCGACCTCGCTCTCACCTATCAGTAAATATCCTTTCTTTACAACAGTAAGCGTTCCTTCAAAATGGTGAAAAGCAATAGTATCGTCTGCTTCAATTGCGTCGGTAAACGTCGCAGTATTTGCTTTCAGTACGTTACGCGAAACGTTGGCGGCGCCATGAACTACGGGAGAACTTACTGTGATGAACGGCGGGCGGTCTTTCGTACCTAACAGAACATCCATAGCATGGGCATAGTACGCATATCTGCTTGCAAAATCCTTATAGGAACTGTAATTGGGCAAACGATAGTCGCCGTTGTAATCAACAAAGCAGTTGTAAGCGAAGAACATATCGGCGCCGAGCCGCCGCGTCTGTTCCATGCGGACGTCGAGGGTACTGTCGTTGAACGTATGCCCGAGATACATGCTGCGCAGGTTGTTGTTGATACGTCCGAGCGGCGCCTTGTCCCACACTCCGTCGGTCATAGGGTGCGGCAAACCCTCGACTGCTTCCATTTCGTCTATGACGTCATATATGTCGCTCGTGGCACAACCGTAAATGGCTATACGCGAACCTTTAATCTCGCGGTCAGCGCCATAATTCTCATCGTCGGGCAGAGCATAAACGTTCAATCCTTCTATCATACCGCCATACTGCATCGGTTGGTTCTGTACCCGCGTGATTGTAAAGTCCTGACAGTAAGCCCGCAGCATAACACCGTCATGGATGCTCATCGCGGGCGCCCATGTCTCGCTTGTCCGCAATGGCGCCCAATTATCGGTAGCGACGAGGTTACTAACGTCATCGGGACGACCGGCTACCGTCTTAACATTCAGAGCCATAAGCCCTATAGCATATTCGGAAGTATAGGCTACTCCCAGCGTTTCAGCCATCTTTTCCTTAATCGCGACCGGTATCGGTCCCCAGATTAGGTATTTAAGGTCTTTGCCGGACGTGTTCCGTATGTCTGTTACCTCAAAAGAAATGTATTTATTGTGCGAAACAGCTTTCAATCTGACAATTACACCCTGACTAAAGGAGTATGAAATGCGGAATATAGAATTTGAAACAGAATTAGCGCCTTCGACGTCGTACTTGAAAGCGTCGGGAGTGATGACCTCGCCATCGAGTACGAGCGACACGAGGCAACGCCGGTCTTTGTGCGCATAGTCCTTGCCGGTCAGCGGGTCAATTACAGTGTTCAGAACGCCATTGCTATCGAACATGAGCGTCAGTCGTCCGCCGGTAATACTCATTCCTTCATCCGCAGCAACTACTTCACCAACGTTACCGCGCGTCTCGCCGACAAGAAAAAGAAAAATCGCTACAAAAAGAGAACTGCGAATCCAAAAACAGTGGCTCATTCCATTGCGGAAGTTCCTCTTGAGTTGCACTCGTTGGGATTCTGTTAATTCCAGTTCTTTTATTTTTCCCATTGATAATTGTTTCTTTTACTTAACTTAATAAATCGGGATTATAACTGCCGTTTTAGCGTAACAGGTCCGAGCAGGCCGGAAACGCGGAGGGGGCTGTCTTTTTCCGGACCGTACAATGTCCATGTCTTGCGGGCGGTTTCGGGTTGCGAGGCGTCGTAAACGAGGCGGTTGAACCATGTGCCGGTTACCTCTATTGTCAGCTCGTTCTTGCCATTTTTAACTGCGTCGGTAATGTCGAGGATATATGGATGTGTCCATAATGTGCAGAGTTTCACGCCGTTAAGGCTCACTTCCGCCGCCATTTCAACCTCGCCCAAGTCGAGTTGGAGACGCTCGCCTTTCTTGAGCTTGCGTATATCGAAAACAGTCTTGTATGTCGCCGTGCCGGAAAACGCCTTGCCTTCGTCGTTTAGAGGCAAATCTTTCCAAGCCTTTAACTCATTGAGCATCAATGGCTCGGTAATCCCCCATTCGGATGGGAATGTTAGCGTCCAAGCCGTTTCGATGGTTTGGATGGTTTCCTTTTGTTTTTTTTGGTTTTTGTTAGTTTCTGTTTGTTTGTTTTTGTTGGTTTCTTTTGATTTTTGTTGGTTTTCTGTTGTTAAGTTGTTGTTACGAAAAACGATGAAGAACGCTTCGGCACGGACAAGGTCTAAGGCGAGCGTTGCGCGTCCGTCTTTAACGATGCAGCCTGCCGGTGTTATTTCGCCCGTAACGGGGTTCCACAGCTCTGCCTCGCCGGTGTTGTTGAAACTGACCTCGCCTTCAAAACCACTGCCGTAGGGCGCTGACACGAAGTACCAGTCGGCATTGTCCGCCTTACGGTGCAGCCAGAGAGGGGCGTCGGTCAATCCGTTATACATGCGTATCTCGGCGATTTTATCGTTAACCTCATTCTTGGCGTTGGGTGTCGTAGTTCCCTCTATCTTCACGTTCAACGGATTGTTTTTTTCCGCCGGTTGATGAACGACGAAGTCAGGCTCAATGTTCAGCTTTTTAAGAGCCTCGTTTATAGACGTTTGCATCACGAGTCCCCCACCCCACAGGGCTTTCACTGCGGCGTCGAAGCGTCGTTGCGCCTCTGCCCCGCCCGAAAGCGTTGCAAGGCTCACCGGCGCGTTCCCTACTATCGGAACGCCCTGACGCGCAAATTCAAGCAGCTTTTCGAGCGTCTCGGGCAACATCCGCTCATTCTCCGGTATCCATATCAGTCGGTAGCTGATACCTTCGGGGGTTACGACTTTTCCGTCGCTGACCGTCAGGCGGTTAAGCAGCACGTCGGGATTGCAGTAGTCGTACTTGTATCCGGCGGGGAACGGCGCGCGCTGGTTGGGCTTGTGGTCAAGCTCGTCGCCTATGTACCACAGCACGTCGGATACAGGCTTGCCTCGCTCGAAAAGGTAGTTAAGACGCGAGAGATAGTCCGTAAATGCAGGCATGACGCGCCACCACGTCTGCAAACGCAGAAACGGCGTACCGATAGACGCTGCAAACGAAGTGCTTGGGG
>JAISUI010000026.1 GCA_031272155.1 Tannerella sp. | reverse complement strand
GCCTTCGGTAAGGGCGAAACGCATGCAATCTTCCCATTCCGGGCTGAGGGTGCGGACAGCGCCGCGCGGCATCCTGTCTTCGTAGATATTGCCGATAAACGCCTCCCTGACGCCTATCCGGTAAAGCGCTTCGAGGTCTTTGGTGATACCCTCTTTCGAGACATGCTCGTTTATCCAGTACCAGTAGGTGCCCGGACGGACGCTGTCGGGCGGGGTTTTGAAGCCCTCTTCGATAGCGAATGAATCATCTTTCAATCCGGTACAGTTGAAAGAGAACATTCCCGCCAGAGTTACGATGATAAAAGTTTTGATATTCATAAGTTTAATATTAATTAATGACCATCGGTTTTATGACACTGATGTCAAGTTGTTTATTTTTATTTTCCCTTAGCCTGAACCTCATTCATTACTCGCAGCAGGTTTCCTCCCCAGATTTTAGCAATATCTTCTTCGGAATATCCTCTTTCGAGCAGTTTGACAGTGATTTGGATCAAATCATTAGCTCCCTCGCAACCAGTAATTCCGCCACCGCCGTCAAAATCCGATCCAATGCCTACATGATCCATACCAGCCACTTTTACAATGTGATCAATGTGGGCGATTGCATCTTCGATAGATGCTTTTTCGGGTTTGCTGTTCAGGTATTCATTAAGCAGGCACACTTGCACGACGCCTCCATTTTGGGCAATGGCACGCAATTGGTCGTCAGTCAGGTTACGGTCGCTTTCGCACAACGCCCGAGCTGAGGAATGTGAGCAAATCACCGGGGCGGCAGTCAGTTTCATCACATCCCAAAACGTACTTTCACCCACATGGGAGAGGTCTATCATCATTCCCACACGATTCATCTCGCGAACTACCTGTTGCCCAAACGCACTTAGTCCTCCCCACGCTTTTTGGGTATGGGTGGATGTGTCGCAAATGTCGTTGTCATACGAATGGCAGAGCGTCATGTAAAGCACACCCAAGTCTTTGAATCTGGCGATGTTAGTTATATCCTTGCCGATAGCATAGCCGTTTTCAATACCGATAAAGATAGCTTTTTTGCCTTCACCTTTAATGCGCGCAAACGCTGCCGATGTACGGGCAATGGCACACAGATCGCTGTTTTCCTCCACTACTTTATGGATGTTACGGATGATGGTATCCACATGCTCAACAGCCCTTCGGGAAGATGCTTCGTCCCGTTCGCCCTGTCGGATATAGGCAGCAAAAAATACACCATCGAGCATCCCTTCTTCCATCTTGGGCAAATTGACGCGATTCCGCTCCCTGTCGGCAATATTGAACCCCGGACGGTTAAACCACAAAGGGGTGTCCACGTGAGTATCCACGGAAAAAATACGCCGATGAATTTCTTTGGCAAGATGGAATGTGTCGGCTTTGTTTACTAAGAAACGAAAAATATTGCACATGGTTGTATCACTGCCTGTTACAAGAATTTCCGGGTGCCATTGCACACCCAGAACAGGATGATATGGCCATGCCTCAATAGCTTCGGGAATGCTGTCGGTCGAGAGAGCGACAATACGGAAGCCGGGTGCGACGTCTTTCACTGCCTGGTGGTGGAAACTGTTCACCCCATGCAGGCCTTGGCCAATAAGAGCGGCAAGTTGCGATCCGGGCGTGACAGTCACCGTATGCGAAGCATATTTGCCCGGCAACTTTTGCTGATGTTTGACTAAATTCTTGCCGCCATGCTGTGATGGAATGTCCTGGTAAAGCGTTCCGCCAAAAGCTACATTGATCAACTGTTCGCCGCGGCAAATTCCCAGCGTGGGAATATTGCGGTCGGCAGCAAGCCGAATGAGACGAATATCGTACTCATCGCGTTCCTGATCCACTTCACCCAATTGCTGGCGCGGTTCTTCGTTAAACCATAGCGGATTAGCGTCTTCACCACCAATCATAATCAGTCCGTCAAGGCCGGAAACTATTTCACGCAAAACCATCCCGTCTGTCACGGCAGGAATGACAACAGGTGCACCGCCGGCATTCAGCACCGCATTAATATATGTGTAAGATACGGAAATGCCGCTTTCGCGACGACTGACCGAAAGTCCGATGACAGGCCTGCGGTGGGCGCGGAGATTCACTTCGCATGAATCCATCTCTGCCTTGAATGATTTCAGATCGGGAACGCCCGGAATACGTTCCTGCGCTTGTATGGACTGCCATAAGATGCAGGCGCACACCATATAAACAATTTTTTTCATAAACAATACTTATCCAAATAGTTAGTAAAAACACACATTTAAAAGCAAATTGAACTTGTTTATCGCTTAATTGCTTTCTTTGCGCGCAAATTTATGAAAAAATATGATACAAACAATTTTTCGGGACTTTTTTGTCAGGAATATTTTTGTGGGACAGCGGCGTTTTCATGATACTGTGCTTTCATGATATGTCAATAATTCATGTTCAGCCAGCGGGCGGATTGGGCTGTGTAAAACAGCGTATCCGGCGCACGAAGCGTATCGTATGCCTCCGAGCGGATGGTATATTTGATTTCATCCACATGCTGGTTTGTTGTTTCCCGCCCGTCAAGGAAAAGGGAAAAACACAGAATCGCCGCAAAAAAAGATATCAACAATGCTTTCATAATCCATACAGTTTTTACATAAGTAAGACACTCTTTACTCCTATAACGTTGCACGGATTGGAAATATTGTGTGAATCGAAAAAAAAATGCGAGGATTCGTTTTTATTTTTTTTCGCCGCCAAAACTGAACTTTACCGGCACATAGACAGGCGAGGTAATCAGCGATCCACCAATGTTGAACGTTGGTTTAAGACGGACGGTGACGTTGGTCGCTTCATTTCCGATGCCGATAAAATTTTTCGCAATTCCGAGAATGGCGTCCTTGGAATGTTCAGATATCAATTTGGCCAAATCCACTCCAATATTGAGCGGCAGTTGCTTCGTCTCGCCGGAAGCGACGTTGAACGATTGCGAAACGGAACCGTTAGTAAACTCAATATCATCAATTTCAATGATATAATGCAAAGCCTTAAAAGCCGCTTCCGATACATTTGGATTATGCACATCCATATTCAGCGTGAAATCCAGTGGAAGTGACGATGATGAACCATTCAGAACGGCCAGCAACTTAACGGTATTCAGGGCGGAAATTCCGTTAGACAGGTTGATATCCGCCAACTTCAGGTTAGATATAGAATGATATTTATAATCGCAATTCGTCAGATTATAAACACCTTGCAACTGTTTGGTGATATCGCAACCCGGCATCAGGCTCACGACGACTATACAGTAAATAATGGACAAAACATATTTCTTTATCATACGCTATAGTGAATTAAATTAACCGTGCAAATATAATCATTTTTCATAAATCCACATATTTTTTTCAAAACAGGAAACTTAGCCCCAGCGCCAGAAGCCCACCCGTAATGGCAATGATCGTTTCCATGACTGTCCAGGATTGCAGAGTTTGTTTCTCGTTTAGGCCGAGATATTTGCCCACTAACCAAAAACCGCTGTCATTGACATGTGAAAGGATCGTTGCGCCCGACGCGATGGCTATCACTACTAAAGCCTTGTGGGGTTCGGTGAGCCGCAGTGTTTCAAGCATAGGCGCAATCAACCCTGCCGACGTGATCATGGCGACAGTGGCCGACCCCTGTGTTACGCGAATAATGGCCGCCAGCAGCCATGCCAGCAGAATCGTCGGCATGGCCATGCCGGTCATCTTTTCAGCGAGCGCTACACCGATTTGGCTATCTATCAATATCTGTTTGAATACGCCACCCGCACCTGTCACTAAAATAATCAATCCGGCCGGCGCCAGCGCTTTGCCGCTTAATCGCAGAAGCGTTTCCCGTGTAAAACCGCGTCGCACCCCCATGAAATAAATGGCAAGCAGGGTAGCAATTAACAGCGCAATAAACGGATGCCCTGCAAACTTAACAATTTCTACCCAAAAATGATCTTCCATCTGATGCGCTTTAGCCCACGCACTTGTTGCCGTATTGGCCAAAATCAGGACAAGCGGTATGGCTATAATACTGATAACCTGAATAAAAGATGGCAATTTGTTTGAAGATGATACTGTGGCTTGTTCAAAATTGTCGGGGACAGGCGCATGGATGCGTCGGCTGATGAATTTGCCAAACACCGGACCGGCAATAAACGTTATCGGAAGTCCGGCGATGAATCCGAAAAAAATAACCCATCCCAAATCGGCATCCAACAGTTCGGCTACGGCAATCGGGCCAGGTGTCGGCGGAATGAATGCGTGGGTTACCGCCAGACCGGCCAATAGCGGTATGGCATAGTATAGCAGCGACTTACGGGTGTCGCGTGCAAGAGCATAAATAACCGGCACGAGAATGATAAACCCCACGTCGAGAAAGACCGGTATAGCAACGAGAAATCCGCTAATGGCCAATGCGTATGGTGCATTTTTCTTTCCGAATTTCTTCGTCAGGTAGCGGGCAAGCGATTCCGCTCCACCGGACGATTCAAGCATCTGCCCAAAAATCGCCCCAATCCCAACAACTGTTGCCACAAATCCCAGCGTTGTCCCCATCCCCTTTGTGATGCTGTCAATAATAGCCGCAGGCGTCATGCCTGTTGCCAAACCAAGGACTACAGCTGTGACAAGCAGGGCAATAAAGGCCTGTATTTTCAATTTTAATACTAACCACAGCAGCAAACCGATACCCGCAATCAATATCCCGATAAGCCAAAAATCCGACATACTCTATTTTTTTTAGACGTACAAAGATAGTATTTTTTTCTTTTGAGAAATAAAATTGCGTTTCTCATAAAACAACGTGAGTTCGATCTAAGCTAAAATATTAACTTTGTCAAGATCAATAATTTATATTTGACTTTTCCGGCAGTTTCGTAAGTCATAAAATATGACTATATTTGCGGTTTGCAGCAGAAACTTTATACTTGAATATTTATGAGAACAGTTTTATTTTGTTTATTTTTTGCCGGATTCGGACTTTTTGCCGTCGCTGCTGACGGTAACAAAACCACTATACGCAAAGTGAAAGATGTCGTTATCTATCAGGATTCT
>JAISUI010000005.1 GCA_031272155.1 Tannerella sp. | reverse complement strand
GCAAATTACCTACTTTTAGGTATCCCAATATTGCTGAAAAAGTCATACCTTTGCACCCCAAAGGATAAAGGATGAAATTATCGGAACTGCAAACAGGCGAAAAGGGATTTATTGTAAAGGTAACGGGACGGGGCGCATTCCGCCGACGAATCACGGAGATGGGTTTCATTTGCGGTAAGGAAGTGCAGGTCATCCAGAATGCGCCGCTGAAAGATCCTATTCATTACCGTATCATGGGTTACGATGTATCGTTGCGCCGCGCCGACGCACGACTGATAGAGGTCGTGAGCGCCGACGAGGAAATCGTAGCGCCCGCAGCCGTGGCCAACGGCAGTTTCACCTTCCCCTTGGACGAACTGCGCACCATCGCCCTTGACAAAGGCAAAACCATCAACGTTGTGCTGATCGGTAATCCCAATGCGGGCAAAACATCCCTTTTTAATGCCGCTTCCGGTACACACGAACATGTCGGCAATTACAGCGGCGTAACGGTGGATGCCAAAAAGGCTGAGTTTAAAATGCACGGCTACAAATTCAACGTTGTGGACCTCCCCGGTACCTATTCACTGTCGAGCTATGCTGCGGAAGAACGCTATGTACACAAATTCCTGACCGAAGAATATCCCGATGTTGTGATTAATGTTGTGGACGCCTCCAACCTGGAACGCAATCTCTATCTCACTTGTCAACTGATTGACATGGACATGAATGCGGTTATCGCCCTGAATATGTACGACGCCTTAGAGCGCCATGGTGACAAGTTTGATTATGATTCGCTGGGCAGGATGATCGGTATTCCCTTTGTTCCGACCAACGGGCGTACCAGTGAGGGCGTCAGCGAACTTTTCAAGCGGGTGATTCAGGTCTATGAGGGCGTTGATACTGTGACGCGCCATGTCCATATCAACTACGGCGAAACGCTGGAAAACGCCATCCACAACGTGCAGGATGCGCTTCGCGCCAATGACAGCATCGAAGACAATCAGTCCAAGCGTTACTTGGCCATGAAGTTACTGGAGCAGGACAGGGATACCGGCGAATATATCCGTCGGATTCCCGGCCACGAACCGATCCTGAAGGAATGTAGCAGGAATATCGCCCGCATTGAAGAACTGCTGCATACGGATACGGAAACGGCCTTCACCGATGCACGTTATGGCTTCATCTCCGGAGCGCTGCACGAGACGTTCCGTCCCAACCGGAGCCGCACGACGTCGAACTCGCAAATTATTGACAAATATGTTACCCATAAATTCCTGGGCTTTCCTATTTTCCTGCTGTTCATCTGGATCATGTTTGAAGCCACTTTCCGGCTGGGGCAGTATCCGATGAACTGGATTGAGGGTTTGGTAGAGTTGACGGGCAACTTTATCCGGAATAATCTCGCCGAAGGCCCGCTGAAAGACCTGCTTATCGGGGGAATCGTGAATGGCGTCGGCGGTGTTATTGTTTTTCTTCCTAACATCCTGATTCTATATGCTTTCATTTCATTAATGGAAGATTCGGGCTACATGGCGCGAGCGGCGTTCATTATGGATAAATTGATGCACCAAATGGGACTTCATGGCAAGTCGTTCATCTCGCTTATCATGGGGTTCGGATGCAATGTGCCGGCTATTCTCTCGTCGCGCACGATAGAGAGCCGTAAAAGTCGCATTCTAACCATGTTAGTCAATCCGCTGATGAGTTGCAGTGCGCGCCTGCCGGTATATCTCCTGTTGACGGGCGCATTTTTCCCGAGGCAGGCCGGATTAGTGTTGTTCGCTCTGTATGCGGTTGGTATCCTGCTTGCCGTGTTAATGGCGCGGCTATTCAAGCGTTTTCTGTTCAAAGGCGAAGACGTGCCGTTCGTCATGGAACTGCCGCCCTATCGTTTGCCGACAGGCCGGTCGGTGTTGATCCACATGTGGGACAAAGCCTTCCAGTATCTTCGCAAGATGGGAGGGATCATTCTGGTTGCTTCCGTAATTATCTGGTTTCTCGGTTACTTTCCACGCACGTCAGAGGCGAGCCGGGAGTATGACCGGCAAATTGAGGCGCTTGCGGCATCGGATAATGCTGTAATCACACCGGAAAAAGAGGCGCATATTCACGAATTGCAGCGCCTGCAAGCCATCACCAGGCAACAAAATTCATACATTGGGCGTATAGGTCAATGGATTCAGCCTGTCCTGCAACCGCTTGGATTCGATTGGAAAATAAGCGTGAGCCTGCTGACAGGCATGGCGGCTAAAGAAGTGGTTGTAAGTACGTTGAGCGTGCTGTATGCAGGCGAGGAAACTGATGAAGTACAGTTAGCGAGTCGGCTTCGGCAAAGTCGTGACGCCAACGGACAGCCTGCCTTTACGCCGGCTGTGGCGCTGAGCCTGATGTTTTTCGTCCTGATCTATTTTCCGTGTATAGCGACAGTCACAGCGATCATAAAAGAGTCCGGTTCGCGTAAATGGGGAGCGTTTGTGATTGTCTATACCTGCGCACTGGCGTGGATGATGGCGTTTATTGTTTACCGGACAGGCAGTATGTTTTTATAAAATAAGGTGTTATGTGGCAGGAAATCGCTATTGTACTTATTGGCGCAGCGACAGTCGGATACGTCGCCTGTCGTGTCCGGCGGATGTTTCACAAACCTGCCGATTTGTCGCATTGCACCCATTGCGACCTCGAATGTCCGCTCAAAAATCTGCACAGGAAAACATCTGCCAACTGCGAAAAAAATAATCCGAAACACAGCATTTGCTGACCGTCCCCGTTATTGAATCACTCTGACTTTATAGAGACGTATGTAAGGGATATGGATCGTTTTTTCAGGTTTGCTCTGGTAGATATGGTAGGTCCACCAACTTTCCTCTGCTTTAGTGTAAGTGAGATGTTCGGTAGATTCATTATAATTAACGGATTTCACATTCGGTATGCCACTAAGAGGTTCAAACGGAGTAAATGTTCCCCTGTCAATGTCGAAGAAATAGACGCTGCTGTGGGTAGTGATGAGAAAACGGTCGGGCGAAACGAGCGAGAGGTCATGGCCGTCGTCTTCGGGAAGCGCCCATTGTGCAGTCATGCGGAGTGACGGGGTGGAACTGTCCCAGTCCTGAAGGGCATACTCGCGAAGCCGGTCAAAGCCGAGGACATAGAGTTTGTTTCGCTGTTTATTCCAAACGGCGCCATGTCCGGAATAAAGGCTGTCGCGGAAAAGAAGTCGGCCAGGGGTTCCAATATCGTACACTTCGAGACTGTTGCCTTTTTCGGCGATGGAAAGGGCTACGGCAATGCGATTGCCGGGCAGGAGGTCTGCAGAATGAGAGTTGGGTGTTCGCGCGTAGAAAAGGCATTGGCGTGTTTCACGATCCATAAGGACAGAAGCGCTCCCGCCGGTGAAAAGAAGCTGGCTGTTATTGTTGACGGCCTTACATTCGTCAATGGCAAGCAGTGCACGGCGATATTCGTCGGGCAAGTTGGTAATCGGGTCGGTTACATCCCATTGCCAGACAATTTTGACGTTATCACCATCAGACGCTGCGGCGTCAATGATGAGTATTTTGTCCTGTCCACAGGTGATGAGCAGTTGCTCTTTCGTTTCATCGGCGCAAGCTATGGTGAAACAACAGGCAATAAATGCAAGAATAGAAAAATCGAATCTCAGTATCTTTTGCATATATCATTAATTTATTGATCATTAATAAAGAGTTTGAATTTATATCCCTGCGACAGCAACCATTCTATCGAGAGAGGCAAAGCCGTTTTTATCCGCTCTGCCGCTTTCAGTGAATCATGGAAAACGAGAATGGATCCGTTGCGCGTATATTTCTTCACTGTATTGAAAACGCCGCGAGGCGTCATGTGCGGGCTATAGTCGCGCGTAACGACATCCCACATCACAATCCGATATTTCTTGCGGAGTTCCTGCAATTGCCTGCAACGCATGTGTCCATGAGGCGGACGAAACAGATCGCTTTCAATCCACGCGGCGGCCTGTTCTACATTTTGCAGATAGCGTCCCGTTCGGTAACGGATGCCCTGCACATGATTAAAGGTGTGATTGCCTGTGCAATGGCCACGTTCACCTATCATCCGGTAAATCTCAGGATGCTTGCGCACATTGTCGCCTACACAAAAGAACGTCGCTTTAATGCGGTACGTATCAAGCATATCCAGCACCCATGGCGTGATTTCCGGCACAGGCCCGTCGTCAAATGTCAGGTAAACGCACTTTTCCTCAGCCGGAATACGCCATAACGCACCCGGAAAAATCGCCCTGTATATTCGCGGAGGTTGTTCTATCAGCATGATTACTGTGCCGGACGACGTTGAATATATTTCCTGTAAAACTCTTCAAATTCTTTCAGCGAACTTTCCGCAAATTCCGGATTGTACTGCCGTCCTAAGGATAATGTATTTTGTGCAATTGCTATGTCGCGTTCGCGATCAAGCTGAATTTCAGACTGTAATGCAGGCCTCATCCGTTCGTACCAGCGCAAGTTACGCATGGAACTTTCGAGCAAGGCGTTCAGTATCTGTTCCCCTTTTTCTCTCTGTCCCAGTTCCAGATAGACGCGAGCTACCAGATCGGCAGTTCCCCACTCCAACGGGACGTTATCCGGCGGTAGCACTTCCATTCCCTTGTCAAGCACTGCCAGCGCCTTCTCTTTTTCACCTTCACCGGCCAGCGCCGCCGCAAGTTCGCCAAAGAGATAATGCCTGTAACTCTTGCACATCCGCATAACCGTTTCGTCTATGTAGATGCCCGGTTTGTCCACGCCGCCCCATTTGAATTTGTTCATCACATTGTCGTACATCGCATCCGTATCCACCGGTCGGCCATTTTGTCCGCGGCCATTGATGGGCAGGATATGATAGGCAAGCCCGGTCTTTTGGAAATAAGGATCTAAGCGTACAAACTGGTTGGGATCTACGGTAATCGCGAAATACATGGGGCGTTTCCACTGGTTGGTGTTGAGCATGTCAAGAATCGTCAGCGCTTCTTTACCAAGCGCATCTACGGGTTTAAGACGTCTTTCTTTTGCGTATGACTCTGACAGGTCTATGACCATCTCTTTCACCAAGTAAGGCTCATTCTTTTTAGAAATCACGCCGCTTTGCATGACGGCAGCCGAATCTATCTTGAAGATGAGTTTTTCGGACGGAATGTAATCTATCCGTTGCGAATAGCCCGGCAACTGTTTGTATTTATCTTCGTCGCTCCGTACAAAATCAAGCGCTACTCCAAGATCCACCTGCTGTATCCGTTTGGTGATCCAGGCATGATCGCGTGTTCCCTGAACATATTTGTCGCGCGTCCAGGTAATCGGTAATGGTTCCGAATCGTATGCCTGGCGTTTCATCTGGTCAATATACCAGTCTGTTTGCAAATAACTTGTATTGCATACACGCACATCCGTGCGGATATGCTCCACTTCTTGCGCATACCACAAAGGGAAAGTGTCATTATCCCCATTTGTAAAAATAACAGCGTTCGGTTCGCACGATTCCAGATAGTTAGCGCCAAAATCACGCGCCACATAACGTCCCGAACGGTCGTGGTCATCCCAGTTTTGCGAAGCCATCCGGTAAGGGACAAACAGGCACAACACCGTCGCTATCGCACCGGCAACGGCAGGCGGCATCTTGACGAATTTTTCCAGCGCCTGTGCCAGCAGACCGACGCTTAATCCGATCCAGATACAGAACGCATAAAATGATCCGGCGTATGCATAGTCCCGTTCGCGCGGCTGGAAAGGCGTTTGGTTCAGGTACAACACAATCGCAATGCCTGTCATGAAGAACAGGAAGAAGGTGATCCAGAAACTCTGAATGCCTTTCTTTCCGCTGAAAATCTGAAAGGCAATGCCTAACAATCCCAACAACAATGGCAGCATGAAATAAATATTATGTCCCTTGTTATGTTCTATGTCGTATGGCATGTTGTCCTGCGGCCCCAGCCGGTAGGTATCTATGAATTTGATGCCCGTGAGGAAGTTGCCGTTCAGCAAGTCGCCATGCCCCTGTATGTCGTTCTGACGTCCGGAAAAATTCCACATGAAATAGCGCCAGTACATATAGTTCAACTGGTAATTGAAGAAAAAACGGAGGTTTTCGACGAATGTCGGTTTCTTGACGGTTACCTTTTCTCCGCAGCGGTCGAACGTTACGGGTTCGCCCCGGACGTTCGCCCAACTTTGATAGGCCTCAATATGACGGGGGTCATTGCTGAACATGCGCGGGAACAGCATCATCGTTTCGTCCACGAACTTGTATTCGGGCTTGTGGAGCGACACATAATAACGGTCTTTTTCGCTTTCGTCTTTTTTGATAATTCGACTCCATATCGGCAATCCCTGTTTCATCACGGGCGTACATGCACGCCCTTTGATTTCGCGTTTCACTTCCGAAACATACGTCTGCCCGTAGATGAGCGGCGTCTGGCCGTATTGTTCGCGCGCCAGGTATTCACGAAGGGTAAAGATGTCGTGTGGCGTGTTCTGATTCATGGGAGTATCGGCTGTGGAGCGGATAAGAATCAGAGCGTAAGATGAATAGCCTACAACAATGACCATAAGTGAAATAAGAATTGTATTCAGTATTTTGACATTGGTTTTCTTGAAATAGAACAGTCCGGCCGTCAATGCAATAACGATCAGGATACCAAGTGTATATCCACTTCCGATGAAAGGAACGCCGAGTAGCGTTACTGCCAGGATGAAAGATATTTTTGTCCGTACAGGGTGCTCGTTTTCACGCATCGTTTCCCAGATAGCCCAGGCCAACGCGCCAATGATAAAGATGACATAAGCAAATACGCCTGAGTTATAAGGCATTCCAAGTCCGTTTACAAATATCAGTTCAAACCATCCGCACACTTCTACCAATCCCTGTACCACACCAAACAACATCAGCGCAACGATGACAAATGAAATGCCTAAGGCCGCCAACATGCCTTTCAGCGTCGGTTCGGGGAATCTCTTGTAATAATAAACGAGAACAATGGCCGGAATACAGAGCAAGTTCAGCAAGTGGATGCCTATACTCAGTCCCATGAAATAGGCTATCAACACAATCCAACGGTCGGCGTGAGGCCGGTCGGCTCCTTCTTCCCATTTCAGGATAAGCCAAAAAATGACGGCCGTAAATAACGATGAATATGCATAAACCTCACCTTCTACAGCGCTAAACCAAAACGTATCGCTGAACGTATAAGCCAGCGATCCGATAATACCGCATCCAATTACTACAATGAGTTGTCCGAGTGAATATTCCGATTGTTCATCTTTCATAATAATCCGGCGCGCCAAATGCGTGATACTCCAAAAGAGGAATAGAATCGTCAGCGCACTGAACAGCGCCGACATGCTGTTGACCATTTTGGCCACCATTGCCGGATCGGAAACTAATTGCGTGAACAAATTGCCGGTCAGCATGAAAAACGGCGCTCCGGGCGGATGACCCACTTCCAATTTGTACGCCGAAATGATAAACTCACCGCAATCCCAGAAACTTGCAGTGGATTCAATCGTCATTAAATAGGTGCAGGCGGCTATCAGAAAGACAAGCCATCCTACTACGTTATTAATTAATTTATAGTGTTTCATATACTTATGAATTTATTGACTCTTATTTTTGCCGCAAAGGTAAAAAAATCTCTCGATTTATACAACGCCATTTCACCTTTATTATTGTTATGGCCGCTTTTTAGCGTTGCGCCAACTTCGCTTTGCTGTTTTTTTTAAGGCGCTTTATAAATTAATGTATAGGCAGTAAGTATTTTATTGGCGATTCGGCAAAAAAAATGTCATATTTTTTTGGGAGTACAGGAAAAATGCCTATCTTTGCACCCGCAAAATAAGGGATGCATGGATTCATGCACGTTATGTATTGATATTTAATGGCCTGTTCGTCTATCGGCTAGGACGCAAGATTTTCATTCTTGAAAGAGGGGTTCGATTCCCCTACGGGCTACGATAATTAATTAAAATATTGACAAGCAAAACATTTTAAAAGAAAAGGATGGCTAATCATAAATCATCAATCAAACGGATTCGTCAGACGAAAACGAGAAGTCTGCAGAACAGGTATGGCGCCAAGACGATGCGTAATGCCGTAAAAACGCTGCGAGGTACGACTGACCGGACAGAAGCGGAAACATTGTATCCGAAAGTATGTGCGATCGTTGATAAACTCGCTAAAAAGCGTGTGATCCACAAAAACAAAGCGGGAAATCTGAAATCAAAGCTGGCCAAACACGTCCATGCGCTCGCATAAGGACGTGTAAGACGACTGATTCGTTTCAGAAAGAAAGCATGACAGCCGGTCTTATATAAAGCCCGGCTTTTGTATCAAATGGCCTGTTCGTCTATCGGTTAGGACGTGAGATTCTCATTCTCAAAAGAGGGGTTCGATTCCCCTACGGGCTACAAATCCTGAAATTTATCATAATGAAAATAAACAAAATTATCTTCTGCCCTTTCGTTGTGCTTGTATCTTTGGTGTTGGGATGTCAAGATACTAAACAGACGAACGCTATCGTGGCCACTGGCCTTACTTGTGAGTATCTGGTCAATCCCTTGAGTATAGATGCAGTCAATCCGCGACTGTCGTGGAAAATTGCAACAACTGCCGATGCTGTCCAAAACCAGCGACAGACGGCCTATCAGATTATCGTCGCTTCGTCGCCCGAAAAACTCAACAATGATCTTGGCGATCTTTGGAACACCGGCCGAGTGAAGTCTTCGCAGTCGGTTCAGGTTGTTTATGAAGGCGAGCCGCTCGAAACGTTGCAGCACTGCTGGTGGAAGGTGCGCGTATGGAACAACCATGGCCAGGTGTCTGGCTGGAGCGAACCTGCGACATGGAGTATGGGCATCTTGCAGGCCAGTCAGTGGCGTGGCGAGTGGATAGGCGCTCAGCCCGATACTGACTTGCGCAAATACAAGGAATATGTTGAAACTCATTATAACAAAGCGGATTATGACAGACAGTACTGGATGAATCCGTATTGCCCTCCATCGCCACTGCTCAGGAAGCAGTTTGAAGTGACAGAGACGGTTGTCCGCGCAACGCTTTATGCCTCTGCGCTGGGATATTACGAGATGTGGCTCAACGGCGTTCGTATTGGCGACCAGTTGCAAGCCCCGGAATGGACAAATTATGACGATTACGTTCAATATCAGGCATACGACCTGACCGGCCGGTTAAAAACGGGTGAAAATGTGCTGGCTGCTACGCTTGCCGACGGGTGGGCGGTCGGACGAATGGGAGGCATCAAGTGGGCGCACTGTTTCCCGCATCGTGGGTTTTATGCCTTGGATCGCCGTCTGATTGCCCAGTTGGTGATAGAACTTTCCGACGGCACAACCAAAATCATTCCAACCGACAAATCGTGGAAAATCAATCCGGACGGTTATATCCGGATGGCTGATAACTTTCTGGGTGAGACCATTGACGCCCGTAAAATTCCCCACGGCTGGAACAATACCGGTTTCGACGATTCCCGATGGGCAGATGTTTGCGTGGATAATACCTTGAACCGCAACCTGAGAACCCAGAAAAACGAACCGATACGCGCCCATGCTGCAATCAAACCCATAAAAATATGGGCGTGGAATGGCAAATATATTGCTAATTTCGGACAGAATATTGCAGGCCATTGCTTGCTGAAAATCAAGGGTGCCGCCGGTCAGGTCGTTACTGTGCGCCACGGTGAGTGGCTCAACGACGATGGTAGCATCTATACGCAAAGTCTCGGTTATGCGAAAGCCACCGACACGTTTATTCTTTCCGGCGGCGAGGACAGCTTTGAACCCGAATTTACATACCATGGCTTTCAGTATGCCGAAGTGTCAGGTCTGACCGCCCCGCTCACTGCAGATATGATAACGGCAATAGCCATTTCGTCAGATCCCGATGTTACGGGCGTTTTTGAATGTTCCAATCCTGATCTTAATCAGTTGTATAAAAACATTATATGGACGCAACGCAACAATATGTGCAGTGTTGCAACCGACAATCCTTCGCGCGATGAGCGTACGGGCGCTACTGGCGATATTCAAATTTTTGCCCAAAGCGCCATATTCAATATGAACATGGCCGGATTTCTTACTAAATGGGTCAATGATTCAAAAGATATGGCTCCTAACGGGCAGTTTTTTTCGATGATTCCGTCGCTGCGCCAGGAAGGTTTCTGGAATGGATGGATTGGCGCTCCCGGATGGTGTGAGGCAGGGTTAATCATTCCCTGGAGGATGTATGAAAATTATGCCGATGTACGCGCACTTGAAACGCTTTATGCGGAAATGAAGAGTCATGTGGACGCCACCCTGCGCGAAAATCCCGGCCTGATATGGAAAGTGCGCCATAATCACAACAACGACTGGCTCAACGCCAATACGATTGCCAATCCGCCCGATTCGACGTACAGTACAACCCGGGGCGGTACGCCTGATGATGTTTTCGCCACTGCATTTTTCGCCTATGCAGCTCAGTTACTGTCCGATATTGCCGAAGTTTTGCATCAGAAGGAAGATGTTCAAAAATATGGCGATCTGGCTGCTCAAATAAAGGAAAAATTTATCAGCGAATATGTGGATGACGACGGACGTGTGGACGGTAATTCACAAGGCGCTTATTCTCTGGCGCTTTATTATAACCTCATTCCTGAAAATCTGCGCGAAAAAGCCTTTGCACATCTTGTAGAGTGTATTGAAGAATACGACTACCGACTTTCCACAGGCTTCATTTCAACCCCGATGATGATGCAGTTGCTTGTGGATTTCGGACGCGCTGACATTGCTTACCGCCTGCTCGAATCAACCCGTTTCCCGTCCTGGCTTTATCCTCTGAAAAACGGCGCAACAACTATGTGGGAACGCTGGGATGCATGGGTTCCCGGACGCGGTTTCCAGAGCGCAAACATGAACTCGCTCGACCATTTTGCTTTCGGCGCCGTCAGCGAGTGGATGTTCAGGCATATTCTCGGCATAAATCCGGATATCAAACATCCCGGTTACGAGCATTTTACCCTTCGTCCCATTCCGGGCGGTTCATTGACTTGGGCTAAAGGCTCATACAATTCCATACGCGGAGAAATCCGGTCGTCATGGAAGCTTGAAAACGGTGATTTTATACTCGAAGCAACGGTTCCCGCCAATACCACGGCCACAATCATATTGCCGGATGGCAAGAAAAAAGAGGTCGGGTCTGGAAATCATCGGTTTGTAGTGAAATATTCGGTTTCTCAACATTGATTTGTTTTGACAGAATAGCCTTTGATATCCGCCATAATGTCAGTTCCTGTCAGTTTGATTCCTTGTTTTTGACCGCAAATTTGTTTTGGCACGCAATTTGAACAGATTCGGTAAAAACATCAAAATTTGAAAGGAGTTTAGATAAAACTATGGGAAAAATAATAGGAATTGATTTAGGAACTACCAACTCGTGCGTATCCGTACTGGAAGGCAACGAACCGGTAGTCATCGCGAATAGCGAAGGAAAACGGACGACGCCCTCTGTCGTAGCATTTTTGGATGGCGGCGAACGAAAAGTAGGTGATCCGGCTAAACGGCAGGCGATTACCAATCCGAAGAAAACGATTTTCTCCATCAAACGGTTTATGGGAGAAACGTATGAACAGGTGCAGAAAGAAATCGCCCGCGTACCGTATAAGGTTGTGCGGGGCGACAATAATACGCCGCGTGTAGATATTGACGGTCGTCTTTATACACCGCAGGAAATCTCGGCCATGATTCTTCAGAAAATGAAGAAGACGGCAGAAGATTACCTCGGACAGGAAGTAACGGAAGCCGTTATTACCGTGCCGGCCTACTTCAGCGACGCACAGCGTCAGGCCACGAAAGAAGCCGGCGAAATAGCAGGTCTGAAAGTTATGCGAATTGTGAACGAACCGACGGCGGCATCGTTGGCTTACGGTTTGGACAAAGCGTCGAAAGATATGAAGATCGCTGTGTTTGACTTGGGTGGAGGTACGTTTGATATTTCTATCCTTGAATTGGGCGGCGGTGTGTTTGAAGTGAAATCAACGAACGGCGATACGCATCTCGGCGGCGACGATTTTGATCATGTCATCATAGACTGGCTGGCAGATGAGTTTAAATCGGCAGAAGGCGTTGATTTAAAGGCCGATCCGATAGCTTTGCAACGATTGAAGGAAGCGGCGGAAAAGGCAAAGATAGAATTGTCTTCTTCATCGCAAACAGAGATTAATCTGCCCTATATTACTGCGACGGCCTCCGGCCCGAAACATTTGGTTACGACGCTGACGCGCGCCAAATTTGAACAGTTGTGCGATAAACTGATACAGGCTTGCGTTGAACCGTGTAAAAAAGCGCTCTCCGACGCCGGCATGACGACGTCCGATATTGACGAAGTGATCCTTGTGGGCGGCTCAACACGTATTCCGGCTATCCAGGAATTGGTAGAAAAATTCTTCGGCAAAACACCTTCCAAAGGTGTGAATCCCGATGAAGTAGTTGCAGTGGGTGCAGCCATACAAGGCGGTGTGCTGACGGGCGAAGTGAAAGATGTGCTGTTACTTGACGTGACGCCCCTGTCGCTGGGTATTGAAACGATGGGCAGTGTGATGACGCGCCTCATTGAGGCCAACACGACCATCCCGACCAAGAAATCGGAAACGTTTACGACGGCAGCCGACAATCAGCCTTCGGTCGAAATCCATGTCCTGCAGGGTGAACGTCCGCTGGCCAGCCAGAACAAATCAATCGGCCGGTTCCATCTCGACGGTATTCCACCAGCCCCGCGCGGCGTGCCACAGATTGAGGTGACGTTCGACATTGACGCCAACGGTATCCTGAATGTAACCGCCAAGGATAAAGGAACAGGAAAAGTGCAAAGCATCCGTATTGAGGCGTCCAGCGGACTGAGCGATGACGAAATCAAGCGTATGAAGGAAGAGGCCGCAGCTAATGCCGAAGCCGATAAACAAGAAAAGGAACGTATTGATAAGATCAATCAGGCCGACAGTATGATTTTCCAGACAGAAAAACAACTGAAAGACTTGGGCGATAAACTGCCCGCAGACAAGAAATCGCAAATCGAAGCGGCGCTCGGCAAACTGAAAGACGCTCACAAAGCGCAGGACGTTGCAGCAATTGATGCGGCGATAGCCGAACTGAACAGTGTGTTCCAGGCAGCCAGCCAGGATCTGTACAACGCCCAGAACGCCCAAAATGCAGGCGCAGACACGCCTCCACCTTCCGGAGATGCCGGCAATACAGGTGGCAGTAGCGATGGAAATGTGACGGATGTGGATTTTGAAGAGATAAAATAATCCGCAATTACAAACGATAACCAAATATTGGAAAATCCCTGTAAACGTAGTGTTTATGGGGATTTTTATTTTTGATATGGGATACAGCAAGTTGAAAATACCAAGAGCCATATCCCCGCACACCTTATTCCCAAAGCCCACCACTGGCTAATCCTGCACGGACGCTACGTCTGCCTCGCACGCAAACCCAAATGCTACGTTTGCGGACTTGCCGAATGGTGCAACTATTTCGGCGAAAATTCATAAAACCGCAGCGCCGTATTTGAAAACTTTTAGTAACTTCGCAACTGATTTCGATTAGTCGCAAAATAGCGATGAGCGAAAAATAGAAAAAATCGTGATACTAAACGGCTTAATATCATAATTTTGCCGTTGTCAGGCATGGAAATGACGTGGCTGTGCTGTGGGGTGAAGGAAGGCGCTATTACCGCCCTGCTTACCATGGTTTGGCTTGCATTTTAGAGAATTTTGAAAAAAAACTTATGACAAATATGAACAATTTACTCACATATCTCATAGACGAAAAGCAGTCGAAACGCAAAGGCGGCTTGTATCACAAAACGCAGGTCAATCTTGCTTACAACTCAAATCGTATTGAAGGCAGTCGGCTGACCGAAGAACAGACCCGATATATCTTTGAGACCCGCACAATCGGTTTCAAAGACGAGGAAGCCGTGCCGGTAGATGATATTATCGAAACTTCCAATCACTTTGTGGCATTCGATTATTTGCTCGATACCGCCCGAAATCCTCTGTCAAACGATATTATCAAAGAATTTCACCGCATTTTGAAAACCGGCACTTCCGATGCTGCAAAACCTTGGTTTGCAGTTGGCAACTGGAAAAAGTTAGCAAATGAAGTTGGCGGAACAGAAACCGCAAAGCCCGAAGAAGTTGAATATGAAATGAATAAACTCAACGATTGGTACAACACTGCTATCCTTCATTGCGGGCCTGACCCGCAATCCCCAGAATTGTTTGAAACCATCATCGAATACCATTACCGTTTCGAGAAAATCCACCCGTTTCAAGACGGCAACGGCAGAGTCGGGCGGTTGATACTGTTCCGTGAATGTCTGCGAAACGGCGTTGTT
>JAISUI010000124.1 GCA_031272155.1 Tannerella sp. | reverse complement strand
GCAATGCCCTTGCTTGCATTGAGGGCAGCCATGCCCAAATCGCTCAGCAACCCGCGGTCGCCGGCATTTTTGTTTTTTTCCTTCTCGTACTCATTCTTTATGAGCACATTAACCCTGTCACTCGTATAAACATACGTTTCGTAGCGCGAAATTTTTTTCGCCTTCTGGGCGTGAATCCCCGAGAATGATACTGCGGCAATCATAGCCATTAAAAAAATTCTTTTCATACTGTTGATATTTAAATAATTAATTATATATTCCAACGTTCAAGACATAAAAAAGCGGTTACTGTCCGCCTGCCCGAAGGCTGCGACAATAACCTGCATATCTGAGATGCATCGCAAAAAAACGACGCAATCTCCTTATTATCAGTTGAATACGTGGGGGGGGGGGGGGGGTAAATGCCTGAAAACTACACGATTATCCGCACAGACAGTAGCGTTGCCCGCGGCAAAACCTGAGTTGGCTATATGTTTCGTTTTCGAGTGCATATCGTTATTATAAACTTATCCGGTGCAAATGTATGAGTTTTTTTGATATGGAGGTGTTTTTTGTCGAATTTTTTTGTGGATTAGGCGAAAATCCAATTCAGACCATCTTGATTATTTCACATATATAGCCTTAACTCACAATATCTCCCGAAGCTTTCGCGTCAGTTCGTCGGCAGAAAGCCCGCGTTCGAGGATGATGCCATCGGGCGAAAGCAGGATGCCGGTCGGTATCCACTGCACGGCATAGAACTGCACGCCCGGCGAAGTCCAGTAGCTTAAATCCGACAGTTGCGGCCAACTGATGTGCAGGTCGGCAATACCCTTTTTCCATGCGTCGCCATCCCTGTCGAGCGAATAGCCTACTATCTCGAAATTCTTATCCCTGAACTCGTTGTAGAGTTCTATCATGGCCGGCATTTCCTTACGGCAGTCGGGACACCACGACGCCCAAAAATCCAGCAGCACATAGTTGCCTTTCCCGACATAGTGCGACAACTCGACCACATTGCCCGCCGTATCGCGCGAAACGATGTTGATATACGGATTGCCGACCGCCGACGCTTTCATGTATTTCACTCTGTCGGCGGCGTTCTTAAACGCATCTGTCGCCCGGAAAGCCTCGTCCGTCGCTTTGCCGACCACAGTTTCAAGCTGGTCGGGATTGAGCCTGCGAACCCAACGGCTCTCGGAAAACACTTTCTGCGCGTAAGACGTATTGATATGTTTCTCAAAAAACGACGCGAAGGCCGTTTTGGCATCTTCATACAACGCATCGCTTTCTTCGTTGAGGGCGGCTTCGAATTCGGGCGTCAAAGCGTTGTTTTTCTGCGCCTCCTCAAATTTTTCGCCAACGGCATTGTATCGGTTTTCGGCTTCGATACAAGCCCGGTACGCAGCCTCAGGCGATTTGTTTTGACAGCCCGCCTGCAGGAACAGCGCGGCTCCTGCAAGCAATCGCAAATAATTCCGGATATATTTTTTCATCGTGCACTTCATTTCAACGTCCTTAACTTAATGCTTCGATACGCCACCTCGTCGCCATGATCCTGCAGAAGAATATACCCTTCCGGCGCTTCGCCGAAGGGGCCGTTTTCGTTGTAGGAAGGATCTGCGTATTTGCTGCCTTTGACCAACTGGCGGAATGCTTCCGAATTGCGCTCGTATTCCAGCACCTTAGCGCCGTTCAGCCAATGTTCCACATGATTATTTGGGAAAACCTTGATAAGGGCTTCGTTCCATTGACCGATGCCATAAAACGGTTTATCGGCCGCCGCAGGAATCAAATCGTACAAACTTGCCAGCGTACGGCTGCCCGGAACCGTTGTGTATTGTGTGGCGTCGCTGTGTCGAAGATCGTCCAGCACCTGATATTCAAGCCCAAACGCATAATGTTGTTTTTCTCCTTCTACAACAAAATATTTAATACCGCTATTGGCGCCTTCCGTAATTTTAAATTCCGCTTTCAACTCGAAAGCGCTGTATTTGCCCTCAGTTACAATGTCGCCCCCACCGCCTTGTTTTGTGACAATCAACAGGCCATCGTCCACTTTCCAGCCCTGTTCCGGAAAAGCGTCTTTCAGCGCTCCCCGCCATCCATTGCTTGTCTTTCCGTCGAAAAGGAGTTGCCAGCCGTCTGCTTTTTCCTTTTCTGTCAGCCAGTTTGGGATTTTGTTCACTTCCGGCGCCAAGACGCCTTGCATCCGGTTAGCGTCCGGGTGTTCTGTCAGTATCCTGATGTTCCGCCATTTTACTTCTTTGCCGGCGGCCGCTTCATTGTTTCCGATGGCATGTACCTGGAAGGCAATGAATCCTTTCAGCGTTTCGCAATCGTACAGGTTGGCCGTATTCACGCCATTCACCCATATCCGTATGCTTTCACCGATGGCTTCGATGCGGAAATGGTTCCATTCCGTTTCTTTATAGGCTGCACGTCCGGCTTCATTGTCGGCAAACGTAACTAACCATCCCCGACGGGCTTCGTCATAGATGGCGCCGGTCGTTCCGGACGCCGGATCTATTTCGCACTGATAACCGTGCACTTGTCCGTTCATATAATCCGGCAAACTCAGACTGCGGAACTGTACGCCAGAATTTAAAGTCGGATCACACAACAGGTCAAATTCGAGGATAAAATCACCATATTCGGCTTCGGTCGCCAGAAAACTGTTGTCCTCGTTCACGGCTGTTGTGCCAATGAGCGTCCCATCTTCCACACGAAAAGGCGCATTACCGTTCAGTTGTTTAAATCCGGTCAAATCGTTGCCATTCAGCAAATCCTGCCACCCGTCCGAAGGGCGGCCGTTACATGCGCTGCATAGCGCCAGCGCTGTGAGCGCTACAGAAAATAATAATGTTTTCATATCTAAATGTATTTAATAAAATCAAATGGGATTGTGTTATTTTTCTTTCACTTTCAGCCGTTCGCCGGCGCTTTCCACAATGCTCCGGTAATATGCTTCATCATATCCCGGAAAGTCGGGCGTCACAGGCATCCCATAGGGATTACGCTTGAATGCGCCGTTTTCTTCTTTCTTTACGTTTCCGTCTATATATTTAACCAACAAATATTCCCCTAATTTTTTCCACCGAGCGGTAGCCTGGTCTGCATTGGTTGTGCTGAACCATGTCAGGAATCGGACAGCTTCCTGCGGGTCGCGGGCATACATTTCCTGCGCTCCTTTTTCGATGGCCGGCAAGAGCGTTTCATAGCCGCCTTCGATTTCTTCCTGCACCTTACGGATGTCTTCAATCATAAAACTATATTTGTGATAAGCCATGTTCGCCACCCAGTTATGAATCCAGAACGCCGACGTCCACGAAAACGTCAGCAGATCGCCGTTGCCGACGCGATAGCACTCCGGCGTCTGCAACGATGCGCAATAAACAGGATTGAACAGCGCCGTATTCGCATCGTCCACCCCGAACCAGAGGATGCCGCCAATAGCGTCTGGCAGCCAGTTGCGCATCTGGGGTACAATCACAAACGCGGTCTGTTGCGTAGCGATGGCGCGTTCGTTCAGATAGGTTTCGCCATCCACCTTAAAGTGCATCGGACGCCAACGATAAGGCGCCTTATACGGGCCTGCGCCGGCGTCTTTTGTCATGTCCAGATCGGTCCCTTCAAAATGATCGCGCATGTCCTTCTGCACATCGCGTACAGACAGTTTGCGGTCGGGCTTGATGTATAGCGGCATTGGCTCTTTGGTCGGATCGCCTTTGATGAAGTCGGCGTATTTGTCCATCGTTTTGTCATATTTGCGAAAAAACGACCACACACGCGCTTCGCAAGCCCTCAATCCCCCGAAATCATACGGGCAATAGGCTTTGGCAAAACTGAAATCCCTGTCTTTTCCACTGAAATAACCTTTCTCGCGGGCGAATGATACCACATCAGGCGAATAGATGCAGTTTGCCTTGTCGTCGAACGGGATTTGCTGGATACGCGACTGATTGGCATGTGCCGCAATGCAGTCGTCGGGAATACGGATAGCCACCCATACGGCGCCCTTGTTGCCAGGGCATTTTCCGACCATTTCCATGATCCACGCCTCATTTTTGTCGGCAATCGAAAACGACTCGCCGCCACTGTAATATCCGAAGCGGGCTACCAGGTCCGTCATCACGTCGATAGCCTCCCGCGCCGATTTGGAACGCTGCAAGGCAATGTAGATCAAGCTGCCGTAATCCAGGATACCGGATGTATCCACTAATTCCGGACGTCCCCCGAACGTACTTTCCGTAATTGCCACCTGATATTCATTCATGTTGCCGACAACGGCATACGTCTGTTTCACCTGTGGAATCCGCCCAAGCCACTTGCCCGTTTCCCAGTCCCTGACGTCCAGCATTGCACCCTCCGGCCAATTAGCGGCCGGCCAGTGATACAATTCGCCGTACAGATCATGCGAATCGGCGGCATAACTGATCATAACCGATCCATCCGTCGAAGCCTTGCGCCCCACCAAAAGTCCCGTGCAGGCATCCGCTTCCAATCCCGCCAAAAGACAGGCGGTAATAAACAATCCAATGATTTTTTTATTCATAGCCATATTTGACTTAAAAATAAGTATGCAAAGAAACGAAATTCTGCAGAAAAAAAACGGATTTAGCGGATTTTTTTTCGCTGCATGCGGTTTCTGCCAATATTTTGTCCATGACGGACAGTCGCAAGCCCTCAAGTTTGCGTCACGTCGGCAGAAAACCGCCACGAACTAATAAATTATTATTCACCACTCAGTGAAAGCAACTCTTCCAAGATATGAGGCGCTACGCGGAAATCAACAGATTGCAGTGCGTCGAGATAAGGTTTCAGAGCGGGAATCAAGCCTTTTTGTTTGGCAGCATACAATACGCCCAATGTGCCGGTCATCGAAAGCCCAAGGCGTTTGGCTTCTTTCCTTGCTTTCAGGTCATCAATTATCAACAAAACGTTTTCAAGTTCGAGGGCTAATGCTATTGCCGATGACTCGCCTTTGTCAAGCGTCAGCTCCAATAATTGCTGATAATTCCGGTCACGGACAGACCGTATTTCTATCCAGTCGGGAAGCGGTTCACCGAACTCGTCGCGTATCTCATCCGTTACGACTATTTCGCGATACATCAGGCGCAAGAGGTCAAGCGCACCAGTTTTAGTGAGCGCAATAAGGCAACTTGTATCGGTAATGACAGCTATCTCACGCATTTTGTATATCTTCAAGTAAGTCTTCGGTTCTTGTGCTGAACGGCGATACACCGTACTTGCCCATCAATTCGATAAACCCGCGTTTGGACATGTTTGCCAATGCCGAAGCCTGCCCTGCCGAAAGGATAGCGTCTTCGTAGAGCTTGGCAGCAAGATATACAGACACGTCGAATGTGGGCAGCAGCCCCGTGTCGCTTGATATTCGTAATACTACAGTTTGCATAGCCTGATGATTTTATTTCCGACGGCAAAGATAATGATTTTGTCCGAAAACAAATACATTTACCCTGTATTTTTCACGCAGCCAACCGATATTTCATGTTCGCCTCACAAACCCCTAATCTATTTAATGAACAATGTCCAGTTCTACCGAGCGACCCATCCCATCAGGGATGGGAAACACTATTGCACCACACCGGGATTGTGAATTATTTTATTTTTTTGCCGTACTTGTCACACATGAATAATAGTTCTTTCATATATACGTCATTGCCATTATATACTGCGAAACCAACGGGCGCAGACATTATTCGATATTTAAGCGGCACAAGCACTCGGCCGGTCTTATCAATCAAACCTTGGGTTTGATAATATTCGGGGGTTCCGCCGAAGGTAGAGACATGGGAAGGGTGAACTTTATCGTCTCTTACCCAATAACCTAAAAGTTCACCATCTCCATTACTAACTATTGCAATGCCATTATTAAACGCTCCGGCTGACGCATATTTATTTTTTATAACCAACGCGCCTTGATTGTTGATATATCCCCATTCCCCGTCTTTCTTTACTGCTGCTAATCCTTCACTAAAAGACTTACATTTATTAAATCCATCGCTGAAACACGTTATTGCATCATAAATACACGGCACAATTTCTTTGCCGTCTTTGTCAATAAATCAGTATTTGCCAGTTTTTCTTACTTTCGCTAATCCTTCGATGAAAGACTCTGCGTAATCATAAATACATGGCACAGCTTCTTTGCCGTCTTTGTCTATAAATCCATATTTACCGTCTTTCTTTACCGCAGCTAATCCTTCGCTGAAAGATCTGGCATCATCATAAATAAATGATATTGCTTCGTTTCCGGACGAATCAACAAAGCCCCATTTTTCGCTCTTTTTCTTTGGGGTTAATTCCTGTGCAGATAAAGCGACCGACATTACACTCAGGATTGACGTTGCCGCCAATACAATCAACATTCTCTTTACATCTATTTTTCTCATTTTTCTCGTGCCGACCCCCACACGCGAGCGGCTCGGCAGCTGCTTTAAATTACTGTTTTGTGCCCCTTTTCGGCGGGCGGTTCATAATCACGTTTTTCTATTCAACAATTTTCAAAGCGCCAAAAAAGAATGAAAATTCTATCTTTATGTCGCCTCCCGATGTTGCGTCGAAACGTTTTATCACTACCGGATTCTTACCTTGCTGGATAAGAAGTTCGTTTTTAACGCGGTCGGTTTGCAGGTCAATGGTGCTGCCGTTTTTCAGTTTTTCCTGCTCTTCACCGTTGAGGAAAACCTGCAGACTTACGCCTCCGCCAACGAAGTTTGTCGTTCGCGTCAGGTGGATGGCGCACGGCTCGGTCAGTGTCGCTGTCGAATTTTCCTGTGCCGTTGCTGCGTTGTCGGCCGGTTGCGAGCTTTCTTCGATCGTCCCGAATTGACTCCATAACGGGTCGGCCTCGTAGGTAGCCTTTGTACCGGCAGGCACAATAAGTTTTTTCTGCGCTAATTTCGTTCCGTAAAACACCACCATGTTAATGTCGGGCGGGATGGCGCCTTTCAATTCCACCGTTGTGAGGTTTTTACATTTATTGAACGCGCTTCCGCCAATCTCTCTTACGCTGCCTGCAACCGTCAGCGACGTAATGTTTTTATAGCCGATAAACAGGTTCATTCCGACAGCCGTTATGCCGTCGTCTATTGATACGGCGCTGAATTGCGAAACCGCCTGGCTCCATGGCGATTTTTTGCCCATCATCGTAGTGGGTACCGTATCTGTCCCGCTGATATGCAGCGTTCCGTTCTCGATATACCACTTTACGGTCGGCGTCAATTCGCCGCCGGTCTCCTGCCCATACACCGTAAGCGCGGGCATCACACTCATGATTGACACTGCGGTCAATCCAATCAAAATTCTCTTAATACTTACTTTTTTCATTTTTTCTTGCCGACCCCCACGCACGAGCGGCTCGGCGGCTGCTTTAAATTTATTTTTGTTACCACATTAATATATATGCTCGTTGCAATGAACAATTAATAATTAATAATTGTTCAATCCCCTGCGGGGTGATGCGCATGATTTTCGTCAACAAGATTGATGTTGCAAAAATAGAACGCTTGAAATTATCCTGCAATGGCACTTAAGTACCATTTTTTGGGTGTCAATGTCCCGTTTCTGCCGAACGACTCATTCCATTCTGGAAACGAAGTTCGGCCCAAGCCAATGGGAAACCTCCGCCACGCCCACAAACACCCTTATTCTATCAAGGTTCCCTTAATAGCCGGGGACATCCACCCCATTTATTTCTCCCTTATTCGTTGTTTGAAAATAAGGGCGAAAAATCAGGTTGGGGCGGTCTGTCGGCTACTAAGGGCGCCTTCCGAAAGAAGGGTTTTCAATCGTCTTCCTGAACGGACAGCTACATCACCAGTTCAATCTAATTTAGATTTGCATACGGGACAACCCGAATGCCATCCGAGATCTACTTGGCACCTGCCACAGAAATATTTTTTACATTGAGGACAGTATAGTAACGCGGTGGAACCCAATACTAACGCTCCTCTTCTTGCGAGTTCATCAAAATCATCTAAAATTTTTTTCTTCGTTCTGCCACATCCTGAACAGACTTCTTTTTCTCTTTCACTTTGGCGCACCATTTCGACATCGTCGGCGTGTTTTATTGCAATGTCGGCAAGTGAGGGCTGTCCGGTATCCGTTACACTCTTGCTATCGCCAGCCTTAATGTATTGATAAACCGAACAGCCGATGGCAATAATCACAATTGCGACGACAATAATAAACATAGTTAAATTCTCCTGAATAAATTCCATAATCAATATCTCCTATCCAACTGTTAATTATTAATTGTCAATTATTAATTCTCACCCGTCGTTTCAGCCTTATGGTGCCTGTGCGCAAGTGCGTTTTTGTAGCTACTGACGGTTGCGTTCCATTCGTTGACGAAGGGTGCGTAGGGGCTGTCGCCGTTGATAAGCGAGAGCGCTTCGATGCGTTCGACGATACGGGCGTAAACGTCCTGTATTTTGGGGCGGACTTCTTTCATCCTCGACTGCGGGCGTCCGGCTATCTCGGCGCTGCGTTCGCGGTAGAGCGTTTCGTAGGCTGTGTTGTCGGCGGCGAGCTGTTCCGTCCAGTCGAAGATATTCAGCAGGGCTACCTGCGTGCTGTAGGCGCCGCTTAGTTCCTGCAGGAGGTTGTGGATAGCGGCCGATTCCTCGTTGGACGATTTGCGGGCGAGGTTGCCGTAGGTGTCGAAGAGGATGGCTAAGCGTTCGGCGGCCTCGCGTTTCTCGGCGTTGAAATGTGTGAGGCAGGCGCGTGCGGCGGCTACGAGGCCGTGATAGGTCTGGTCGCGCCGGTGGTCGGCTTCGTCCATTTTGTCGGTCAGCAGGCTCTTGCGGATCAGTTCGAGCGCCTCGTCGGCTTCGGCGTAGAGGGGCAGGAACTCGTCATAGAGCGTTGCAATGTCGAGGGCTGACGGGTTGTATTTCGCCGCCAGCTCCTTAAATTCGGTAAAGAACTGGAAAAATGCCTCATTGCGAAGGCGACTGGTTTCTAATCTGGTAATTTTCATAATGATTTAATATTTAGTTAGTAAAAAAATAGTCGTGTGAAAGCGGCGCCGGGCGTTCACGAACGGGCTTTGCAGCCCTGCGGGACATCTTCGTGTGTTCCCCGAATGGGTCGCGCAGCCCTGCAGGACATCTTCGGGCCTTCCCAAACGGCTCCTGCAGCCCTGCGGGACATTTTCGGGCCTTCCCGAACGGCTCGCGCAGCCCTGCAACACATCTTCGGGCGTTCCCGAACGGGTCGTGCAGCACTGCGACACATCGTCGTGTGTTCCACAAACGGGTCGTGCAGCACTGCGGGACATCGTTGAGTGTTCCAGAACGGGTCGTGCAGCACTGCGGGGCGTCGTCGGGCTGTTCCAACGGCGGCTTGCTGTAATGTAAAAGGAAATTATATGGTTGCTGAATGTTAAAAAATGCCCCCCGTTAATTATTATTAACTTATAACGGGTTGGCTGATCGGATATACAGGCGGATAGATGGTTGCTGTATTGATCGTAAAAGTATATTCCATAAGTCTGAAACATTGTAAAATTTTTTACTTGGGGCAAAGATAAAGGAAGTTTTTTAATACAGCAAAGAAAAAAAGAAAAAAAATACGTCCCCCCTGTAATATTTTTTTTTACAGGGGGGACGCAGGCGGGATTATTTTTTCTCAAACACCGCGTCGAAAGCGTGTCCTGAAGTGCGGAAATCCACTTTTTTCACAAACTCGCACGACTCGCGCGCGCCGTGTTCGCGATCCATCGCGCTGTCTTCCCATTCGACGGAGAGCGGGCCGTCGTAGCCAATGAAATTAAGGGCGCGGATAATTTCTTCAAAATTGATTTTCCCGTGTCCCATGCTGCGGAAGTTCCAGTAGCGTTCCGGGCGGCCGAAGGTGACATAGCCGCCGAACACGCCGGCCGGCTTGGGCGTATCACTCCAGTAAACATCCTTCATGTGGACATGGAAGATGCGCTCCGGGAAACGATAAATAAAATCAACGTAATCCACTCCCTGGTAGCCGAAATGGCTGGGGTCGTAGTTGAAGCCGAACGCGGGATGCTGCTTGACCGCATCGAGTGCGCGGGCTGCCGTGATGGTGTCGAAAGCGATCTCCGTGGGATGCACTTCGAGCGCATAACGAACGCCCAATTTCTGATATTCATCCAGGATCGGCGTCCACCGTTTGGCAAATTCCCTGTAGCCGTCTTCGATGAACGCATCGCTCGTCGGCGGGAAAGAATACAGGTACTGCCATATCGGGCTGCCCGTAAATCCGACTACCGTCCGGACGCCAAGCGCTTTGGCGGCGTGGGCGGTTTGGATGACATGCTGGGCGGCTCGCTGACGGACGCCTTCCGGCTCGCCGTCGCCCCAGATGTAGTCGGGCAGTATGGCCTGATGACGGAAGTCAATCGGGTCGCAAACGCATTGCCCGATCAGGTGCGTCGAAATGGTGTGGAGCTGCAGGCCGTATTTGGCCAGCAAGTCTTTGATGCCTTTGTAGTAAGCTTCGTCCGTTTGACGAACGTCAACGTGATTCGGAAGCCCGAGTTCAAGACCGTCGTATCCGAAAGCTTTCGCTTTCTGGCATACGGTTTCTAATGGTAAATCACCCCATTGCAGGGTGTAAAGTGTTACTGGACGTGCCATAGTTTCTAATTTTAATAGATAATTAATAATGTTATATATTGACAAAAATATGAATTAATTCCTGCTTAATCAACGTTCGGATTCCCCGCAAAGATAAGCGTAATTTTTGATATAAAAAAGGATTGTCGGAAAATCTGCGCCGGTATTTCATATTTTTTGTACCTTTGCCCCGTAATTTATGAAAGATATGGCACAAATAAATCCAAACGGTCTGCCTTTCAAGGTGGCAGACATCCAACTGGCTGATTTCGGCAGGAAAGAAATCGAAATCGCCGAACACGAAATGCCCGGACTGATGGCGCTGCGCAGGAAATATGCCGACCGGCAACCCCTGAAGGGCGCACGTATCACCGGCTCGCTGCACATGACCATCCAGACGGCGGTGCTTATTGAAACGTTGGTGAAGTTGGGCGCCGATGTGCGCTGGGCAAGCTGTAATATTTTCTCAACGCAGGATCATGCGGCGGCAGCCATTGCTGCGACGGGCGTACCTGTCTTCGCCTGGAAAGGCGAGAGCCTTGAGGAATACTGGTGGTGTACGGAACAGGCCCTGCGTTTCCCCGGCGGGAAAGGCCCGAATATGATCGTGGACGATGGCGGCGACGCCTCCCTCCTGTTTCACTGGGGCTACCGCGCCGAGAACGATCCGGAGAGCATCCGGCGAAAAGGACACAACCACGAGGAACAGGTGATCCTGAACACCCTGCAGTCTATCTTGGACGAAGACCCGCAACGCTGGCACCGTATGCTGGCCGAAATGAAAGGTATTTCGGAGGAAACGACTACCGGCGTGCATCGCCTGTATCAGATGATGGAACGCGGCGAACTGCTCGTGCCGGCCATCAATGTGAACGATTCGGTTACGAAATCCAAATTCGATAACCTCTACGGCTGTCGCGAATCGCTGGCCGACGGCATCAAACGCGCTACGGACGTTATGATCGCGGGCAAAGTGGTGGTGGTAGCCGGCTATGGCGACGTTGGGAAAGGATGCGCTCATTCGATGCGCTCGTATGGCGCCCGCGTGATTATTACGGAGATAGATCCTATCTGCGCCCTGCAGGCCGCCATGGAAGGTTTTGAAGTGACTACGATGGAAGAAGCCGTTGGGGAAGGCAATGTGTTTGTGACCACGACAGGCAATTGCGACATCATCACCATTGACCATATAAAAGCCATGCGCGACCAGGCGATCATCTGTAACATAGGCCATTTTGATAACGAAATACAGGTGGATCAGCTTGTTCATTTTCCAGGGATCCGGCACCTGAACATCAAACCGCAGGTGGATAAATATACATTTCCCGACGGCCATTCGGTATTCCTGCTGGCCGAAGGACGGTTGGTCAATCTCGGATGCGCTACAGGACATCCGTCGTTTGTGATGAGTAATTCGTTTACCAACCAGACGCTTGCCCAAATTGATTTGTGGCAGAACACGTATCAAACAGGCGTTTATTGCCTGCCGAAATACCTTGACGAGGAAGTCGCCCGCCTGCATCTGGAACGCATCGGGGTCAAGCTGACCCAACTGACGAAAAAGCAGGCGGATTATATCGGCGTGCCGGTGGAAGGGCCTTACAAGGCTGATCACTACAGGTATTGATCCTTCTTTAATCAAGCATCAGGTTCATCCAGGGGCGTTGCGTATCCGGAAGCGTTTGCGTCAGCAGGTCTGTGCCGTTCGGAATCGCCCTTCCGGGGCAGGCGGACTGGAAAAGGGACGTCATCCGTTCTTCATCTAAGATCATTGCCATCCCGCAGGGATGCGCATCGGCGGCCGGCGCGGAAGGCGTCCGGACGTAAGCCGTTTGGCAATGGAAACGGTTCATCGCAAAGCGGATAAGCGCCGTTTTGACGGCAGGATGTTCATAAAGGATTTCTTTTATCAGTACGCTATGGTCGGGTTGGGGCAGGGCAAGGGTCAGTCCGACGGCTTCGCCGTCGCGAAGCGCCAGCCATACATCGCCTCCATCCAGCAGGCAATCCATGCAAATCGTCTCCCATCCGAACGCATCGTGCAGCACAGCGCAGGGACGCTCCCTGCATTTCCGGTCAAAATAGTCGAAAACCGTTTCGGACGGGAGTTCCCTGTGCGAAACGATCCGGCAGAAAGCCTCGCCGGACGGCATTGCATGGGCATGATATACTTCGGTGGAACGGTAAAAGGCGTCGGTATATCCGAAGCGCCTGTAATAACCGGCTAAGCGTTCGGAAGCGGGAATCAGCGCCGTGAGCGTGAAGCCCCGCCTGCGCATCTCTGCTATCGCCTGTTGCATCAGTTGATGCATCAGCCCCCTTCCGCGCTCGGACGGGCGGGTGCAAACGCCGCAGACGTATGCTAACGGCACGGTTGTGCCGCCAACCGTCATACGGTAGGGAAGCATTTGCAGAGCCGAAACAACCTGTCCGTTCTCCCTGAGCGTCAGCGTATATTCATCCTTATACACCCGGTCAAAATAGAGACGGACGAAATCGTCCGTGTCATCAAATGACGCCTTCCATAAGTTGAGGATTTCCGCTTTCATAGATCGCTCAGTGTCGTTTGATGGCCGTATTTTTTTCCAGCAGGATCACCGGATTGTACGACAGTTTGGACTGGCGCAAGCCGGGAATCCCAAGGTCTTCCTCGCGGTTGATATAAAGAAACTGTTCCGGCAATCGCGATGCGAACTCCTGATTGACCACACTGAAGATGCCTTCATACCTGACGTCGGCTTTTTCCACATGAACGCCGAAGGCATGATGATTAATCGGGGAGCCGTAGGTGAACGCCACAATCTCATTGTCCACGAGCAGGGCGCCGCCGGTCAGTCCCAGTTCGTCAAAATGACTGAGTGCAAAAACCATGGATTGGTTCTCATGCCGCAGGTCATCCGCCGTTTCGTCTTTCCGGTTGGCCTGATACCATTTGCACTCCAGTTCCAGACACAGCGGGACAAGGTCGGGCGTAACAGGTTCGTAAGAATAGTTATAACTGTTCCTGAACTTGTTAATATGATTGCGTTTGGGCTGGAATTTCTTCCCCTTTAGCGAGGCCAGGTCGCTCCGCAGGTAAACGTAATCGAAATAATCCCGTTCGGGACGGAACGTAAATTCGTTCGGGAAGACGGTTTCAAGCATACGTTTACATTCGGGCGTGACACCCAACATGCACAACGTATGCCCGTCCGCCTGCGCGTCCTGTTCCAGCAGCCCGATGGCCTGTTTCAAATCGCCGTCCCCGACGGGAAACATGTAAACCCTGTGCCGGTGTCCTTTTTCTTCGACATAAAAGCGAATCAGCAGAAAACCGTCCGAGACTGCAAACTCACTGTTGTACAAAAAACGCCAACTGCATATATTTGCGAATGAAAAATCGCAATTCAGGTAATTGCATGGATACGTGTATTGTGTAATCGTATGTTTATCTTCTATACAAACCGGTTTGAACAGCATCGGAACAGGAATTAATTTATTCAATCGGGACGTCCTGCCATGTACCGTCCACTAATTCGCGCGTGGATTGGTAGCCAACTGCCCGAAGCAGTGTCAGCGCTTCGTTGCGCCCCGAATTAATCAGGACGGGCGAATGACTGTCGGAGTTGACCATCACCGGTATATGGTGATCGTACAAGGTTTTTAATACATTGAAATGCGGATAGATTTGTTGCCTCGGTGCAAAGTTTTTTGAATTGATTTCTACAATATACTCTTTTTGCGCAATCAAATCTATACATTCCGTCAGCGGTTTTTGATACCAGTCGGCCGTCATGTCAAAACCGGGATGATTGCATCCGTTGAAATAGATTTTGTCCAAATGGCCTACAATATCAAAACCGCCTGATTCGATCATGTCTATGGTGGAACGGAAAAAATCGGACACTACACGGCGGATATCCCCCCTGTAATGGTTTTTGACCATTTTCTCAAAATCCTTATAGGCACAATCAATACTCGACATATTGTCTTCTTCCAGCGGATATTTCCACGGAAGAAAATGAATGGAGCCGATCCTGAAGTCTAAGGGCAATGAGCGGAACATCGAAATGGAAGGATTGTATGTATCGTCTAAATAATCAATCTCCATGCCGAGGTAAATCTCAATTTGCCCCGCATACTTCTTTTTCAAGCGTTTAATTTCATTAAAATACTCCGGCATGTCCAAAATGGGCATATTCCACGAGGTAGCGAACGGCAGCGGAGAATGGGATGAAAACCCATAAGCCCGGAAGTTTTGCGCAATGGCAAATTTGATAAAATCTTCCGGATGACTCCGTCCGTCGCAAAAAGTACAATGACTATGAAAATTACTTGGTTGCATACACTGTTTTTGTTTTGTTTCTATTCGTTTTTATTGCTTGTTTATTATTGCTTTTCTATATTATTTATATATTGTTTTTTTGTTTATTTCAATTCAATGAAGAACCTGAAGTTCTTTCCCCACTTTGATAAAAGCGGCAATCGCCTTATCCAAGTGGTTTTTTTCATGTCCGGCCGACAGTTGCACGCGGATACGCGCTTCCCCTTTCGGAACGACCGGATAATAAAATCCCGTCACGTAAATGCCCTCTTCCTGCATACGCTGCGCAAAGAGCTGCGACAGGCGTGCATCATAAAGCATCACGGCGCAAATAGCCGACTGCGTAGGTTTGATGTCGAAACCTGCGTGTATCATTTGGTCGCGGAAATACACGACGTTCGTTGCCAAGCGTTCATGCAAGGCATCCGTTTCCTTCAGCATCCGGAACGCTTCGATACCGGCGCCGACTATGGCCGGCGCTAATGAATTGGAGAACAGATAAGGCCGCGAACGCTGGCGCAGCAGGTCAATGATTTCCCTGCGTCCGGTCGTGAATCCGCCCAAAGCGCCGCCAAACGATTTGCCCAGCGTACCGGTAAAAACGTCTATCCGCCCGTAAAGACCAAACAGTTCGGCCACTCCGTGGCCTGTCGGTCCGACCACGCCGGCTGAATGGGATTCGTCCACCATAACCAGCGCGTTGTATTTTTCGGCCAGCGCACAGATTTGATCCATAGGCGCTACATTGCCGTCCATTGAGAAAACGCCGTCTGTCGCGATCAGCCGGTAGCGTTGCGCCTGCGCTGCCTGCAGGCAGCGTTCCAAATCTTCCATATTGGCGTTGGCATATCTGTATCGGTTAGCTTTGCACAACCGTATGCCGTCAATGATGGAAGCATGATTCAGCGCATCGGAAATGATCGCGTCGTCTTCCGCCAAAAGCGGCTCAAACAATCCCCCGTTGGCGTCGAAACACGCCGCGTAAAGGATCGTATCTTCCGTCCGGAAGTAGTCCGAAATGGCTGCTTCCAGTCGTTTATGAATATCTTGTGTGCCACAAATAAAGCGGACGGACGACATCCCGTAGCCATGTGAATCCATTGCTTTTTTTGCCGCTTCAATTAATCGCGGATGATTGGACAATCCGAGATAGTTGTTTGCGCAAAAGTTCAAGGTTTCTTCATGTCCGTTCACTTTGACAGCCGCCTGTTGGGGCGTGCTGATACACCTTTCTTTTTTACAGAGTCCGGCCGCTTCAATAGCCGCCAGTTCCTGTGTCAAGTATTGCTGAAAATTCCCGTACATATCTTTTTCATGAATGATACCTGCTATTTTCTAAGACGGCGCAAGGTACATTTTTTTACTGACATAACCAAATTATGTCTGCAAAAGACGGGAAAAACAGGCTGTCGTCAGAACCGTCCGGGACCTCCACCACCGGGAGGCGGGCCTCCTCCGAAGGGGCCGCCGCGACGCATATCCGACTCTTTACCGCCGCCTGCAAAGACGCTGAACTTGTAGATGAAATGCAGCATGAAATAACTGTTCAGCGTGTTGTATTCAGAATAGCGTGTATAGGTGGAAGTGGTGGAATACGAAATACTGCTACGCTGCTGCAGGATGTCGTAAATCTTCAGCCTCAATGTGGCGGCATTGCCGGCGAGGAAACTCTTCGACAGCGAGGCGTTCCACAGCAGTTCGTTCTGCTCGTAACCGTCGGAATAGCCCGAATTGGTGGAGTAGTTGATATCGCTCTCGACGCGGAAATCATACGGCAGGTAAAGCGATGTGTTCATGCCGCCGCCGTAATCGTAGGTCTTGAGGTTACTGCCGGTTTCGAGCGAGTTGCTGGTGTTGCGATACGAGATATTGCCGTTCAGTCCGAAGTCGAACAGGTCGGAGCGATAATTGAGCGTCAGGCGCTCCTGCAATTGCAGCGACTTGTTCATGTTTTTAGCCTCGTCTATAAGGCTGTTGGCGTTGGCATATCTGCCGAACAACATGCTATTGATGGAGAACTTCTTATTTTTTAGCGGAGTATTGAAAATGAACCGTCCGTCAAAGTTGTAGTTTCCATTGACATTCTCGTAAGTAGTATATTTCTTACCTGTCGTTGGGTCGTTGACGGTAGAATTGACGATGTCATTGATAATATAATTTGCGCTGCCGAAGAACAACAGAGCCGTTTGCTGTTCGGGGATGAATTTCTGGAAACGCATACGCAAGCTATTGGTGTAAAGCGGCTTCAGTTCCGGATTACCTATGGTGGTGTTAAGCGGATTCGACACGTCTTCAACGGGTTGCAGTTGCAGCATGGAGGGCTGGCTGGTGCGCCCTTCGTAGTCAATACGCACATCGGTTTGTTGGGCAGGGCGATAGATGAACTGAAACGACGGCGAGTAGTTCACTACGTTGCGGCTGTTGGAATACAGAATGGTATTGCCGACAAAGGTGCCCGTCTTTTGCCACGAAGGGTCAACGTTGAAGCCTACCGTGTAGTTGTATTTATCGCGCTGCGACTTGAAGGCGACGCTTGCCCGCTGGTTAGCCGATTCGTTGCGCGAGCTTTTACTGTAAGCCGAATCGAGTTCCGTATAATTAGCGCCGGTGTAGGCGTTTTTGATTGCCTCGTTACGACTGCCGCTGTAGCTGTAGGTCAATTGCAGGAAGTTATTGTAGCCTAAAGGCTCGACAAAAGAGACGAAGCCGCGATAGTTATAACTTGTGTTATGATAGTTGGTCTGCTGGTCAACGAGGTCGGCGGGCATGGCTTCTTGAAAATACCGTGTCAGCGAGTAGTTCGTTCCGTCGTTCTTTGTGTCGCCTGTGCCGCCGGAGAGCGAGATGCTCAACGTGCGCCCGCTACTGTTGAGTTTGCGGCTCGCCTCCAAACGCGCCGAAGTGTTATAGCCGCTGCCTTTTGAACCGGAATTGGATGTTACGGTGTTCATCGAGTCGCGTGAACTGTTAAGCGTGTAAGAATCGCCTATATCGCTTTGATTGGTACGGCTGTAAGAGAAGTTGGGCGTGAAAATCAACTGCGTCAGCGTATCGGGTTTCCAGGTCAGGCGCAGGTTGATGCCCAGATTGTCGTTGAGCGTGTTGGTATGCGACTTGTCGTAGTCGGAAGTATTGCCGCTTTTGAGGATGTTCTCGGTAACGTTTTTGCTGTCAGCCTCATTGTCGGAATGTGAATAGCGTGCGTTGCCGCCAATAGTCAGTTTGCTGCTAAATTCCTTGCTGAAGTTCGTGCCAATGTTGCCTGACTGGGTGATCCCGTTGTTGCCGCCGAAGTTCATCATCATTCGTCTGCCGCCGCCGCCCATGCCGCTGAACATAGACGAGGCGAGGTCGGTGAAGCCCATGTTGTTCGTGTTGTTGATGCCCCCGATAGCCGACAGTTGGTCGTTGTTGACAAACTTGTTTACCATAAAGTTGCCTTCGTATCGTTCCTGGCTGCCGTAGCCGGCAAAGGCGTTACCGAACCAGCCCCGCTTCATGCCCGGACGGACGGTAAGGTTTATCACTGCCTCCTCGTCGCCGTCGTTGAAACCGGTCATCATAGCCATATCGCTGCGTTTATCGTAAGCCTGCACCTTTTCAACCATCTTGGCAGGCAGGTTTTTAGAGGCTACTTTAGGGTCGTCGGAGAAGAACTCCTTGCCATCAACGAGCACTTTCTTAATCTCCTTGCCGTTAACGGTTACGGTGCCGTCGTTGCTGACCTCCACGCCGGGCATCTTCTTGAGAAGGTCTTCGAGCATGGAGCCTTCTGCTAATTTGTATGAATCAGCGTTATATTCCACCGTGTCGCCTTTTACTGTTACTTCAACCGCTTTTGCTGTGATAACGGCTTCGCCTAACAGGACGGATTCTTCGTGCATCTCAATTTGACCGACATTGACGGGATTTGTTCTCCCCGTAATTTTCAGAGAAATAAATTCAGGTTCAAAACCAATAAATGAGGCCTCAAGGATATAATCCCCTGCCTTTACCTTTTTGACGGCAAAAGAGCCATCCCGGCCGGAAACATCACCTGTGACCAGACTGCTGTCTTTGTTGCTTAGCAAGCGGACGGTAGCCTGCTCAATCGGCTCTTTGCTGCCGGATTCAATTATTGTTCCCCGCACTTCAATCTGTGCGGTCAGGGAAATTGCCGGTAAGAGCCAGAATAAAAACCCTAAAAATCGTCGTAATGCCATAAATTATCTCTTTCTTTTTTTTTCAGATTTCGATAAGATAGACACCGCGCGATAGAAAAAGTTTAAGAACGCCCCGTCAATTTTATTTTATTAACACTTGTCCGGCGCTTCATTTGGCGGCTATTAATTTCCCTGCGCATGAGATTTTCATCTCATATATTTTCCATTTTGAAAAAAAAACGTACTTTTGCACCGTTTTGACAAATCAAAATTCAGTTAGGATATGAGACCAAGAGATGCTTTCGATCAATTTCAGAAGTTTCTTTCAGAAACGGAAGGGGATTTCCATATCCTTGAGCAAAGGGTGCCTGTCGAGGTGCAAATGGAATATTTCAAGTTCTCCAATCACCTGCGGAAACTGCTTCCTCTCCCCCGTCTGAATGATGCGGATTATGAAACTGCGCTTTCGGAACTTCACCAGCCGGATGCAACAAAGGATTACAAACGTCAGATACTGTCCACATTAGCTATATCCAAACAGGTGAAGGCCTACCGGATTCTGGAACAATATGCCCGCGAGGCTGAACCGGAACTGGCCGACTGGTCTTATATGGCGTTGATGGAAAGTCGTATAGCGTTGGAAACCGAGTTGTCGGACGAAAAACATATTTATATTTCCACCGGCTTAGGCGGGAAGTCTAAAAAACTGCGCTTTTTCGTGCTACTGTTATCGGACGCCGGAAAACCATTCCTCGACTATCAGCGGCAGGTCATTGAGCGGGAATTTGCCTATTCCCTGCCACGGGAAGATTGTAAAATCGAACGCTTGACGGTGAAGGAAAAACATGTGGAAATGCTCCTGTTAGTGCCGATACAAAGAGATATTAAACGGATTTTGAGCAGCATAATAAAAGAATGTAATCAATACGGAAACTTTTTAGCAGATGCTTTCACGGTGACTAATGTTAAAGAATTGAACGAGAAAGAAATCAATAAAATCATTCAAATCCATGAAAGTAATCAGGCAGGCCGTTAGATATAGTATTGTAGGCGTAATGAATACGATTGTCACAGCAATTGTGTTCTGGTTAGTGCTCAAATTCGCTTTTGGCGTGGAAGGGAAAGAAAAAGCGATGGCATTTGAACTCTCCATATCCAATATTTTGGGTTTCACGGCCGGTTTGCTGAACAGCTTTTTTTTCAACCGGAAATGGACCTTCCAAAGCCGGAAAAACTGGAAATCCGAATTTGCCAAATTTACGGTTGGCTTTCTGATATGCTATATTCCTCAACTGATTCTGGTTAATCTGCTAAACTCGTATGTGAAGATACACAGCATACCATTCAACGTGTTTGGACAGCATTACGTGCTAAATTCATCGCTGATCTGTAATTTGGCCGGGATGTTATTTTATACTGTTACCAATTTTATTATCAATAAGTTTTATACATTCAAATCTTGAAATCATGGAGAAATTATCGCTCATCATACCTTGTTACAATGAAGAATTACTGCTTTCCATTTCGTACCGGCAAACGCGAGAAGTATTGGACGGTTTGCCCTTTCAGACGGAGATTATTTATGTAAATGACGGAAGTCAGGACGGTACGCGGGAGATACTGAACGAGATCGCTGCTGCGGATACCGGCGTAAAAGTCATTCATTTTTCAAGGAATTTTGGCCACCAGCCTGCCGTATCCGCCGGCATCCGGTATTGTGATGCGGATTGGGCGATTATCATGGATGCCGATTTGCAGGACCCGCCGGAATTGATTCCCGAAATTATGGATTTGTGCAAAAAAGAGCAGGCCAACAGCGTATATTGTGTCCGCCAGTCGCGCGAAAAGGAAAGTTGGTTCAAACAGGTTACGGCCAAGCAGTTTTACCGCACCATGAACCGGATGAGCGAAGTAAAATTCCCGCTCGACACAGGCGATTTTCGCCTGATTGACCGCAAAATCATGGATGAATTTAACCGGTTGAAAGAAACCGGTAAGTATATCCGGGGACTGATCAGTTGGATAGGATTCAAACAAGTTCCGTTCTACTATGAACGGAAAGCGCGTATTGCCGGCGAAACAAAATACCCCTTGCGCAAGATGCTGAAATTCGCTTCAACCGCATTGTTGTATTTCTCCAAAAAACCACTCCAGATTGTGATCGGATTAGGTTTTGCAGCCGTTATTATTGGCATTATCCTGGCTATTTGGGTGATACTGGGTAAAATATATGGCTTCAGTAATGCGGAAATAGGCTGGACGTCCACGATTACCGTCACGGTGTTTTTCGGGGGCGTTCAACTGCTTACTATCGGTGTGCTGGGGCAATACATTGGGGTGCTGTTCGACGAAATCAAAGGCCGTCCCGAATATATCATTGACGAAAAACGAAATTTCTCTGCATAAAACTCACCACCACAGCACATAAAACAGCACAAAGATTGCTATAATGATGACTGATAATATGTTAAAGAGCGGGGTGGTCTTAAATGACATTTTTGTTAAAGGAACACTTGAAGCCACACTGCCACGCTTTCCGAATGTGGCAATCAGCCCGCAGCAGAGGAGGAACACGATGCCCATACGGTCGAGGAAAGGCATTGCAGGGAGGGCGAACTTGAACGCCGCCGAGAAGACAAACGAGCCTGCGGCAGCTGCCAAAGCGCCGTTTGAGGTGGCGCGTCGCCAAAAGATACCTGCAAGGAAGATAGCTAAAGCGCCCGGACTGATAAAGCCGGTAAATTCCTGAATATACTGAAACGCCTGATTCAGCCCAGTAAGCATTGGCGCTATCAGCGCAGCGATGAGCAGGGACAGTACGCTTACCCACCGTCCGACGCGCACCAGCTCGTTCTGTTCAGCCTTCTTATGGACAAATGAGCGATATATGTCCATCGTGAAAATGGTCGAGATGCTGTTCATCATCGAAGCGAGCGAACTCACAATAGCTGCTGTCAGCGCAGCAAAAGCAAGCCCTTTGACGCCCGTCGGCAGCAGATTGCCTAACAGCCACGGATAGGCTTCGTCGGGCTTGTCTATCGGCGCGTGAAGTGCAAAGACCGCAATTCCCGGAATAACAACGATAAGAGGCACAAACAGTTTGATGAACCCCGCAAATGCCATTCCGTACTGCGCTTCCCGTACCGAGCGGGCAGCCAGCGCACGCTGTATAATATACTGATTACAACCCCAGTAATACAGGTTTGCAACCCATAACCCTCCAAGAATTACGCGAATACCGGGCAGGTCGGTATATCCGGGGTTCGATTTGTCGAGTATAAGATGAAACTTGTCCTGAGCTTGCGCGTACAGATTGGAAAACCCTTTGACTATACCTTCGCCGCCGCCTATCAAGTTAAGCGCAATGCCGGTGGTCAGCAGCCCGCCGCCAACAAGAAACACAACCTGTATCACATCGGTCAGCGCAACGGCTTTCAGACCGCCGTAAACGGAATAGACGAGCGCAAACAACGACAGCCCTACTACACCCATCCACAGCGGGATGCCGACAACTTTTTCAATTGTCAGCGCGCCAAGATAGAGTATTGAAGTGAGGTTGATAAACACGAAAACTAACAGCCAGAAAAACGCCATAACGGTTTTAACCCTGCCGTCGAAGCGTTCTTCAAGGAACTGTGGCATGGTGAAGATTTTCTTCTTCAGGAAAACGGGGATGAAGAATTTTGCCACAATGATAAGTCCCAGAGCAGCAATCCATTCGTATATAGCGATGGCAAGCCCTACGGCGTAACCCGACCCCGACATGCCCACAAACTGTTCCGCCGAGATGTTAGAGGCGATGATAGAGGCGCCGATAGCCCACCATGCCAGCCCGCGCCCGGCAAGGAAATAGTCGCCGGCGTCTTTGTTCTTGCTGCGCGAAACGAAAAGTCCGGTGAACAGCACGAGCAGACAGTAAGCCACAAATATCAGTATATCAACAATTTGCATTTGTAACGTATTTTATCAGTTCGAGAAAATTTTCCAATGGCGTATCTAACTGTACATGATGTGTTGGTGCACAAATCCATCCTCCACCCTCGCCGAGCGTCGCCTTTAGATGAGCGTATTCGCGACGTATGTCATCCGGCGTGCCGAAAGGCAAAGTGGACTGCACCGCTACGCCCCCGAAGAAGCAGAGATTCTTACCAAACCACTTTTTGAGGATAGCAGGGTCCATGCATTCCGTCTGAATAGGGTTCAGCACGTCCACGCCAACGTCAATCAGTCCCGGAATCACGTCGTAAACGCAGCCGTCGGAATGGAAAGCGATTTTGATATCCCTGTTCACTGCTTTGATAGCATTGCAGAGGCGAGCGTAACGCGGTTTGAAAAACTCGTCCCACGTTTCCATGCTGACAATCGTATTGTTTTGCGCACCCCAGTCGTCGCCGAGCCAAATCATATCCACGCCGCGTTTTGCCATATTTACAGCCACTTGCGTATGATAGTCGGTAACGATGTCGAGCAGTCGGTTGGCGAGGTCGGGGTTAACAAAGAGGTCGAGCAGCAGATTTTCAAAGCCCCGCAACGCCCATGCCAGCTCGTAAATCGTACAATGTACGCGCCCGATGATGTAATACTCCTTGCCGTACTCGCGCACAAGGCGTTCTACGTGGGCATACATGCCCGGTTTGTTCGGGTCTGGCGCTTGAAAATGCTCTATATCAGGTGTTTCGGAAGCCAGCGGAGCGACATCGGGATTGGTATAATACCCTTTCCCGAAAGGTGTTTCATAGCGGTCTATACACCATCGGATGCCCAAATCGTCGGTAAACGGCTCATCGTGAAGGTAATAGTTCGTTACCCATCCGGCGCCTGCCTGAAGTGCGTCTTGTTTGGTAAAGATTTCAAGGTCGTAGCCATACCATTCGCGGTGGTGTGGCTCGGTGAACTGCTGCGGCAGTTGGAAATGCGCCCGCAACCTGTCCGCAAATTCCGGCGTAAATGTAGCCTGAAAAGGCGGATG
>JAISUI010000116.1 GCA_031272155.1 Tannerella sp. | reverse complement strand
TTATCAAAATTATAACCTTTAAAACAAATTTTTTAGATAAAAGTTTTGATTTTGAGAAAAATGATTTATCTTTGCGGTTGCATGGGCGAATAATGTTGTCCATGACATAATGAATTTGTAGAAACGAAGCGTTTGCTTTTTATTCTTGCTGTAGAAACCTGAGAAATTTCTAAAGCCACAAGAGTAAGTAGTCGGCGCTCACGCCTTTCCGGCGTGGGCTTACTCTTATAATTTGTGGCTAAGGTGATTCTCAGGACCTCTATAGCAGATTAAAGCGAAAAGTCCCACGCTTTTCTGTTATATTAACAGCTCTTTCGGGATTTTGAGGGCGACAAAACATTTAACGCTATGCGAAGATGTAACGAATGTGGATGGCAGAATCCCGAAGAAAGAACAACATGTGAAAACTGTGGAACAGAACTCGACGATTTTACAACGGGCGGTTTTGCCGATATCGCTGCCGGAATAACAACCGGCGGTCAGTTGAAAAACACCGTGCCGGTGAAGAAATGCCATAAATGCGGCTATCCCGTAAGAGGCAACGAGGAGGCGTGTCCCCGTTGCGGCGAAGAGCAGTTGGGCAGGAAACAGCCCGACAGCAAGGTTCCGATTGCAGAAACCCCACCTGCACCGCCACCCGTGCAGGAAATAAAAACTACTTTTAAGAAGCCACGTGCAATAGTTGGCGTACTATTTTGCAGGACGCACAAGCCCGATGGCGTCATCTATCCCGTTTATGAAGGTAAAAACTTTATCGGGAGAAGCGCCGGCAGGGGTAATGACGTATGTATCCCCGATGACGGAATGATTTCCGACGTCCACCTGATGGTGCTTTATCGCGATGCTGACCGCAAGTTCAAGTTTGAAGACCAAAACTCGTCGCATGGCACGTATATCAACGGCGTCCTGACCGACAACGGCGAACTCCACAACAACGATGTAATAACTATCGGCGAAACAAGGCTGCTATTCATGTTAATACCTGAATACTAATACGATGGCTACTCCGCTCGTTGTTTATCGCCTCGACTATAAGTCGGGGGATTTGATTGACGGCTACCGCGTTGAAGAGGTGCTCGGCAAGGGCGCTTTCGGTATCGTTTATCGCGTATTTGACGGGATAACAGGCAATGATTATGCCATTAAACTGATGAAATTGTGGGCTTTACCTGCCGAACAGCGGGAAGAACTGATTGCGCGGTTCGACATGGAGTTTCGTACAGGGCAGATTCCAAGCCCTTTTCTTGTTCAGACCTTGAAGCTGGGTGATGTAGAAAAAGTGCCTTATATTTTGATGGAGTACTGTCCGCGTGGCAATCTGACCTCGCTAATAGGTTCTAAGAACGGAGTTAAGTTGGCTAAAACTTTCAGTGAGATACTTTACGGACTTGACGCTTTGCACAGTAACGGCAAGGTGCATCGCGATCTTAAACCGCAAAATGTGCTTTTCAAGGCTGATGGAACGGCGGCGTTAACTGATTTTGGCTTGGCGGGTGACCGCAACAAGCACCTTACAGAAAACCGCCTGACTGTCAGGGGCGAAATAATCGGCACTTACGGTTATATGCCTCCCGAACAGGTTAGCGCCAACCGCAAAGCGACCGTTCTCCCTACTACCGACATTTATTCATTCGGAGTGATTATGTATCAGGTAATTACAGGTAACATGCCCTTCGGTAAGTTAGAAACTGAAAAAGACCTTGGGCAGTATTTCAAATACAGCAATAAAGGCGAATGGAATAGTAAAGCGCTGGATGGCAATCCGGCAGGTAAACTGTTTTATAAAGCTATTGAAGGCTGCCTTGAGCCTGATTTCCAAAAACGCTTTCAAAAGGTGGAAGATGTGCTCGGTTCAATACCTTTTCCGCAACTGCCATCAAAAAATGACATTACCCGCCCTCAACCGTTAAATTTCGCAGTAACTGCCGCCAACGCCGCAGACGCCAACAATAACGGATTAATACTCAGAATAATGCAAGGCGAAGAATATGGAAAAACATATAACCTTAACGATTGCCTGAGACAAGGCGTCAGGCTGCTTACAATGGGACGGACGGATACGGATTTCAACAACGATATATCTGTAAAAGAGCAACTTAGCAGATATGTTTCGCGCCAACACTGCACACTCGAAAAATCGTACAACTCGGAGGAATGGTATATCCGTGACGGCCAGTTTAATGCCGAATCACATAGCGGCTGGAAATCATCCCTTAACGGCACTTTTGTAAACTCGCGTGAAGCCTCTTTCGAAGGGATTTTGCTGCGAAAAGGGGATATCATATCCATCGGCGACGTTAAACTGAGAGTTGAATAAAAATTAAGAATTGAGAATTGAGAATTAAGAATTTACGCTTATGCTACTGCAACCGAATAACATATTCGCCCAACACTACCGGCTGACAAAACTAATCGGCGACGGGGGTTTTGCATACGTCTGGCTTGCAGAAGATATGCGTATTGAAGAGCGTTGCGCTATCAAGATTTACAAGGAGCATATCCTTACGGACGGGATTATGGACGAGCATAGGTTTCGTGCCATAATGAGACGGTTATACAATATAGACAATCCTAATATCCTTACGCCCAAAGATTTCGGCAATGATAGAGGGATGCTTTATTATGTAATGCGTTATCTGCGTGATGGTTCCATTTCCCGATATGCAGGCAGGATGAGCGAAAAAGATATTTGGGAGTTTCTGAAACAAACCGCTGCCGGACTTGAGCATCTGCATTCCAGGCATTTGGTACACAGGGATATAAAGCCTGCAAACATAATGATTGACAGCGACAGCAGCTCCGGAACTGTTTATAAGATAGCCGATTTCGACACCGCCGCGAGCGTGGACTATACCAAAACGAGGGTGGACGCCGGCTCGCAGCCCTATCAGGCGCCGGAGTGCTTCGACAGCTCCATAGCTGCCACAGACGAAACGAAACTTGACGTCTGGGCGCTCGGAGCGTCTGTCTATGAACTTGTTACAGGCGTTACACCGTTTGGTAATTTCGGCGGTTTAAGTCAAGGCTCAGGTCGTGAGATACCTGCAATTCAGCAAAATATATCCCGCAATCTTAAAAATCTGATATACAGCTGCCTTGACCCTGACCCTGACAATCGCCCGTCCGCAAGGGAAATATATACGATTTGTAATGGCGGCGTTGCGAAAACAGCTACCGTCAGGCATTCTATCTATAACAAAATTCCGGATTCCAACAATGACAGAGTACCAAGTACAAACCTTAACAAGGTTCCAAACCTTGTTAAGGTTGACCCGCCGCCACCAAACTTCTGGAAACCGGTCATCATCACCTTGTTGTGCGTTTTAGCATTAGGCGCCATCACTTTATTTTTAGCGCCGCCAAAACCGCCTTCTGTTCCGATAGTTAAAACTCCTACGCCATCGGTAGAAACCCCTGTTACGTCTTCAAGCGCTGAAAGTGACATCATAAAGGACGAAACAATTAATGTGCCGGTTGATAATACCCATCAGGAAACTGTAGAAAACACAACAGTCAATAAACAGCCGGAGATAAGTCCGCCACAGCCTCCGCAATATTATTTAACTGTGATAAACGGCAGCGGCAGTGGTTATTATGCTGCAGGTATATTGGTTACTATCGAGGCAAATGCTCCACAAAGCGACGAAGTATTCGATCTATGGACAGGTAACACTTCAAGCGTAGCTAATGTAACCGGCGAAAAAACGACTTTCAAAATGGAAAATTTAAACGCAACAATCATAGCCACTTACAGGAGAAGACCCGACCCGACGCCGCCACCTGCGCCAGAGATATACATATTGACAGTAAATTCCGGCAGCGGCAATGGACTATATGAGGCAGGCCAACAAGTTTCAATTTCAGCCGATTCGCCTCCTGAAGGTAACATCTTCGATAGTTGGGAAGGGGACATTAATGGCGTAGCTAATGTTTACTCCCCAAACACCACCTACACAATGGGAACTGCTGATGCGAGAATACAAGCTACATACAAACAAGATCCCTGTTCCTACAACGACTTGGGTAGAGCCGCTGATAGGCAGGGAAATTATGCCCAAGCTATACAATACTTTTACCAAGGCGCACAACAAGGTTGCAATCTTGCAATGTATAATCTCGGCAGGTACTATGCAATAGGACCCGGACAAATCAGCAGGAACAGAGCAGAAGCTAGACAATGGTTAATAAGGGCTTGTAATGAAGGAGTAACTCAAGCTTGTGATCTTTTAAACCAAATAAACTAAAACAAAACAAAAACAAAACAAAATAAACATTAAACATTAAACTTCAAACTTTCAAAGTTATGGCAAAAACAACAAAACCAAAGCAGTACAAAAGTCCGACGTTTATAGGCTCAATAAGCTCGGCATGGGGCGCATTAACGAAGCCCGGCAAACAGTTTTACATCCTTGAGCACAAGACGGCATCCCGCTACCACAAGTTAGGCGAGAACCAGAAAATCATCGTTGACAGGATAGAGATAGGCCGCGACCCGCGCTGCGCCGTCCGCTACGACGAATCGTTCGACACCGTCAGCCGTCGCCACGCAGCAATCGTCCGTCAGGGCAACAGGCACAGGCTCATCAACCTGTCGCCAACAAACAACACCCTCGTCAATGGCAAAGACATTCGCGACGAGTGGTTCCTCGAAGCCGGCGACGAGATACAGCTCTCGCTCGACGGACCCCGTCTCGGCTTTATCATCCTGCAAGGCAAACAAAGCATGATGGGATCCATCTTCACCCGCGACAAAGCCCGCCTGTTGATGGAGCAGTTCATCCGCCCCTACCGCAAGACTATCAACATCCTCATCATCGCCCTAATTCTGGCAATAGCCGGAGGCACGCTGCTTGGCATCCGGCTGAATGGAGAAAACAAAATACTGAATGAAACCATTACGACGCAGAGCGAACAGATAGACAATGTTATAGCCAAAAGCAACGTACTGCAAGAGCAGATACTGGCGGCCAAAAAGCAACATGAGATTGACTCCCTCGCCATCGAAGAACTCAAAGCGCGTCCGAAGCCGGTATTGCCGCCAGCCATCGACAAGTTGATTGACGAGGTCGAGAAAGACGTATATTTCATAGAAACAAAGAGTTTCATGAAGGTCAAAAGTGAAGGAGGTAAAATTTATGATATTAACATAATCTCAGGAACGGGATTCATGCTTGGCGACGGCAGGTTTGTTACTGCCCGCCATTGCGTGGAATCATGGCTCTTCGAACCTAACGAAAAGGATATGAAAGCTATCGTCCTTTCCGAAATGCTGCCCGATGAATATATCGTTTATTCCGAAATCTATGCGTATAAAGACAATAATCTGCAGTTCAAACTTACGTCGTCGGATTTCAAAATAAACAGGATGTTTGACGTTGTGCATCTTGAAATGGAAGACGGCACTCCATATCTGATGCGCTACCCGTATCCTGTCAGTCGTTACAACATAGGATCCCCTATCATGTGGTCACAAGATTGGGCTGTGGCAACTGTATCTGGCAGGTCGTCTTCACTGCATGCTGATTTTCAGGCGGCTACTTCGTTGCATAAAGGAGAAGAAGTACATCTGCTCGGCTTCCCCGAACGCATAGGCGTTCAGGATGGCAAATCGCTCATTGAACCTATATACAACAAGATGACCATTGCACGCGACGGCGTCGATAACTCAGGCTGCATCCTTACGACAAAAGGTAGTGACTACGGCAATAGCGGAGGCCCCGTCTTTGCTCTCAGAAACAATAAGTTGGTTGTCGTCGGCATCGTTTCGCGCGGTACTGATTCAAAGCAATATGATTACATAGTTCCTATTTCACAAATTAATCAATAAACTATTTAATATGAAACATTTAGTAATTTTTTTAACAATTATCTGCACTCTGCCGCAGGCGGTAGAAGCACAGTTTGATATCCGGTCCCTTTTTTCGGATAATAATCAGCAGTTTATAAAAAACGCCGTCAGTAAAAGCATATTCACCGTTCAACGCTCGTATCAACTGCAAAACATCAAGAGTGGCGAACGATTCGGGCTTAACAATGCCAAACAATTCGGTGAGAGCGCTACGCTTGGCGTCAGAACTTCTAATGGCTTTATACTAAGCGACAAGGCAGTGCGTCCATGGAAGTATGACCCAAACTATGAGGGTTACCGCGGCGACAGCGCCTACGAGCCAGTCATTTCCATCAGCCGGTATGTTTTCCCCAACGACAGCATTACATCCGAATTGCCTTTTAAAGACTTGATTATTAAACCTTTTAAGGATTCGCTTTATTATTCCGTTACGGATACGGTTTTTCAAAACAAAGGCTTCACCGTGGATGAGACTGCGGGCGATAAAAAAGGATGGCTTGTATGGATGCTTGAGTCCGATTCATCTGATATTGTCGTCTCTCGTAGCGAACTGACTTTCAAAGTCGAAAAACAGGACTATGAGGTGAAGGCGCCGCAGACCGATAAAGAAATTGTCGGCGGCGTTTTTATTATTCCCTCTTCCGAAGGCGCCGGCAGGATTGATTTTCTGCTTTGCGGCATCGTTAGCCTTCAAAACGGACAGTGGGTGCTCAATCGTCTAATTGATCCCACCGGCAACAGCTCTAAACTTACGCCTATCACCGACGATCCCTCGGCTAAAAAAGCGGAATTGACGCCTATCAAGGATGAAAACGACCCTGTTCCTGCGAAAAAAGACAAAAAGAAAGAAAAGAAAGAAAAGAAGAAAAAGTAATGGCTACATACAAATTTGCAGCATGGAGCGATGTGGGAGGTCGGGCGGTTAATGAGGATAGTTTCCTCATCTGCCGCGACCTCTCCGCAGGCGAGTGGGGTATTCGTACTGACGAACCGGTAGAAGCCTCGCCCGCCGGCTGCCTCATGGCCGTATGCGACGGCATGGGCGGCATGAACGCCGGCGACATAGCCTCCCAATCCGCCATCGCCACCATCCGCAACTATTTCAACGTTTATAGTCATTGCCCCCCCTCTCCCCGTCATTGCGACTCCCCTTCCCGTCATTGCGAGGAACGAAGCAATCCAGAGTCCCAAACGGACGAAGTCCGTACTTCATTGTCCCGTCATTGCGACTCCCCTTCCCGTCATTGCGAACGCAGTGAAGCAATCCAGCCACCCCAAACGGACAAAGTCCGTCCATTCATCACTCATCACTCACCACTCATCACTCAAGCAATAACCCTCGCCGACCAAAGCATCAAAACCCAAGCCGCCGCCGACCCAACCAAACAAGGCATGGGCTGCACAATAGTCCTCGCCCACCTAACAGCCGACCGCCTGACGGTAGCATGGTGCGGCGACAGCCGCGCTTACCGCTACAACCCCGCCACAGGCTTGCAGTGCCTAACCCGCGACCATTCTATAGTCCAAGAACTGTTAGACCTCGGCAGCATCACCCCCAAACAAGCCGCCAACCACCCCGACGGACATGTACTTACCCGATGTCTCGGCGACACCGACTACGAACCCCAACCCGAAACCGCTGAATACGAATTAAATGACGGCGACATAATAATGCTCTGCACCGACGGCCTATGGAACTTACTGTCAGACAAAGAGATGCAAACCATCTTCGCCGCCAACTCTGACAACATGCAATCCCTACGCGACGCCCTCTTAGCCGCCGCAAAACAAAAAACCATCCAAGACAACCTAACCCTCACCCTCTGCAAATTTTCAAACAACACCCCACCCCGTCATTTTTCCCGCAAGCAAAAAAGAAGAAGCGAACTACCTCTCTCCCGTCATTGCGAACGAAGTGAAGCAATCCAGAACCCATATCACAACGACCTTTCAAACCTGTATTCGCCTAACCAGCTGAATCTTACGAACGCTCGATGCGGCATGTACGATGTCAAGCACCTCGATACGAGCATCTGTGATACGATAGATAATCAGGTGAGAATCAAGGATAATGTTACGATACATACGGCTTTTGGTACGCAAATGGCGACATTCGGAAAAAGAGGTATAGAATACCGGAAGCATGTCCAAATGTTCCTGTATTTTACGTTTGTAACGCTCTGTCTGAAA
>JAISUI010000073.1 GCA_031272155.1 Tannerella sp. | reverse complement strand
ACCGATTTAACTATTCCTGCATTGACGCCGATCAATTCTTCGCGCGTCATTCCGGGCTTGCGAGGGATGCCCGATGTGATGACTACGACGTCGGAGCCTGCCGTCGCCTTGTAGTCGTTGGTTACGCCCGTTACACGCGAATGAACGCCCAGCAGCGGGGCTGTTTGCATAATATCCATCGCTTTGCCTTCGGATACGCCTTCTTTGATGTCGAGCAGCACGATTTCCGATGCCGCATTACGTACAGCAAGTACGTCTGCACATGTGGCGCCTACATTGCCGGCGCCGATAACTGATACTTTTTTTGACATAATTATTCTATTTATTGTTAAGTTCGTAAATTCTTTTTCAAACCTGACTGCAAAGATACAGACGCATTTTGAAATAATGAAATATTTCCGGATGTAAAATTTGGCAATTATACTTAAAATCGCTGAATTACTGAATATTTACACACTCGTTTTGCAGCTTTTTCAATTCACGTCGTTTTGATATCATGCTTAAAACCTGATCAATGTCACTTGTCGGTTTTTACTGCGTCATATCCGGCCTGCAACGCCCGGAGGTTCATTTGGACAATATCATCGCCTTTGCGTCCAAAAATGGAACGAATGCCATCAGCGATTTTATCGTATCCAATTCTAAGGAAGGGCGTAGCAGCGCCAAGCATCACGATGTTGGCCGTGCGTACGGAACCGGCCTCTTTGGCGAGGGTTTCCACGTCAAGAGACACCTTGTTCGGCAACTTATCCAACTCAGCCTGAATCGTTTCAATGGGCGGATAATTGGGAATATTAATAAATGGCTGGGCGCTCGTCACTAACCAGCCGTCTTTCTGCAGATAGGGCAAATAACGGAGACTTTCCATCGGTTCAAGCGATATGATCAAGTCGGCCTGGCCAAGCGGAATCAGGTCGGATGCAACCGGTCGGTCGGACAAACGTAAGTTGGATTGCACGTCACCGCCTCGCTGGCTCATGCCGTGTACTTCAGACTGTTTCATGTACAGCCCTTCTTTCAACGCCGCCTCGCCGATAATGGCGGCTATGGACAGGATTCCCTGTCCGCCAACGCCCGATAATATAATGTCTATCTTCATCTTGTTATGATTTTTTTCTTTTCCTGGCAAGGGTCTGTATGCACTCCCGACGGGGTATCAGTACAGAAACGCCTTTATATTCAATTTCTTCACGAATGGCCTGTTTGATTTCTTCGTAGTTTTTCTTCAACGGCACGACGACGCGTATATGTTCCTTCGCAACGCCTATTCCTTCGCAGATAGCTTCAATCCGTCCCGTTCCGGCAGAATCCTGTCCGCCGGTCATCGCGGTTGTTTCGTTGTCGGAAATAATGATGGTCACATTTGTGTTCTCATTGACGCAGTCCAACAGTCCGGTCATGCCGGAATGAGTGAAAGTCGAATCGCCGATGACGGCGACTGCCGGATACAGACCGGCATCCGAAGCGCCCTTGGCCATCGTGATGGAAGCGCCCATGTCAATACAACTGTCTATGGCGCGGAATGGCGGTAAAGCGCCCAGCGTATAACAACCTATATCACTGAATACCTTTGCATTATCGTATTCTTTCAATACTTCGTTCAATGCCTCATAAACGTCACGGTGACCACATCCCTGACACAAAGCCGGTGGACGCGATGCTACAACTTCGGGGACAGAATAATGGGTTTGTACTGTCATGCCGAGGGCTTTGGCCACAAGATCAGGCGTCAGTTCGCCATCCTGACGAAGCGTGCCATCCAAACGCCCCTTGATTTTCATGCCTTTGTTTAACAGCCCCCTGAGCTGTTCCTCTACGAAAGGATAGCCGTCTTCCAGCACAAGAATTTCGTCACATTCGTCTGTCAATTTATGTATCCATTGAACAGGCAACGGATACTGGCCGATTTTCAGCACAGGATGCCGGAAACCGTCAGGATAATTTTCAGACAAATAGTTGAATGCGATACCGGTTGCCAAGACGCCCAATCGTTTGTCAGGCGCATCAAAATAACGGTTGAAGGGCGATGCTTCTGATTCTGCAATCATCTCATCCTGAGCGTCTAACAGCTTGCGAAAACGCTTGCGTGCATTCACCGGCAGCAGCACATACCGCAACCTTCCATCTTCCGGGCAACTCAGCGAATTTTCCGGCTGGGGCGAACGGGTGACGACGCCGGCACGTGAATGAGCCATGCGCGTCGTGATGCGCAGCAACAGCGGATAACCGAGTTTTTCAGACAGCGCAAAGCCGTCATATATCATATCATAGGCTTCCTGCTGGTCGGACGGCTCCAGCATCGGTATTTTGGCAAAATGACCATACAGGCGGTTATCCTGTTCATTCTGCGAAGAGTGCATAGAAGGGTCATCAGCTGTAATAATAATTAAGCCCCCATGTATTCCACTGATAGCCATATTCATAAAGCAATCGGCGGCAACATTCATTCCTACATGTTTCATGCAGCAAAGCGAACGTTTGCCAGCATAACTCATACCGAGCGCCGCCTCCATCGCAGTTTTCTCATTTGTGCACCAGCGACTGTGGATTCCTTTTTCCTGCGCCGCCGTTGCGTGTTGGATATATTCGGTGATTTCGGTCGAAGGCGTTCCCGGATAGGAATAAACACCTGACAAACCGGCATCCAGCGCCGCCTGTGCAATCGCTTCATCACCTAAAAACAATCGTTTTTCCATCAATTTTCAGTTTAAACGGCTGCAAAGGTACTATTTTTTTGAAAAAATGTCCCCCCGCAGAAACAATTATTAGTATTTTATTTTTCGATTTAATTTGGAAGTAAAAAATTAACGGTAAAAAGACAACTTCAGTTATCTTTCAGCAATGATATTTTCAACCGGTTGGAGGTGGCGGCGCCGGAGGGAGCTGGTAGAAACAGTTCCAATTGCGAGCCGGCTGGTTTGCCCTCGTCGTCATCCGCATTACTGACGCCGAAACCCAGCAGGCGAACAGGTTGCGCCGCGAGATCAATCTGTTTCATCATCTCGCGTACAGTTGACCAGCATTGATTCAGCTGCGTCAGCTTGCGCGGAAA
>JAISUI010000065.1 GCA_031272155.1 Tannerella sp. | reverse complement strand
TGCACCGTGTCGAACCGCGCCTTGTCAACAATTTCGACCGCGCCGTCGCTCTCAATGCCGAATGTTACGGCACATTTCGTGCCTCCGATATCTATTCCAAGCAGATTGTGTTTCATATACTTATGCTTTATATAATTAGATGCTACGGATCGGGAACAAAATCTGTGCACAAAGGTAGTTTTTTTATTTCAGTATCAAAACAAGTCCCTTTCCACCTTCAACTTCAATTCTGTCAGTCAGTTTGAACTCGTTAGCTGTTTGGAAATTCTCTATTTCAGGCGCTTGCAGGACTGTTTTCGATGCGTTCGGAAAAGCGACATTGAAACGAAGCGAGCATGTCTGCGTCTTGTCCGACCAGTTGCCGAGCGCAATCACAACATCGTTGGCGCCTTTGAAAACGGATGCTATGACATTCGGATTATCGGTCTTGACGGGGCATCTTTCGTCCCAGTAGCCCAACAATTCACGTTCGGAAAACTTGTATTCATCGAAGAATTGCCACAGATATTCGGGCGTCATTTTCGTCCATCCGCAGCGGTTTGTGATGCCATAAACCATGCCGCGCCACTGGTTGCCGTCGTTTTGGAGCATCTGTCCGGCGACGCCGAACGGGATACCCGATACTTCAATAAGCCAGTGGTCGGGTGCACGGTTATAGTCACGTCCTTCGCCAATCCATACGAGGTCGAAATAAGGCAGATCATCCATGTAGAGGTTGAGGCAACTTGCGAAGCCCGCCGACCCGTTAAAATGGTTCCAACTGTGCAAATCCATCCTGCCTTCGGGGCGGTACCGGTCAATAATTTTCCTCATGCGGCGCATCGTGAAACGGTCTAACGCCGTGTCGTCAATGTAAACCCCGTCAATACCAAAGTGTTGCATCATCCATTCCAACCCAGCGGTGTAGAAATTATTCAACCGGCTGTCGGGATTGGTGATGACAGACAGGTCAACTTCGCCCTTGAACGGACCTTCGGCAATCTCATTATACCACGCGGGTATGTATTTTTCGCGCACATTCTTTATCAGCCATTCATTCGGACCGTTTGGATGGAGTTCTGTTGTGCGGCTTTCGTTGCCCGGACCGGGAAAAATAACCTCGCCGTTCAGGCTGTAAAATGCCCAAAACTCAGGCAGGTTTTTCGTCAGTTCACGGGTTGTGTAATAGAATTTTATTCGCAAATTTTCCTGATGAGCGCTGTCAACCAATCGTTTAAGCGCTTCTACATTTTCATCTAAATACGGATAGTTGATGAACGGATAAATATCTTCGGCATGATGGATATTGATGATAGTTGCACCGACTTTCTGAGCTTTTTCAATCTTAGTAAACGCCTGAGTGCCACCGCCATGATAATAGCGGTCGTTATATTTTATGTCCCTGTTTATTGTTTTGAACGGCGTTATAAGCATTTCGAAATCGTAATTCAGCGTTTCGTTGGGTTGCATTGTGCGGGCGCCTGAAAATGCGCTTATTATCACGTCGTTAGCGCCTGCGATAAGTCGCACGCCGCCTTTGCCTTCGTTGCCCCACGATGGCGGCAGGTTGAGCTTCCCGAAGGCGTAATAGATATTGCAGAGCGGACGGACATAGTTTTCAGCCTTCCATTTGAGGCGCAGTCCACCGTTGACAGCCCCGATCCAGAGCGCATCCTGATGTTTTTTCACATCCCACGTCCACGTCCATCCCGCCGACAGATAGCCGCCTTCGTGATCAAGCCCCATCATGTATTTCGCCTTTTCTTTGACGATTGGCGTTTCGAGGCGTATATCTTTTATGTTCAAAGCCTTATGTGCCGTAAGTTTCAGGTGATAATCCGCCCATCCGTCGTATTCCATCTGTCCGGTAACTTCGAGGTCGCAGTCGGCTGATGTATTTAGCGTTTTCCATACTGCTTTCGCAGGCGTACGGTCAATGATTTTCATCGGTTGAGGTGTCAAATTTACAACCGTCCCATTATTGAGTTCAATCACAAACCGGAAAGGCTTGTTTGTAACAGGATGTCCCTCTGTTACAAGCGCTTCGTTCGACTGATTGAAATAACTTAAAATCGAAGCGGGCAGTCCGGTCTTGTCAATCAGCATTGTGCGGCCATTGATTTTTACCTGGTTATCAGTTAATTCTACCGGCGTGAAATATTGAGTGATAGTTTCGTCAATTCCAACCGTCGAGTTGAGCCATTCGAGGCGCGAAAGGCGGTAGCCTTCGTCATAACCGCGGTCAGCGACTTTTGCGCCTTTGACCGTGATTTTTATGGGGATGCTTTGTTCCTGATCGTTGGCTATCAGCGAGATAGCGCCTGAATAAGTACCCGTTTCTGCATCCGCAAGATCTATTCCAAACCACAACGCCTGCACGCGACCTGCCTTTACGGGAACAGCTTTAGTGAACGGTCTGCCCTCAAAATCAATTCCGCCTTTGTTGAAACAAGTGATTTTGTCAGACGTAATGATGCGTCCGCCACCGGATTTTAAATCGCTGAAACTTACCTGAATATCCGACAGGTCATCTTCTATTGCCCAGACTCCTGCCTGAAAAATAAAATACTCGCCCGGCTGCGCTTTCATGCCGAACGTACCTGATTTCCCAATAGTGCCGATTTTAGAGGCAGGAATGGAATCGTACCATCTTATCGGATTTTCGCGCACTTCGGGATATGCAAAAAAGGCTTTCCCTTCGAGTACAACACTCTGTTGTTCAAGCGCTTCGCTTGTTGATATAAAGGTATCCCCGACTTGTTTATCACCGCAAGCCACCATGTACAATAACGCTTGTACGAGCAAAAAGAAATTTACAGTTTTCATATCAGTATAATCTTTGTTTTTTTACAATTCCTCTCTTGTCTAATTCGTCGTGAATGTAGAGGCAATTTTCTTGGCTGTAATCCGATTCGAGGTGGTATTCGATTTTCAGATTGCCGCCTGCATTGTCTTCTAAAGTACGATTGAGCCATGCTTCGATGGCTGAACGATCTGCCGTCGCAACGAGTGTATCTACCGGTGGGAAGACGTTGATTTCAAATTCCTTACCCATCCGTTCGCGAATCGCTTTGAGCGAAGTATTTGAGCCTGTGTCAATGATTTCGAGGTTTTCTACTTCGCAGATCGGCGTCATCACGTGGTCGGCATTGCCGCAACTGTGCAGGCGGATATGTCCGAACTCGCGTCCTAAACGGCTGATGTAGGGCGTGACAAACTCGCGATATTGTTCTTCGCCGAGCATCGTGCCCGAACATTCGCCAACGTGTACCGATGTTACCGGAATATTGCCAATCTCTGAAAAATAGCGAATTACGGTGATATAAACGTCGGTAATCCATGAGTGGATGCTCTTAACCAAATCCGGTTCTGTCATCATCCGAAGAAAAATATCACTGCCGATAAATTTCATCGAAGTAGTAACGATGCCGTGGATAGTCGCCCTGCCGGATGTATCCCAGTAGAACGGCGGTATGACACGCAGCGACGGATACAGTTTCTGATATTTAAACACTTGCATCCCCAGTTCTTTCAGGAACGGCAATTCGAGAACTTTCTCTACCGGCGGCAGTTGCGAAGCATCGGTAATATCTTTCAACGGGAAGCCTTTGACGTCGGAATCCTTGTCGGCTTGAAAAACGAACTCAGAGCCGAGCGCCGCCGCGATAATCATATTGGGCTGAATAGCGCCGACTAACAGCATATCGGGCGTAACATACTCCGCCTGAACCAGATTATCTTCCATATTGTAAAGCGGATAGTCCGGAAAACGCTTTTTGATAAATTTGTGACATTCAAGATCTTGCTTCATTCGGTAATAAGGGTCGAGATAATATTGATTGCTGAAATCAAATCCGCCCTCGCGATGAAGCCATCCTTTTGACACGCTTGCCTGTACCTTTATCATAATCGAAGTATTAATTCAGAATTACTTATTTAATTGCTTAAGTTGTATCGGTTATATTCCGAAATATGGCGCACGGGTTTCCCACTTCCCTTTTGTGAAATCCGGGAACTGAACAGGCTGGTTTTTCTCGATGGAAATGCCTGACAGTTCGACGATTGCACTCATTACCACCGAGTCGTAAACATCAATCGGCGTCGGACCTTTCGCGCGTACGGCATTGATAAATTCACGCAGTTCGATGTAATCCACGCCGCCGTGACCGCTTGCTTCCGTGCCGTCGGGCTGCCACCAGCGATGAAGATACTGTTCCTCGTAAGGCTTCCAGTCTTCCCATTCGTGATATTTGGGCGACTTCCCATTCAGATAGATGCCGCCTTTTTCTTCGTCGTAAACGCCGAGCGTGCCCTGAATCAGCCAACGGTTGGAATACGGGCGCGGCAGTTGAAGGTCGTAGTTGATTACAAACGTCTTACCCTTCGCGGTTTTCAACAGCGAAGTGACGATATCACCCTGTTTGTAAACACGTGTCGTGTTTGGATGGTCTTCGCCGAATTTGCGTTTAAAATATGCGTTAATGCCCTTACTTGCGGAGGCGGTTGAATAAATTTCGGTTATACGGTCGCCGCAGTTGATGTCGAGCCAGCTCAACACCGGGCCTACGCTGTGGGTCGGGTACTGGTCGCGGTTGTAATTGACAAGATACTTGGCAGGCCATTTGTCGGCGCCCGTTTGAGAATCAAAAAACCAGTGGTCAATGCAATCGTGCGAATGTGCGCAGTGCGAATGGACGATTTCGCCAAACAGTCCCTGACGTATCATATTGAGAATAGCGAGGTTATCGCGCCGGAAACTCCAGTTTTCAAGCATCATACATGGTATGCCGGTCTTTTCGGAAGTTTCTACTAACGCCCAACATTCGTCAACCGTCAGTGCGCAAGGCACTTCGATTGCAGGATAGATATTGCGTTTCATCGCTTCCAAAGCCATCGGCGCGTGATATTCCCAATAAGGCGCGATGATAACGGCGTCTAATCGCTCTTTATCAAGCATTTCGAGATATGTTTTCTCGTCTTTGCAATAGATTTTCGGCGTCTGATTACGGCGCTCTTTGCAGGTGGCAACCGCGCGATCGGCTCTGTCTTTGAACAAATCGCACACAGCTACAATCTCTACATCGCTGATTTTCAGTAATTCGCCCATCAATCCGCCACCACGTCCCAATCCGATAACGCCCACTCTGATATTACCATTGGTTCTTGCGGCAGTAGTCATCTGCGAACTTGCCATTAGCGGACTTACCGCTCCAAGAGCGACTGAAGCCGCCACACTGTTTTTTACAAAATCTCTTCTTGTCATAATTTTCTATTTATTAATTATCAAATTGACCGGTAGCAAATCTTCTATTTGCGGCACTGACAATGATGCTTCGGTTTTCAATGGCGGACGGTTGTGCGAAGCGCTTCCCGCCCCGTACCAGAATGCCGTCAAAGCGTATTGCAATAAATCATCAGGTTTGGCAGTCACCCCGTTAGATGCCTCAATATCAGCGCGAAGACGTTTATTGAACGGTATTGCGTCCAAACTTCGACTTCTTGTGCAAATATTGTATCCGCGCGTATGCGGTTCTGCGCCGGTGAAGCCGCGTGTTTCGCCTCCTACGCGGATATTTGCTAAAAACGGCGTTGAAAATTCATCGGCGCGTGTCGGATGTTCGCCCCCGGCCCAACCATAGTAATCTTCTGTTCCTGTCCCGAAATGCGATGGGAATTTCCTGTCAAAATCTTCGTCAATATATATCTTCTCGTCGCCTTCGCCCCACCACCACGGTTGAGGATTGAGAACTGCCATGTTATCGCCCACATAAACCCCTTCGCCCTTCACTTCAACAAAAGTCAGGTCTTGCGGATGCTCGGAAGTATATGGCTTGTCCGTCCACCAGTTTGCATGAAAATAATAACTGTCGGCTGTCCATTTCCATGGTGAAATTACCGCACTAACATTCATATTCACAGGCATTTTTCCAAGATTGTGAATCCGTATTTCAGCTGTATTCCGGTAAGGCATGACCCACCGGCAAATCATTGTTCCGTCGGTTTTGACTTCCCGTTCCCAAGTCTTGTATGGCTCTATGGAATTTACATTACCGAAAAAATCGCCCAACGGACACCAAACAGTTGACTGTCCGTCAAATATCATCTCAACAACAGTCGAACGCAAAGCCTGTGCGACATTATCGGCAGACAGGCGGAAACTTATCTCGCCGATTGCCGAATTGCCCTTAGGAAGAACGATGCTTACGCTGTCCGTCGCATTAATATTCTCGGCAAAGGCAATGCGCTTACCTTTCGGCAAACCTTGCGGATTAGTAAGCTCACGCCCCGTTTTTTCGAGCAATTTCCTGTGTTTTTCCATAAAATCAGGCTGAAATGTTTCGACTTTCACGTTTGCATCGTATTTCCTGTAATTGATAATGTAATAAAACGCTTTGTTCGAGATAGTTATCTTGCAACTTTTGCTAAACGAGACGGGCAGGTACAGGTCGCCTGCACGGCAGGTATATACTGCAAATGGCGACGAAACGAACGCTTTCCCGGTTACAAGTTCGATGAAATTGGCGCGGATAGTCGGCTCTTTGTCGCCGTCTAAGTAAAACATGATGTCGGGTCCCTGCCTGTTATTCATATTAAAATAGAAGAAAGGTGTCCAGATGCGCGTAACGACGCCGGGACCGTCACATTCCATCACGACCGATTCTTCGCGTCCGTTGTTGAACTCTTTACGCAGGTCGAAGCCGTTATCGCTGTTCAGAAACCATGTCGCAGGCTCGTCGGGCGATACCGAACCTCTGTTATAGCTGCTCGCCTGTAGCGATTTATAGGGATAAAGAGGTTTTTTTGCCACTGCTGTCCGGTCTGTCATCTCTTGCAGCAACGACTTAAAAGTGACGTCAAACTGTTGTGCTGTCGCTTGTTGCAAGCATAAAAACAGGCAGGCAAGCGTGAAAAGTTTATTTTTATTATTCATATTTAATCATTTAATCATTCTATCACAAACCAGTTATATCCCCGCGCCGGAATCTTTACTTTCAGGCTGATACTGTAATCTCGCGCCAGCCGGTAAGTTTTTCCTGCACCATCCTGTTCTTTTACTAATGCTTTGTCCGTCAGGCCGGTATAATATAGCGGGACGGTTATATCGCACGTAATATCATCATCAAGAGGGTTATATACCATCATAAGTCCTTTTTGCGGCAAGGAAGGATTGACATGCAGGATGCCGTCCCAATCCCTGCCGTCGGCGCGGCGCAGGTGGATGATGGATGAATTGAGGATGGGGCGATACTTTTTGTAGAAGTCCACCCAATGTTTTACAACGGCTTTTGTGCTGTCGGTATCGTAGAGGCGCGGACCGCGGTAACACGCCTGCACGCCTGCGCCGAAGAGGTTAGCAAGTCGCTGGTTGTAGTGGTCTAAATGTTCGCTGAGCGGCTCGATAGTAGCCGCCGCACCTCCACCGTGATATTGAGTTAGCGGGACAAACATCCAGCCCATCGAAGGAGTTTTCGACCACGTGCCGTCGTAAATATTCTGACGTTCAATAATTTCCTGTTGAGCGCGGGGCAATGACCAGTTCGTTTCGCGGTACCCCATTGCGTATTTGGTACTGCCGTTGAGGAAATACCAATCGGGCACGTTCAGATAAATACCCTGTGCGCGACACCATTTATAAAAATCTGTAATCGTTTTCCACTGATTCCATTGCGAATCCTTGTAACCCTTATGTCCGGGATGCTTTTCCGAAGCGCAGAAGTCGCCCGGATACGAGCCATCGTGTTCAAGAATATCCATTCCGGTCATTTCGAATATATTATACAGTTTTTTGAAGTATTTTTCGCCCCATTCGCTGCCGAGACAGGGTGATTGGTCGAATGTTGCAAAGCCGCCGCGTTTGCCGGTTGCGGGATTAATAACATCAGTCGCTTCATCAATAGCACGGCTTGCGAGCAGACTGTAACCGCCAAGAGCGATATTTTTGCTGTGTGCGTAATCTGCTAATTCTTTTGCTTTTGTGTAATTTTCGGGCGAGTTGTCTTCCATATTAAACCCACTGCCGAAAGTCATGATTACCATTTCAAAACCCACCTCAGCGCACTGGTCAATGGCTAATTTGACCGATTTTTCGTCTGCATTGCGGACGTGCATCAATATTGGATTTTCCTGCGACCATGGCGCTATAGTGCTGTACATCCGCTGTTTGGCAAGTCCTGTGCGCTCCCTGTCGCGGTCGTCGGGCAACAGTTCCCATGCGCGGAAAGTCTCAAACGTCTGTCCGGCTTCAATGGTCTGTTCCGGTCCTTCACCAGGTCCGACTTCAAGCAAACAGGGCGTCGCCAGCGTATAACTGACTTGTGTTTTATATGTCGAGTCTTTTTTCCAGTGAACCACAGCGCCTTCCTCGTCGTAATACATGGATTGGATGAACGCATAATCCGTTTCGATATAGATGTTGGGCAGCAGCCAATCGGAAGCAGGCTCTACGACCGATTCGGCTTCAATGGCGGCAACGATTTCGCTCTTGAAACTGTTAAGTATCACCGCTTTATTGGTCGGATTTTCGATCGTAACCCATTTGCACATGAGCGGCAGTCCGTCATATATTTCATAGTGAACATCGGCTTTCAGGCCTTTCACGGCGGGCAGGTCGGGCGCGTCGAAGTGCAGAATCAGTTCCGTGCCTTTCTGCGCCCAGTCATAGTCCTGCGTGAGCCATTCTGTACGTTTTTTCCACTCGAAACGTTTCCGAATCGGCTGTGTGTCATATCCTTTGTAGTGAAAACTTTGCGGGTCGGAAGTGAGATTGTCGAGCCATTCGGGCAAAAGGTAGTTCTGCGCAGGCTGTCCTTGCAGGCCGCCGATGTTATATGCCTGACCGTCAATCACTACAGCGGCTTCAGGTCGCGTGGCGCGGATAAATTCCTCATCGGCGGACAACTGTTTCAAACTAATTGTTGCAAGATTCGGCGCGACACGGAAAGTTCTTGAAATTAATCCGTTAGATATGACGAGGTTTTTGCCGTCATCCGACGGGACAATTTCGGAACTATAGCGACTGTTGTCAATCAGCCAGTCAGCTTGTCGTGCGTTGTTATCCGAATCGCAGGCTGCAAGCATAAAGGCGGCGCATGCCGCCGGAAAAAAGAAAAAATGAGAATGTTTCATTTGGTTTTGTTTGAGTTTATGGCACAAAAATACAAATAAATAATATAAAACAGTGGAAAAGTGGAATTATTTTTTTCATTTTCCATTGAATAAGTGCGTAACAATGTTTTATCGTTTATAAAGAGAAAGCAAGGGGGAACAACGTTCCCCCTTGCTGTTTCCTGTTACAAAGGCTGATTAGTCCAAAGGATTAAATGTGCCCTCCCACGTATTGTTTTGTTCAATTTTGCTGTTTCGGTCTAAAACCGACGTTGGAATGCCGAAGAACGAATACTTGTCTTCGGCAAGCGGATTTGCCGGTTCAAAGTCGTTAATGACCGTTACGGTAAACTGATCCCAAACCGTGTTAATGTCAGTCAGAAAACGCGGACGTGATGCCGCATCGCCGTTATATTCAATACGTAAGCCGTGACGATATTTGCCTTCAAGATTATTGAACGTAGAAGCATAGATTCGCCAGCGGCGCAAATCCCAGAAACGTTTTGTCTCAAATGCAAATTCCACAAACCGCTCATCCTGAATCACTTTGCGCAGCGCCTCGGTTGTCGTCGCTTTAATGCCGTAACTGCCGTCGCCTGCGTCAATCTTGGCGCGTTCGCGGATTTTGTACAAAGCGGCAAGCGCTTCATCGGTTTTGCCGCTTTCGTTGGCGGCTTCCGCAAAGTTCATCAGCACTTCGGCATAACGTATTTCAATCCAATCAAC
>JAISUI010000098.1 GCA_031272155.1 Tannerella sp. | reverse complement strand
TTGGTAATTTATAACGATTCTAATTTGAATTTCTAATAAGGTTGAAATTTATCACGGAAATTTCGTTACGAAAAAAACGTGATGAAATTCATGAAAATTTTGTATCTTTACAACGTCTTCTTAATGAGATGGTTATCAATAACAATTAAATCACTATAATAATTCAACATTCTAAATTATGAGACTATTAATAATCTTATTATCAATTTGTTACTGCTTTATGACGGTTCCGGCGGCGCAAGGGAACACAGCCTTTGACGTCTCGAAATACAATGTTGTATGGAACTCGCCGAGTTTCGACGCCAAAGGCAAACTCTTCATCTCGCCCTCACAGGTGCTTGAAACGTGGTGGGAAGCGGACAATCCGACGACAGACGTTGCCGGACTGCTTGATATTAAGACCATTAGCTCTGCTGATCGCAAAGCGTGGGAAAAGCTGCAGAAAGAATTGCCTGAAGTGGCGCTTGGAAACGAGGTTGGCGACAAGATTTACCTGCTTACGGCATGGCCTGCCAAATGGGACGGCTCGTTTCGTCTTCATCTGCGGCGCAACACTGTTATAGATGGCGAAATCAAGGGTGGCAAAATAGCCTCTTTCAAGGTGACGCCCGAAAGCAGGAAGAAAGATATAGTTATTAATGAAATAAAACAAGAAGCGTCTCTTATTCCCGTATCCACGGTGGAGGCATACGTCGAGCGCTTTAATAAAACGGATGATGAACTTTTTACACAGCTTATCCCAAACAGCCGGGCTGCCGCTTTTCTGACGGAAAATATTCCTCGTTTTGAGTGTCCGGACAAGGAATTGGAAGAAATTTACTATTTCCGGTGGTGGACGTTTCGCAAACACATCAAGCAAACGCCTGATGGATATATTATTACCGAATTTTTGCCGCCCGTTGGTTGGGCGGGAAAATACAACGGTATCAGTTGCCCCGCAATGCACCATTTCAACGAAGGGAGGTGGCTGCACGACCGCCGTTTTCTTGATGCTTACGCCCAATATTGGCTGCGGGGCGGCGGCAGTCTGCGCGCCTACAGTTTCCCGATTGCCGCTTCGTTCTGGAATTATTATCTCGTTTCGGGCGATGACAGTTTGCTGCGCGAATATCTGCCCGACCTTATAATGAATTATAAATCTTGGGAAAAAGAACGCTTCGACGCCGACAAAGGCCTCTTTTGGCAAAACGACGGAGCCGATGGCGGGGAAGTATCAGTCTGTGGAACGCCCAATGCCGACGGTTATCGTGCAACGATCAATACCTACATGGCTGCCGAAGCCGCCGCCATTGTCCGCATTGCTAAAATAACACAAAATGCAGAAATTGCGTCGGAGTTCGATGCGAAATTCCATTCTTTGCAAACCGCAATGTTTCAGACACTTTGGGATCAGGACGCCAAATTTTTCAAAGTCATACCCCGACAGGAAAATGGAACGCTCTGTTCCACCCGCGAATTGCATGGCTATACTCCCTGGTATTTCAACCTGGCTCGTTCCGAACATGCTGTTGCATGGCAATTTCTGATGAGTCCCGAACATTTCTATGCTCCTTTCGGGCCTACTACGGCTGAGCAATCAAGTCCGGGTTTCAAAATCTCTTATGAAGGCCACGAATGTCAGTGGAACGGCCCTTCCTGGCCTTTTGCAACGTCGGTTACCTTGACTGCGCTGGCCAATCTGCTCAATAACGAGCGGCAAGATTACGTTTCAAAAGACGACTTTTTTACGTTACTGAAAAACTACGCCCACAGTCACCGTCTGACCCGCGACGACGGTTCGGTTGTTCCGTGGATTGACGAGAATCTGAATCCGTTCTCCGGCGACTGGATAGCGCGTACCCGTTTGAAATCATGGAAAAACGGTACGTGGGACGAAGGCAAAGGGGGTGTTGAGCGCGGTAAAGACTACAATCACTCTACCTTCTGCGACCTGATAATCACAGGTTTGGCGGGTTTGCGTCCGCAAGATGGCAACGAGTTGATAATCAATTCGCTCATTCCTGATGATTGGGATTATTTCTGTTTGGAAAATATTCTTTACAAAGGTCATGATATTGCGGTTTTATACGACCGGACAGGGAAAAAATATGGAAAAGGTAAAGGATTGTTTGTTTTTGTAAATGGAGAACTGAAGGCAAAGTCCGGGAAATTCAAACGTTTACGTGTGACGGTCCGGTAATTCACCCGATTTTTCACAGTTGATCCCTTGCCGTATCCGGATATAATTTGTACCTTTACTCCCTCAAAATATAGAAAATATCATTTGAATGGAACATACACCAGTAGATTATGAGACCGTTAAGCGCGTGATTGGAAGTTACAATCTGCCGGATTTTGGGAAAGCCACTATCCGTGAAGTGGTTGCCATTTCCGGACAGTTGGAACAGGAAACGAAAACCGAGTTTATCCACATGGAAATGGGCGTTCCCGGTTTGCCGCCGGCACAGACAGGCGTTGATGCGGAAATAGAGGCGTTGAAAAATGGCATTGCATCTATCTATCCTAATATCAATGGATTGCAGGCGCTAAAAGAGGAGGCTTCGCGTTTTATCAAAGCATTTATTAATATAGATGTGGCGCCGGAAGGATGTGTGCCTGTAACAGGCTCAATGCAAGGTACGTATGCATCATTTCTGACATGCGGGCAATGTATGGACGGCAAAGACACCATTTTGTTTATAGATCCCGGATTTCCTGTTCAGAAACAGCAAATTACCGTGATGGGTTACAATTATGTTTCTTTTGACGTTTACGATTACCGGGGAGAAAAACTGAGCGGCATATTAGAGTCGTATCTATCCAAGGGGAATATCGCTGCAATGGTGTATTCCAACCCGAACAATCCCGCATGGTTCTGTCTGACAAACAGTGAATTAAAAATCATTGGAGAGATGGCAACCCGTTATGATACCATTGTGATAGAAGACCTCGCCTACTTTGCGATGGACTTTCGCAAATCGCTTGGAAAGCCTTTCCAGCCGCCCTATCAGGCAAGCGTAGCTAATTATACCGATTTGTATATCCTTCAAATATCAGGTTCCAAGGCCTTTAGCTATGCCGGCCAACGTATTGGCATAACGGCCATTTCCGATAAATTATATCATCGCGCCTATTCCGGATTGACAAACCGGTACGGAGGCGGCACGTTCGGCACAGTCTATATTCATCGTGTTTTGTATGCACTTTCATCGGGCACAAGCCATTCGGCGCAATATGCACTGGCGGCCATGTTCAAAGCGGCGTCTGACGGAACATTCGATTTTGTAAGCGAGATCAAAGAATACGGGCGTCGTGCCGCAAAACTGAAGGAAATCTTTACCCGTCATGGTTTCCGCATCGTTTATGACCTCGACCTTGACGAACCCATTGCCGACGGATTCTATTTCACGATTGCCTATCCGGGAATGAGTGGCGGCGAACTGATGGAACGGTTGATATATTATGGCGTCAGCGCCATTGCATTAAGCACCACGGGCAGTTGTCAGGAAGGTCTGCGGGCTTGTACGTCGTTTATCAAACCGAATCAGTATGCGTTGCTTGACGAACGGCTGGAACTGTTTGAGAAAAATCATCCGATCCCTTCGCCGAAGCCATAACGATCATTACGGCAATCGTCCGCACACATTGGCAAATGGGCAATATTGGCAGGGTTTCCGGCTAAAAGTTTGTTGGAAAGGCAGATTCGGGTCGAACAGTTCGTCTAAACATGTTCGCAAACACGCTTCAAATTCATTCCGGCAGGCGGAAAAGTCCCGTATCATTTCTTTTTCTTTTCCCCGATAAATGGCAGGATCAAATCCATCGGAAAACAGATCGCGCACATAATAGACAACCGGTTGTACAGGAAGCGCGCCGACTGTTCCTTCAATCATCCATGCGTATGTAAATACTTGCATGATAGCCGATTGGCGTTTTTCGTTCATGGAATCAAAAAGGCTTTCCATGGTCTGGAATTTGAGATCTTTTTTGGTCCCCGTTTTATAATCCACAATCCGGACGGCGCCCTGTACTTCGTCCATGCGATCAATAAATCCTTTCAACTGCACTTCCCGTCCGTCGGACAGGGTAAACAGGCATTGTATTTTTTTCTCGGACTGGAGATAGCGAAACGGCGTCAGTTTCCTGTCGAACGACAGGATTTGCAGCGCGTATTTACGGATCATTTCCCCTGTGAGATAGGTTTTACCGCTCAACGGACGGATTTCTTTTGTGTGGAACAGCAATTCCGCAAAAGCGGTTTGAATAGCGTTTGTCAGGGTCGTTTCCTGCGCCGCCAATTTCAGCAGGTCGGCCGTAACCTGCGCTCCGCAACAGGGCTGATATAGCTGTTCAATTACTTTGTGCAAAATGCTTCCAAACAGTTTATTTTCAACATCATCCGTCACTTCTTCCTCTTCTTTCAAGCCTTCGATAGCCGAAAGATAAAACTTTAGCGGGCAATCTATATACGTATTCATTAAACTTGCAGACAAAGCCTTTTCCCCGCCTTTCAGATAATGGTTGATTTGTTTCATCACTTCGTCTGTTTTTTCTATTTTCAAGGGCAATGGTTGGGAATGTGCGACCTGGTAAACCGCCAGTTTTTCCTTGACAGGCATCTCGTAATGGTATTTCAGTTGGTGCACAAAACGGCTTACTTCACCTGTTTGCACCCCGTCGGTACGTGTATCATACAGGAAAACAATCTTTTTGGCGCGGGCAATCAGGCGATAGAAGTGATAAGCCCAGATGCTGTCCTGATGCTCATACGTCGGCAGCCCGAATCCATAACGCAAGTTATGAGGAATAAATGTATTAGCTGTGCTTTTTGCCGGAAAAACACCCTCGTTTACAGAGAGGATGATCAACCGGTCGAAGTCCAGCACGCGCGTTTCCAATACGCCCATCACTTGCAGTCCCGACAGCGGTTCGCCCCGGAAAGGGATTGTGATGGCGCCTGTTATCTGTTTCAACAGGCGGAAAAACGTTTCCGCGGACATCCGGATATTTGCCGAGCGAATAAGTTCCTTGATGCGATTTAATGTTTTGAAATAGTGGAAGATAAATTCCTGTTCAAATTCGTCCATACAGACAGTTTCATCCTCGTCCTTTTCCGGCTGGAGGGCTGAAATAGCTTTATTCAGTTCCTGCAGGATGGCGATCAAATAATCCGGCAAGTCTTTGGCATATTCAATCGGTGTAAAAATCAGCGAAAGCAACGGGGTTTGTTTCAGCGCCTGTGCAGGCACATATATCCTGTTGTTTGTTGTAATTTCGTTGATAATTGCTGTGGCCACATCCGGGTATATGGTTGATATGTATCTGTGGTTCAGCACAGACAGTGTTTCGCGATAATAAAAGCAATCCTCCCCGTTTACGTTGCGGATATGATGATGCAGTGCGGGAATCAATTCCATCAGCGACGACACGGGCGTACCCGACAGCGGGAAGCCGAGTGTCACATTGATACGAGTGATGGCTTCGGGAATGGAATTTAACACCGGAATCAGCAGTTGCTCATCCGGCAGGACGATAGCTGTCCGCAACGCTTCTTCGGCCTGTATCTCATTTTGGCTTCCAAGCATTGTTTCCAGCAGCGCATGGACTTGTTTCGCCTGTCCGATATGGGAAGGCGTCCCGATGAGTTCAATTTCCTGTTCAACAGGCTCTTCAGGGGGCAATGGCCATTTTGACGGAAATGTTTTCAAATGTTCGCGGATAAAAAAAGACGCTTTATTGTTGGCATCCATCAGTTTTTCCGAGCCGCAATCCCAGTAAAAATCGGCGATGCCCTGTTTCCGGAATAGAAGCAGCAGTTCTTTTTCCGCTGCCGAAAGCACATTCAGTCCGACAAAAACGACTTGCGTGTAAGGCAAATCGCACCGTCCGTCCTGTTTGATCTTCTCGACCACTTCCCTGAAAATCATCCCTTCATACCCGACTCCTTCGGCGGCGAGCGTTTCTTTTAACTCCTGATAAACAGGATACAAAAGCGTCCAGATGTCCAAGAAACGTTGCTGGTTAGGGTCTGTCCGGTCAGGTTTGAACGACGACCAGAAGGAACGGATCGCTTCAATCTGCTGTGGCTGCAGATAGTCGAACTTTTTCTCCATCTCGTGCAAATCGGTGATGTTCGTAAACAAACGGCGGGGATCCGCAAGATATTTGTCTATGTCATTGAAGTCCTTCAGCAGGATTTCGCCCCAATGCGCAAAGTCGTCAAATGATTCCGTTGAACCGCTTTGGCGGATGTAGATTTCATAGAGCAGAAAGAGCATACGAAGGGGATCGGCCTGCTGTTTTCCGCTCAGTTGGAAGAACAGGCCTTCGATAGTCACTATAGCCGGCGAAAAGAGCGGTTTGCCCGACGCCTGCGACAAATATTTACGGAAAAACAGTCCGGAACGGCGGTTGGGAAAGACAAACGCCATCTGTTGAATGTCAGTCCCGTATCGTTGGTAAAACAATTTCGCTACCTGTTGTAAAAATGGGGTCATATTATTTTCTTGTTGCAAAGGTAACGATATTTTTCGAGAACGCAAATGAACGGGACAACCGCATTTTTTGCAACAAAATAAAACCTGTTTCAAAATTGTTGCATATTTCGCCAAAAAAGGCCGATACCGGTGTGTTTTTTTTACGAATTGCAAAACTCTCTTTTTATTTGCCGCGAGAAAAATAAGGCGCCTGTCCGGAAAATGCCCGACCTTTGCCGCAGTGATTAATGATGATTATAGAAATGATATTGAGATGAAGGTTATCTACAAAACATCAATCCCACCCCCAAGTGCGGCAGATACCCGACGGGCGATGTCGAGGGCTTGCAGCCCGACTCCCGACGGCGACCGACGGCGCGACGCAGCAAAAAATGCAGTTGCGAGGTCGTTCTGCGCCCCATCTATCTATCTATCTATCTATCTATCTATCTATCTGCATTTTAACGTCGTGCTGCGGCATTGACGATCCGCCCTGTCCGGTAGAGGGCAGGTGGGTGCGTGTCTGCCTCGATTGGAGCGAATCGCAGCTCGACGACTACGAGACGGGCGTCGCCAGCGTCTGGTTTTTCCCCGAAGCGGGCGGCGAGGCGAAAATCCTGAA
>JAISUI010000085.1 GCA_031272155.1 Tannerella sp. | reverse complement strand
CGGCAATAATTTTGAATCTTCTCCGTTGATTATTGATAACAGCATCGTGATCGGTTCACGAGGCAGAGAAATTTATAAATTGAATATTGAATGAAAAAATTGATTTTTTTAACCGTTTGTATTTTGCCATTATTATCTTATTCTCAAAGCCTTACCGCATTTCGTGACAGTATAAAAGGAGGATATAATTTTTGGCTTTATGCACCGGCGGCAAATTGCGATTCCCTGAAGAATGATTCCATAAAGAGCGATTCCGTAATATCGAAAAAACCGCTTATATTGTTCCTTCACGGGCAAAGTTTATGTGGCAGAAACCTGTCCAAAGTCAGGCGTTACGGCTGTATAGACGCCATTGAATACGGCAAGGAAATAGACGCCTATATCCTTGCGCCTCAAAATCCGGGCGGTACATGGAAACCGTCCAAACTCTTAGACATCCTCAACTGGACAACGGAACGCTATGCGATAGATACGAATCGTGTGTACGTTATCGGGATGAGTTTGGGAGGGTTCGGCACGCTTGATTTCGCGGGCACTTATCCCGAAAAAGTGGCGGCGGCCATGGCGCTGTGCGGCGGCAGCACCCTGTCGTCGTTGTGCGGTTTAACGAAAGTTCCCTTGTGGATCATACACGGTACGGCCGACAGGGCGGTGTCGGTCACTCAATCGCAAAACGTTGTCAATGCCATGAAAAATTGCGGGGATACCACCCTGTTGCGTTTCGACAAATTAAAAAATGTCAATCATTCGCGTCTGGCTCGCGTTTTCTATTTAGATGAAACCTACGAATGGCTGTTTTCCCATTCCCTGACCGATTCGGTACGATCGGTAAATCAGGATTGTGCAATCACGGTTGCCACGCTCAAAGACGCTTTCAAGGATCTTCACAGAAATTCCGGCAAGTTCGCTGTCATTGATGTGAAGAAAGAAACCGATGACGGTTCCGTGAGTACTGCCGACGCCACCTGGCATGTTGTCAAACAAGGCGATACGTTGGGACACATAGCAATAAAATATCACACTACCGTAGCCCGTCTTTGCGCAAACAACAATATCAAAGCGACCGGCATTTTGCGAATTGGGCAGAAAATCAAAGTGATGTAGAGGATTTGTCACCAAACATGCCATACCTACAAATAGGTATTTTCACTCCTTCCAAATCGCTATAAATTGCGATTGCAGGCCAGGTTAAATGTTCATACTTTTGCAGCGTCAAAAATGAAAATTCATTATGAAACTGAAACATAGTATTTACTGTATCGGAGCAGGATTACTGCTGACGGTGGCGGCCTGTACGGACGATGATGACAAACAGCCCGTTGACGGCAAAGAATTGAGCGAAGAATGGTATGCCGGCGGAGTGAACGGGACTACGTTCAATGCGACATCGCAGGCGTACAAACAGCCTGTCCCGCCGATTGAGAAAGATGCGGAACTTTACCGATCATTTATGCGCGGCGAACACATCTCCGACCGCAGTTTTGTGGCTTCGGAAGGGCTGGGATATGCAGGGCTTGGGCCGGCGTATATCCGCAAATCGTGCGTTGCCTGTCACCCTACGTATGGCGGCCACGGCAAGCGCGTGACGGAGTTTAACACCGACGACAGCCGCAATTGCTACCTGCTGATGATATACGACCCGACGTCGCCCACACTGGCGCTGGCGTCGAAATATTTTACAGGTATGACCCAAACCCGCGCCGTGGCGCCCTTCAAACCGTCCATTGACGAGTCGGGAATCAAACTGACGTGGCACGAATATACCGACGAGCACGGCAATAAATACGAAGACGGCACGCCCTACAGCGACGGCTACAGCTATGCCGGCACCCTGATCTACCCAAAGATAACCATCGCACAGGAAGCTATCCTGTTCAAGGATTTCGACATGAGCAAACATGCCGCATCCATCGAGGCGACGATTGGGATTTACGGCGTAGGGCTGCTCGATGCCATCTCGGACGAAGACCTCCGTGCACAGTATGAAGAAGAACAGGCGCGCGGCTATTGCCAGGGCGTCATTGGGGCTGATATAGACGAAACGGGGCTAAATCCATTCTACCCCGGCAAGCACCCGGGACGGTTCACGTATCTTTGCACCCGCGCCACACTTGATAACGGACCGGGCGCCAACGCGCTGTGGAACATCACAAACGTGACGCGCCCCGATCGCACGTATAATTATATCACGGAAGAATATGCCCGCGTGATGTCGCAGGATGCCGATGTGCAGAGAGTGTTGGGGCAGGCGGAGAGTGATATTTTCAGTCAGTTGATGTCGCGTTCGCTGGAACCGGAAATGACGATGGAAGATTTCGACGCCTTCATGGTATGGCATCGCGGGATTGCCGTCCCTGCGGCGCGTAATCTCGACGATGAAACGGTACAAAAAGGACGCAGCCTTTTCTACGAAACGGGTTGTACGGCCTGTCATCGTCCGTCGTGGACAACACGCGCCGATTACAAGCCGATGCCGTCGCTCTCGAATCAGAAGATTTTCCCCTATACCGACCTGCTGCGCCACGACCTCGACATGTACGAACCGGGGCGCGCCCGCGTATGTCGTACAACGCCGCTCTGGGGACGCGGACTGCTTCCGGTTACTTCGGGACACTCGGACATGCTCCACGATCTGCGCGCCCGCAACTACGAAGAAGCCATCCTCTGGCACAATGGCGACGCCAAACCCGTCAAGGAGAAATTCCGCGCCATGAGCAAAGCCGATCGAGAGGCGCTGATTCGGTTCTTAGAAGCAATTTGATAGCTTACGGCAAAAAAATAAGGGGAGATAAAAAAACGTCCGTCACCGGCTTTTAGCCTTGGGCGTTCGGCTGTCCACTTCCGGCGGCAGGTCGCTGAACGCCCGTTCGCCGATCAGGCCGGAAGTGTATTTTTTTGATTTCAGGGTATTGATAAAACGCTGGACATCCCTGTCGCGGCGTATTTTCCGAATAGCCATCTTGGCGGCGGCCTGCTGCGACTCCTTTTTTGAATACCCGATACCGGTACCCAGCGGTTTGCCCTCCAATGTCACCTGCGACTGGAAAACAGGACTGCCCTCCTGGCCAACATAAGTCTCTATCAAGTCAAACACAATCTCCAATTTGATTTTCTGGCTCCATTCAATCAGGCTCGATTTGAAATTTACTTCTTTATGGACAACTTTATTCAACGGGAGATACCGGTCAAGCACCCTTTTTACAAACTCATAACAACGCTCATACCCCTGATCAAGGAACACAGCGCCAACCAGCGCCTCGAACGCATTCCCATAGACATAATTATTATGTGAGTTGATCTTCGAGGTGAGGATCAGTTTATCCAAGCCCAACTGGATCGCAAGATAATGCAGACTGTCGCGCTGGACGATTTTCGAGCGCGTATTCGTCATGAAACCTTCTTTCCTGTCGGGGAAACTGCGAAAAATAATATCTGCCACAACGGCGTCCATAATGGCGTCGCCAAGAAATTCGAGCCGTTCGTTATGATTCTGTCGCTCTGTGGTCACGACGGATGAAGAACGATGCGTAAACGCTTGTTCGAACAAGTGAACGTTATTCGGATAAAATCCTAATATCCGGTAAAGTATTGGATACAATCCCTTCCGGCGGGAAATAAAAAGTTTTCGTATAAAATCAAATCCTCGAAACAAAACGTTTTATTTTGCAAATTTCTTCACTATCAGGCTTGCATTATGGCCTCCGAAACCGAACGTATTAGACAGTGCAGCCCTCATATCCCTTTTTTGTGCCTGATTAAATGTGAAATTCAGCCGGTAATCAATTTCAGGGTCGTTGTCGCCTTCGGCATGGTTGATAGTCGGCGGCACTATGCCGTTGCAAATAGCAAGGATGGAAGCCGCTGCTTCGACGGCGCCCGCTGCACCCAACAAATGACCGGTCATGGATTTGGTCGAACTGATATTCAATTTATAAGCATGTTCGCCGAACACATCCTTGATAGCTCTTTCTTCCGAAATATCGCCCACCGGCGTGGATGTCCCATGTACATTAATATAATCAATCTCATCGGGTTTCATACCGGCATCTTCCAAGGCGTTGCGCATAACCAACTTGGCGCCCAATCCTTCCGGATGGCTGGCCGTCAGGTGGTAAGCATCCGCCGACATGCCGCAACCGGCCACTTCAGCATAAATCTTTGCGCCCCGCGCCAGGGCATGTTCCATTTCTTCCAGCACCAGCGAGGCGCTGCCTTCGCCTATCACAAACCCGTCGCGGCTTGCGCTGAAAGGACGGGAAGCTGTTTCGGGCGACTCGTTGCGCGTGGAAAGCGCATTCATGGCATTAAATCCGCCTACGCCAACAATTGCTATCGGCGCTTCGGAACCACCTGCCAGAATGGCATCAGCCTTTCCCAAACGGATATAATTGAATGCGTCGGCAATCGCATTGGTCGAAGATGCGCAGGCCGAAACCGTTGCAAAATTCGGCCCCCGGAATCCATATTTCATGGAAATATGCCCGGCTGCAATGTCAGCAATGATTTTGGGGATAAAAAACGGATTGAAGCGCGGCCCTACCTCATCTTTATAGTCGCGCACTTCTTCCTGGAAGGTGTAAATCCCGCCGATGCCCGCCGCAAATATTACGCCGACACGGTCTTTATTTACCTTTTCCAGATCCATCCCCGAATCGGCTACCGCCTCATCTGCCGCTACTAATGCGAAATGCGTATAACGGTCGCATTTACGGGCCTCTTTCCGGTCCATGTATTGCAACACGTCGAAATTTTTCACTTCGCAGGCAAAACGGGTCTTGAATTTTGCTGTATCAAAAAGAGTAATAGGCCCCGCCCCACTCACCCCGTGAAGAAGATTTTCCCATGTAGCGGGCATAGTATTCCCCAGCGGCGTAATGGCTCCAAGGCCTGTTACCACGACTCTTTTCAATTCCATAAATCACTTCTTTGCATTTGCTTCAATATAAGCAATCGCGTCACCTACTGTGGAAATCTTTTCAGCCTGGTCGTCAGCAATAGTGATATCAAATTCTTTTTCAAATTCCATAATCAACTCTACCGTATCCAGTGAATCGGCTCCCAAATCATTTGTAAAACTCGCTTCATTAGTGACTTCTGACTCTTCTACGCTCAACTTGTCCACAATGATAGCTTTTACTCTCGATGCAATTTCAGACATAACTTTTTAATTTTAGATTAGTATTAATTACAATTATAGTTTTTATTTTTGCGGTGCAAAGGAAAGCATTTTTCGGCAGATAAAGCAAATTTTTGCGCAAAAAAACGCCGGAAAATGCACATTTTAGATTTTTTTGTGCAATTAAAAAAAGAAAACCGTATGAAAAAAATGGCCATTTTTGCGTCTGGTTCAGGGACAAATGCAGAAAATATTGCAAAATATTTTTCTGATAACCAGAGCATTGAAGTATCAGTTGTCCTTTCAAACAATGCTTGTGCCGGGGTACATGCCCGAATGAGCCGTCTGAAAATCCCTTCCGTTACGTTTTCGAACGAAGATTTTGCAGACGGACGCCCGATTTTGGAAAAACTGGCGGAATTTTCGGTGGACTGGATCATTTTAGCCGGCTTCATGAAAAAAATTCCGGAAATTGTTCTGCGAAATTATCCGTCGCGTATCATCAACATTCACCCTGCGCTGCTGCCCAAGTATGGCGGCAAGGGAATGTATGGGATGCACGTCCACCGTGCTGTCGTAGCCTCCGGCGAAAAGGAATCGGGCATTACCATCCATTATGTCAATGAACGCTATGACGAAGGCGATATCATCTTTCAGGCATCCTGTCCGCTTACGCCCGAAGATACGCCCGAAGATGTGGCGGCAAAAGTTCATGCGCTGGAATACAGGTATTTTCCGGAAGTGATTGAATCGCTTCTGGCGTAATTCTGTCGCTTTCTGTCGAAAGCGACAGAAGGGAAAGCGTTTTTTACTCATAATGCCGCTGTTACAATAAATTTATCGCCGGCTTTCGCCTCAAATTCAAGGAGATAGTCGTGCGGTGCGTCTTTGGAGGGCCTCTCTTCGAGAGAGGTTCTCTGTTTGCGGTTGTCGCCGCGCAACGTCACCGGCGTTTTTGTGCGCAGGCGGCAGACGCCGTCGTATTTGGCTTCGATAACGGCTTTTTCAAGTGCGCCGTCTTTCCACTGCATTGCTATCTCGTAGCCGCCGCGGGCGCGGATACCGCTGACGGCGCCTGT
>JAISUI010000079.1 GCA_031272155.1 Tannerella sp. | reverse complement strand
AATTTCGCCGAAAAATATTATTTCTATCCCGTACACAGGGACGATTTGGAGCGGAACTCGAAACTCCAGCAAACCAAAAACTGGGATAACGGAAGTTTCGACCCGTTGAATTGATAACTGTATATAAAATGGAACTTTAGCTGAGGCGGCCTTTATTTTTGAGGCGGCCTCAGCTTTTTTGTGAAAAATATCATATCTTTGTCGAATATAAAAATATGAAATTATCTATGAAAAAAGGACTATTTGCACTTCGCACCAAGCTGATATTCAGCGCATTAACCGGAGCGGTTTTTATTTTCCTGATCTCCTGCGGGGGAAACCCGATTGCGGCAGCAAAAGAACTGCTGGCGAAATACGAATCGGCAAAAGAGAAAACAGAAGAACCGCAAGAGAAAACTTCGGAATTGCAAGTGATTCCGCTTCCGGCAAATGTGAAGGTTCTCGAAGGACAATTTACATTGCGTCAAGAAACGCAAGTTTATCACGACGGAACGCCTGAAAGCCAAAACGCCGCCGAATTTTTCGCGGATTGGTTGAAATTGCCGAAACCCATCAAGCAAATTTCTCCGCAATTTCCCGAAGGAAGTATCACTTTTACGTCGTTAGTTGCTAATGAAAAATTTCCTGAAGGCGGTTATAAAATTATCACGTTGCCGCGTTGTGTCAAAGTTTTGTCGTCCAACGCAAGCGGTTTGTTTTACGCGGGACAAACGCTTCGGCAACTGTTTTGGGATAACAAAACGATTGGCGCAAGCGAAATTATTGATTCGCCGCGTTATCAATGGCGCGGATTTTTGCTCGATATATCGCGGCATTTTTTTGACAAAGAACAAATCAAACGGGTTATTGACCGAATGGCGTTGCATAAACTCAATTCGCTTCAATTTCATTTGTCCGACGACCAAGCGTGGCGGATTGAAATCAAACGTTATCCGAAACTCATTGAGATTGGTTCCATCGGCGAAAACGGAAATCCCAAAGCCCCGTCGCGTTTTTTCACGCAGCAAGAGATGAAGGAAATTATCGAGTACGCCCGTGAACGTCATATTCGTATTGTTCCTGAAATTGAAATGCCTGCGCATCATGGGGCGGCGGTTCGTTCTTATCCCGAAATTTTGGCGTGCAACCCATCGCACCCGACAGGAATGTGTTGTCCCGGAAAAGATTCGACGCTTCGTTTTCTCGAAGGCGTTTTAGATGAAATTTGTGAAACGTTTGATTCTCCGTTTATTCACATCGGCGGCGACGAATGTTCCAAGACCGAATGGAAAACGTGTCCCGATTGTCAAAAGCGGATGAAGGACAATCATCTCAACAGTTATGACGAGTTACAATCGTGGTTTATCAAGCATTTTGATAAATATCTTGCGGACAAAGGGCGGCGGCTTATCGGTTGGGACGACATTCTTGACGGCGGATTGGCTCCCGACGCAACGGTGATGTCGTGGCGCGGCTCGTATCACAAAATGGCGGCGAACAAAGGCGGACTTGCCGCGGCGAAAATGGGACACGACGTCGTTTTTACGCCGGTGGATTATCTTTATTTAGATGGTCCGCAATTTGAAAATGTCAAAGACGGTCACACTTATCTCGGTTATCGTCCGATGACGAATCAAAAAATTTATTCGTATGAACCCTCTGACGGTTTTTCTCCCGACGAGGCGAAACACATTCTCGGCGTTCAGGCAAATATGTGGACGGAAGTTTGCGGTGCCGAATCGGATTTGGAATGGAAAATTTTCCCGAGATTATCAACGCTTGCGGAAATCGCGTGGATACAGCCGGACAAAAAAGATTACACGGCATTTGAGAAACGTCTTGAAATCCATCGCGAACGCCTCGTCAAATCCGGCATCAACGCCGCACCGGTGAAATCGCCCAATTTGAAATAATGACAACTGCGATTCGGTAAATCTTTCAACATACTGAACAAAAATAATATATTTAAATTTTTTCAAAAAAAAAAAAAACAATTGGATTTCTGGAATAACTGCCCTATATTTGCGCAAAGGAAAAATATAGTAAGTTTTTTATAAATTATTTTTTTAGACTTTAGAACATGAGCAAGAAGAAATTATGTAGAAAGTGGGATACCTTTCGCAGGCTGTTGTGCCTGTTATGTATCCTGAGTGCAGGAACGCTTGCTGCTTTCGGGCAGAAGCGTGTGAACGGTACGGTGACCGACACCAAAGGTGAAACGGTCATTGGCGCCAACGTGGTCGAAAAAGGCACCACCAACGGAAGCATCACGGATGTGGACGGGAAGTTTGCGCTGACCGTCGGAGAGAATGCGGTGTTGCAGGTTTCCTTTGTGGGATATGTGACGCAGGAAATTACAGTCGGAAACCGGACAGAGCTGTACATCACGCTGCAAGAAGATGCACAGGCATTGACGGAAGTAGTTGTTGTAGGTTACGGTACGCAGAAAAAAGCGAGCCTGACAGGTGCAGTGGCAGCCATCAGCGGCGACCAGTTGCAAAACTTCCCGACGAGCAACCTGACAAATGCCTTGGCCGGTAAATTAGGCGGCGTAACGGTAGCGCAAAACAGCGGCGGACGTCCGGGTAATACTTCCGAACTGACCATCCGCGCGAGAGGGACATGGAACAGCACCGTTCCCCTCTATGTCATTGACGGAGCCGTGCGGGATTCCCGCGCCTTTGACATGCTGGACGCCTCCGAAGTGGAAAATATTTCCGTATTGAAAGACGCTTCGGCGGCTTCCATCTACGGTTCGCGTGCAGCCAACGGCGTCGTCCTGGTGCAGACCAAACGGGGAAAAGAAGGAAAACCTGTCGTTTCATACAACGGATCGGTGGGCGTCAGCAACTTTACGGTGAAACCTCGACTGGAAACCGCCGCAGAACATATCGCCTTTACAAACGACTATGAACGGGAATACAATGTCAATCCGAACACGGACGACAACATCCCGTACAGTGAGAAATGGGGATTCCACTACTGGCCTACCACGAAAAAAGCGGATGGCAGCTATATCAACACAGCCGTTTTCACGGACGATGAGATAGACTATTACATGGATCCGGCACACCAGCACAATTTGCTGGACGAAGCGCTGGTGACGCCTGTCCAAACAAACCATTCGGTCAATATCAGCGGCGGCAACGAGAAGGTAACCTATTTCGCAGGCGCTACCTACTATAATGAATCAGGTGCGTTCAAATCGTTGAACTACGATAAATACACCGTTCGCGGAAGCATTGACGCTATGATCGCCAAAGGATTAAAACTGTCCGGATCAATCAATACCGACCGTTCTACCGACAAAGGCCCGAGTATCGGATCCATCTACGGACAGGATGCCAGCGTCAGCGACCCTAACGACCGGCGTCTGGCAGGTATGTTTTACAGCTTGGTCAATTCATCGCCCCTGTTTCCGGGCACAGTGGACGGTAAATATATCGGAACGGGCAGCAACATGACAGGAACCAATGCCTTGGCATTGGCCAACGGCGAAGGAACCCAGAAAAGGGAACAGTACTGGAACACCGAATATACGGTAGCGCTCCAATATGATATACCCTGGGTAAAAGGACTGAACGCAAAAGTGCTCTACAATAACTATACCCGCCAGAAATTAGTGAAAACATACAACGAGCCATACTTGGTTTACCAGCTGCGGAAAGAGGGTACGAACAACCATATCCTGACCGACGAAATCATATCGTCGGTAGAAGTAGGAGGCAAACCCTCGCTGTCGGAAACCCACGAACTCAGATCCAATTATCAGTTGAACGGCTTTATTAATTATGCCAATACTTTCGGCAAACATGACGTGAGCGCAATGATAGGCTTTGAACAGGCCGAAGGATCGGGCGAAAACTTCTCGGCCAGCAAGTCGGATTATGACATAGCAGGACATCCGTATTTCAACTTCGGACCTACCGATAAAAACTTCTTCGGCATCTCCGGCAGCGGATGGGAAGACGCCCGTCTGTCGTATATCGGACGACTCAACTACGGCTTCGACAGCCGATACCTGTTAGAGTTCTCTTTCCGCCGCGACGCTTCCGTCAAGTTCGACAGCAAGCACCGCTGGGGCTTCTTCCCTGCCGGATCGGCCGCGTGGAGAATCTCGGAAGAAAAGTTTATCAGGGATTCCAGCCTCGGCGACATCATCAGCAACCTCAAGTTGCGTGGATCAATCGGTCTGACGGGTAACGACGAAGTAGGATCATGGCAATACATGGACCTGGCAAATGTCGGCATAGGCGGCGAATACTACGGAGGCACATCCTCGGCCTACGGCGTGGGAATAGGCCGCGTGGCCAACCCGCTTATCACATGGGAAAAATCCCTCAGCTACGACGGCGGATTAGACGCAGGATTCCTGAACAACATGTTCACTTTCAGCTTCGACTACTACTTCCGCCATACGTATGACATCCTCGGATCGCGCACCAACGATATCCCCGACACCTTCGGGGCGTCACTGGCCGATTCCAACTACGGGAAAGTGGATTCCTGGGGCTGCGACATCGAACTGGGCTTCAACAAGGACATCAACAGGGATCTGACGCTCTATGCTAAGGGTTCGTTCGGCTATTCCGCCAACAAACTGATCGAATATGCGGAAACGGGCGTGGCAGCCCACCTGTCCAAAATAGGACTGAACTGGGACCGCCAGGCAGGATTCATCACCGACGGCATCGTCCGCACGATGACCAATAACGGCGACGGCACCTATACCGTCAATGGCAAATACGTCGTTCCGGCTGAAGGCTACTACGTGAACCGCGGTTCCAACTACAACATCACGTCGAGCAACAAATACGCCATGCGCCCCGGTTCCTCCTTTATCCTCGACCTCGGATCGGTAGTAGGTGAAGACGCAGAAGGCAATAAGATCTATTCCGACACGCCCGACGGAGCTATCACTTCCGACGACGCCGACAAACGATGGATCATTGACCACTACAACCCACCCTACTCCTTCGGCCTCCTACTGGGCGGCAAATGGAAAGGATTCTCATTGGAAATGTTCGTCAATGGACTGCTGGGACACCAAACCTTTATATCTACCTCCAATGCCGCAGGCTACTACTGGTATGAAGGTAACTGGAAATTCTGGAGCGAAGACCACTTCTCCTTTGAAGGCAATCCGGACGGCAAAATGCCCGCGCCTACCAACATGGGCGGCCTGAACATGCAGGGCAGCGGTCTGCTGACTATGACGACGAACCTCTCAACCTGGGTGCGCGACGCCTCGTTCATACGACTCAAAAACGTAACACTGGGCTATGACATCAACAAAAACCTGCTCTCGAAAGCCAATATTTCGCTGGCAAAAATCTATGTCACATGCAACAATGTAGCGCTGCTCTACAACCCGTTGAAAATCTATGACCCGGAATTAGCGCAAACCGACAATAACCCCAATCCCACTTCTACCAAACCGGGATCGGGTCTGTTTGCCTTTCCGCTCATGCGTACGCTAACCTTTGGCGTCAATTTTAATTTTTAATCATTAAAACGATAAGATAATGAAGAAGATAATATTTCAATTAGGTATAATTACCCTCTGTTCCTGCCTGCTCATGTCATGTGAAGACGTGATGGACAAGAAGAATCTCGAATCGCTGGTGGCCGACGATATCTGGCAGGACCCCGTACTGCTCAAAGGCTATATGGACAATGTCATGGCCAACTACCTGCCGGGAACCAGCAGTCTGGATGGCGCCACCGAGGAAACCTACGGCCAGTACAGCAACGACATTCCTTACGACAATGTTCCCATCAGTATAGGCGGAACGAGCAATGTCGGCGCAGGACAGGCCGAACAGTGGCACTACGCGATAATACGCGCCATTAACCGTTTCCTCGACAACGCCGACAAATGTCCCGAGGCCAAGCTCCCAACAGCCACCCTCAACGACTACAAGGCGCAAATGCTCTTCCTCCGCGCGTGGTACTATTTCATCATGGTACGCACCTACGGAGGCGTCCCCCTGATCCTCAACGAACAGCGATTGGACGAAGAACTGAGCGTCCCGCGCGAAAAAACGTCCGTATGTATCGCCCAAATCATTAAAGACCTCGACGACGCCATTAACTATGGCGACGACTTCCCATTCAAGCGCGACGACGCCAATGCCGGACGCATCAACCGCGCCGCCGCCCTGGTCTTTAAGGCGCGCGTACTGCTTTACTATGCCAGCCCCCAGTTTGCCAGCCAGACGCCTGCCGGCACCAAGTCGGCCGAACAGCGATGGCAGGAAGCCTACGCGGCCTGCAAACGGGCTATAGACGAACTCAACGCCGCGGGCTTCGGATTGTTCCGTCCCAACCCTGCCAGCCCCGAAGAGGCCGTGCAGAACTATAAGGACATGTTTTCGGAAGACAACGAATATCCCGACAATCCGGAAATGATTTGGGTCAAACGCTACCAGTATCCCCAGCGAACGTCGTTCGCCGGCACTACGATGGGAGGCCCCACCTTAGAACTCGTCAATGCTTTCGCCAAGGCCGACGGCACGCCCTATACCGACCTCCATATCCCGGAGGCCGGCTCCACGGCCATGTCGCTCGGAACCTTCAACGTTCCCTACTGGATCGGTCGCGAACCGCGGTTCTATGCCTGGGTGGTATGCAACGGCAATGAATACCCTATCCATGTAAACAATCCCAATGAACTCGACCTCGACGAAGAAGGACGCATGAAACATTATTACATCTTTATTGGCGGCCAGGCTCCCTATGCCGACTGCTCCCGCATGGAACACATCGGGTCGCAGTGGGTCAAAATGGCTGACAACAAGATCAATAACACCATAGCCGGAGGCAATCACTGTGGCATGGACTATCCCCTCATGCGCTATGCCGAAGCATTGCTCAACTTAGCCGAATGTGCTGCCAAAACCAATCGCGAAAGCGAAGCCCGCGACATCCTCTATCAGATCCGCCGGCGTGCAGGCATCCCGCAGGGAAGCAATAACTACGGCATCGGATCCCCCTCCGGCGAAGAACTCATGCTGGCCATTATCAAAGAGCGACGCATAGAACTCGCCATGGAAGGCTTCCGCTTCTGGGACCTCCGCCGCTGGAGGCTCTTCACCGACCCCATCGCCGGCTACAGGGTGAACGGAACGGTGCGCCATACCATCAAGGGGCAGCTCAAAGGCCCGCTTGACCCGGCAGCCTTCGCAGCCCTGGACATTATGAAATCGCCCGACGACTATTTCAAACTGTTCGACAATCAAATCTGGGCATTGGACGCCAGCCCGTTCTCCGTCACAGAACGACAGTATTTTTACCGGATTGACTACGACCTGCATATCCGTAAAAACCCAATCATCGAACAAACCGCCCTCTGGGATAACGGTACGTTCGACCCGTATCAATAAAACTGATACACATTTGTTTGTAATTCTTTCTTAAGGCAGTGCGGCGCAAAAACGCCGCACTGCCTTTCTTTATCAAACGGGGGTGAATAGTTAAATTCAATTATTTAATACAATAAATCCCAAAAATACACCCCCTTCCGCTTGCATATATAAAAACTATCTCTATCTTTGCACACAAATACCGGTGATTAACGTGTAATACAATCACGGGTATAGATAGAGTGTAATAAATATTGACGTGTAATAAAACAATGAAAATGCAAATGATGATGAACAAAACAAGAATGGGAATGGCGCTGCTGGGACTGATGTGCATCAGTTCCATCATGGCGCAGGATGTGATTAACATCAACAGGAACGGGAGCGCAGCGGCGCTCAGGTCAGCCCGAACGGTAGTCAAGCCCGAAGGCGCTCTTGAAGCCCGCGCGTTCGACTGGAATCCGCGGCTGGAGCAACTGACGGCGGCCGACAGGGGCGCAACGCTGAAACTCGACTTCTTCGAGGGACGGCAGTACAGCGCCACCATCCGCAGGGTTGCAAAGGATTGCGACGGCGTACTTGGCATTACGGCCGTATTGCCTGACTACGACTTTGCCGCCTGCTTTATCGCTGTTTCGGATGCAGGGATTACGATCGCTGCCGATATTCCGGAAAAGGATGAGCATTATAGCGCTGTTGTCAGCAAAGGTGAAACCATCCTTTCGCGCTATTCGCTCTTGGAAGCGCAGAGGAAGGAAAAACCCCACCTCGCCGAGCCGGCTCCTGTAAGGGAGAGCTATGCGAGTATGCGCGATGCAACGGCCGAAATGCGGGCTGGCGACACGGACGAATTGGACGATCCGGTAGAGATTGATGTGATGGTCCTTTATACTGCTGCGGCAAAACAGAAGGACAGCCAGATTGACAATACCATCAATATCATCTTCCAGAAGGCTAATTTGATCCTGGAAAATTCGCAGACCTTTCTTACGCTGAACATGGTACACAAGCAGGAAACTAACTACAGGGAAACGGGCGATTCGCACATTGACCTGAATGCACTCCTGGCTCTGGATGAAAATGGTGAAGTCCGTGCACTGCGCCGTCAATATGGCGCCGATATGGTGCAGTTGATCACTAAAGGGTTCACAGACGGTTCGGGCGGACGGGCGTTTCTGAATATGCCCTATTCGGTCGTACAAATCGCATCCGGACTATGGACAGGCTATGTGCATGAACTGGGTCATAACCTCGGATGCGGTCATAGCTGGCAACAAAAGACCTGTCCCGGCCCGGGCGTGTTTTCCTATTCGTCCGGCCACCGGGGTGTGGACGAAGAAGGAAAATGGTTTCGCACGGTTATGTCCTACGCATCCGTATCGGAATATGCAGACGGACAGTCCACGTATGAGATCCCCTACTTTTCAAATCCCGACATTATGGTCAAGGGGGTGCCTGTGGGCGACCCCGTGCATGCCAACAATGCACTGACCATTAAGCAGACCAAGCATCAAAATTCACGCTATTTCGAGCATGTTGATACCAAGGGTGAACATGGTGCGACGGCGAATGAAGTGGTGCGGAACGTATCGGTCTGGTCGTATGGCGGCAGTATCTTTGTCAATGTTCCGACAGCGACACAGATAAGCGTTTATACGCTCCTGGGCAGCCTTGTGCGCCGGCAGGCGCTGGGCGAAGGCCAAACGGTCGTTCCGTTGCCGCAGGGAGTGTATGTCGTAAAGGTAGGTGAAGCGGCGGCAAAGGTAGTTGTCAGGTAAGTCCAGCCCTGCGATTTCCGCAAGATTCAATAAGATTGGCAGGATTCGTCACATTCGCGTGGCAGTCCTGCCGATCTTTTTTAGATAATAATGCTTTTTCGCTTCATTCTCAAAAATTTTCAGCAAAAAACACGCTCGTATCAAAAAAACTCATACATTTGCACCGGATAAGTTTATAATAACGATATGCACTCGAAAACGATACATATAGCCAATTCAGGTTTTGCCGGAAGCATGTAGCGTAGTGTAGAAGGTCTTAAAACGGTATATGAGTGACGTTTTTTTACCGAATTATGTTACAGATGGATGCGGACAATCGCTTATATGCGGCGGTTAAGGATGATATTCGTTTCTTCTATCAGTCTTGCAGGGTCCATTCTCGTATCAAAAATCGTTACTATCTGTATTTTGGTTTCATTGAACAGATAGTAGAAAGTTGTCTGTTTGGTTACCACACAGCGATGCAATCCGGCTTTAACGGCAGATTTTTCGGTCGCTTCGGGGTATTGCGCTACGAATTTTACCGATTTGTCGAATTTGTCAATGAAATTCAGCCTAACTTTTTCCGACCATGCGGTTTCAAGATACGAAAGCAGTTTTTCCAACTTCCACGCCGCCCGTTTTGAAAGTATGACCGTTCTCATTATCTATATTGAGCCATCAGTTGCTCGTATTCAATACTTTCGCCGTTTGCTATCTCGGAAATGCCAAGTTCGATGTCTTGCTTTGCCTCTAATGAAAGGCTGTTCCAGAAATCAGTATCCGATACTTCTTCCTGAACCACTGGGAAAGCAATAAACTCAACCTGTTTTCCATACCATTCTCTGGGTATTGTAAACGGAATAGAATTGTTGCCTTCTGTCGGTATAAATACTTGTCTGACCATAGCAGTTTCTTTTAAATTGTGCGACAAAGATAGATATTTTTTCGGCAAAAAACACCTCCGTATCAAAAAAACTCATACATTTGCACCGGATAAGTTTATAATAACGATATGCACTCGAAAACGATACATATAGCCAACTCAGGTTTTGCCGCAGGCAGCGCTGCTGTCTGTGCGGTTAATCGTATGGTTTTTAAGCATTTACCCCCCCCCCGCGTCTGATTTTCAATTAATTACATATATTCACCCTGACGGGATAAAAGGCAGGATAGATAAGCAGTTAGACGGGAACAACAACTTCCTGTATCGCGGTCTTTTCTATCTTCTTTTGTCTTTTATCTTCTGTCTTAATTTTGAAATTATTCATTTTAAAACAAATATATTATGAGCAAAGTAAAAGTATTTTTCATTGTATTATTATTGTGCGCCTGCTCCGCAGGAGCCTGGGCGCAGTATTATGCGGATATGAGCAGATTTGAAGGCAAAATCCGAATCAAACGCGCTTCCAATCCGAACGAGTATCTGTATGAAGATGGCTTGAGTGAGCATTCATACATCCCTGGATATGAAAAGCAAATCACTTACTTGGGATTGGAGGACAAAATATTTTGCCAATATCTGTTGTTTGAAGACCCTGTTGTGAACAAGCATCATGAGACGCACGACTACATCTTTACGTTGAAGAAAGAAGGCGAAGGGCCGAATGGAGAGCCGATGTATTCAATATATTCCGATGGCACAGAATATCTCGACTATTCGGGCGGCTACCTGACCGACGCCACCTCTTTAGCATTTACGGAAGAAGGATTCATTGTTCCCGAAACCGGCATA
>JAISUI010000067.1 GCA_031272155.1 Tannerella sp. | reverse complement strand
GAAAAGTCAGACCGATAAAAATTTTGAAATCAGAAAATAAACCAATACCTTTGTCCCGAAATAATAATCGTAAAATGGATGATATACTGCTGTTACAGAAAAGGGTAGCCAATACTATTGAACTCGGCGAGAGTCACTTTCGCGAGTTCAAGTCGGCGTATGAAGGCAAGCCCGGCAATAAAAAGCCGCGCCTGACCAAGAAAATATGCGAGGATATCGGCGAGGCGCTGGTGGCTTTTGCCAATGCCGACGGCGGCGAACTTCTTATCGGCGTTGAGGACGATGGCGCTATTACGGGCGTTCCTCACAACGAAATTGAAGTTCAAAAAATGCTCAATGCAGTCAAGACACACGTTTACGAAAAACAGGAGTTGCCTTTAACGTCTGCAACAAAAATAACTGTAAATCAATTTGTTGTGCTTTATTTTTCGGTAAACAAGGGCACAACACAAATCTATCAACTTCCCGATGGCAGATGTGTCAGGCGCAAAGACCGTGCGACTTTGCCTGCATCCGTCAATCAGATAAATTTTGAACGGCAGGAAATCCGTTCGCGCGAATACGACAGCCAGTTTGTGGACGGCGCTTACGTAACTGATTTGGACTTAACGCTTTTGCAAGGTGTAGCGGATTCGTATATCAAGGGTTTGAGTGCTGAAATGTTTTTGCAGCAAACCGGACTTGCCGTTTATGGAAATGGCGGACTGCGTTTGAAAATGGCTGCTTTACTGCTGTTTGCCAAGTCGAACGAGATTGCCCGCTGGCATTCCAAGTGTCAGATACGTTTTCTGAAAGTGCAGGGCGACGAACTGAAATCGGGCGACGAATATAATGTGATCAGCGACGAGAGTATTTCGGGGAATATTTTTGACTTGTGCTTTAAGTCGTGGGACGGCTTGCGTCCGTACATTGCCACCAAAACCGAGTTCAGCGCCGATGCACGGTTTGAGCAGAAGTACATCTATCCCGAAGATGCTTGCAGGGAAGCGCTTCTCAACGCGATTGCACACAGGGATTATTCCATACAGAACGGTATCGAGATTTATATTTTCAACGATTATCTTGAAATAAAAAGTCCGGGCGCGTTGCTTTCGACGCTTACCATCAAAAACCTGTACGATCTTGAAGGCGCTCACGAATCACGCAATCCTCTCGTTGCAAGGATTTTGCGCGAAAACAAACTGATGCGCGAACTTGGCGAAGGGATGAAACGCATCTTCAATCTGATGAATGAAAATCATCTGCGACGACCTGAATTGTACTCTAACGGCACGTGGTTTAAGGTATTGCTGAGGAAATAGGATAAACGATTAATTAAACCGTCTTTTTAAAACGATTTCGGGCATAAACCTGTTGCACGTGAAAAACAGTCGAAAAATTTTGCGGATAACGAAATCCTTAGTACCGGACAAAAGACTGAACTGCAACTTTGGCAACAAATAAATATGTCGTATGGAAAAACTGCTTTACAAACAAATGCCCTAATGCTATCACATTGTCGCCGTCATTTAGTGCCCCGATCCATTAATACAACTGTGAATGTGAGCCTATTGCGACAAAAATTAAAGTAAAATCGACAGTGAACTGACGGAATTAACGTAATCTGGCTATCTGTAAATATCTTTTCGGTGCGCGGTTTCGAGGGCAAGGACGATACATTCTTCATCCTGAATATCGCAGATGATTCGGTAATCGCCTACTCTGTAACGCCATAGCCCTTTATAGTTGCCGACTAATGATTTGCCAAAAGCGCGGGGATTTTCAGAGCCGTCAACGTGTTTCTTTAAATACTTCAATATTTGTTGAGCATGCGCAAAATCTATTTTATCAAGCGATTTCTCGAATTTGTCCGAATAAAAAATGCTATAACTCATTAAATATCATATTTTTTGTACAGTTCTGAAATGGGACGTGCTTTTTTACCGCTTGCAAGGTGTTCCTCGTAAGCTTTCGCACCTGTCGCAGCATCATACGCATCTTCGGCATCTACGCCTATTGTAAACGGTATGCAGCCGGTTTCAGCCACTTTCGCAAAGAAAATTCGTATCGCCGTGGCTGTGTCCATCCCGAATGAATGGAAATAGTTTTCCGCCTTTTGTTTGATGGCAGGCTCTATTCTTGCCTGCACTAATGCTGTTGTCGCCATACTGTTGTATTTAAAATGACTACCAATGTATTTATTCTGCAGCAAAATTACTGCTTTATTTTGAATTGAGCAAATAATTTTTGGACAATATCAATAATACAGGCTGAAAAAGAAAAAGCAAAGGGCGACGAAATCATTCCGTCACCCTTTGACTTATACATTATATAATATGTAGATACTTCGTCATAACAGACTCCATGCGACGGTCAGCCCTGCCATAACGATGGAGACCATGCTCATCAGTTTGACTAAGATATTCAGGCTTGGGCCGGAGGTATCTTTAAAGGGATCGCCTACGGTGTCGCCCACTACAGTTGCCTTGTGCACTTCCGAGCCTTTACCGCCGAAATTGCCTTCTTCGACATATTTCTTCGCATTATCCCATGCGCCTCCGGCATTAGCCATAAAGACGGCAAGGACAAAACCTGCGCCAAGTCCGCCAACCAGCAGTCCCATCACACCGGCCACGCCAAAGATAAGTCCTGTCACGATCGGTGCGAGGATGGCGAGGATCGAAGGCAGCAGCATTTCGCGTTGTGCGCCTTTGGTCGAGATGGCCACACACTTGGCGTAGTCGGGCGTCGCTTCGCCGGTCAGGATACCCTTGATCTCGCGGAACTGGCGGCGCACTTCATTGACCATGCTTTGCGCTGCACGGCCTACGGCATTCATCGTCAGGCCGCAGAACAGAAACGACATCATCGAACCGATGAATACGCCGACCAGGACTTTTGGATTCATCAGGTTGATCTGGTAGTAATTCATGAAGTCAATGATGGTTGCCTTAGCCACTTCGACCGTATCGCCGTTGGCAAAGGTAATTACGTTTTGTCCGATGTGCTGGAGACCGATTTTCACTTCTTCGATATAGGAAGCGAGCAGAGCCAGTGCTGTCAGCGCCGCCGACCCGATGGCAAAACCCTTGCCGGTTGCGGCGGTAGTATTACCGAGCGCGTCGAGCGCATCGGTACGTTTACGCACTTCCGGCTCTAATTTGCTCATTTCGGCGTTTCCGCCGGCGTTATCGGCAATCGGGCCGTAAGCATCAGTCGCTAATGTGATGCCCAGCGTCGAAAGCATACCGACGGCGGCAATGCCTATCCCGTACAGTCCGAGGCTCAGGTTTTCGGCCGTCAGCATATTTGTAACGTCAAATCCTATGGCGCACAGGTAAGCGAGGATGATTGCCACGCCGATAGTAATTACCGGAATGGCGGTTGAAAGCATCCCCAGTCCGATGCCGGAGATAATCACCGTTGCCGGCCCTGTCTGTCCGCTTTCGGAAATCTGCTGGGTCGGTTTATAGGAATGGGAAGTGTAGTATTCCGTAGCCTGCCCGATAATCACGCCGGCCAGCAGTCCGCTGATAACGGAACACGAGAGCCATTGCCAATTGGGAATGCCCAGTGTGTAGAGGATACCAAAGGTAGCAACGGCAATCAGTATGGAACTGCCGTTGACGCCTTTGCCCAGTGCGCCGAGCAGTTGCTTCATGTTAGCGCCTTCTTTCGTGCGGACGAAGAAAATGCCCAGTATGGAAAGGACAATACCTGTTGCGGCAATCAGCATCGGTGCGAATACCGCCTTCAGTTGCATATCGCCTTTGGTGAAGAAGGCTGAAGCGCCCAACGCTGCGGTTGCGAGTATTGAGCCGCAGTAGGATTCGTAGAGGTCGGCGCCCATGCCGGCTACATCGCCTACGTTATCACCCACGTTATCGGCAATCGTCGCCGGGTTGCGCGGGTCATCTTCCGGAATGCCGGCTTCCACTTTGCCTACCAGGTCGGCGCCCACGTCGGCCGCTTTCGTGTAGATGCCGCCTCCTACGCGGGCAAACAGCGCCTGCGTCGAAGCGCCCATCCCAAAGGTCAGCATGGTTGTGGTGATCATCACTAAGTTTTGCGTCTCATTTGCCGGATATACCGAGTTCAGCACGATGAACCACAGCGAGATGTCGAGCAGCCCCAGTCCGACGACTGTCAGCCCCATTACGGCGCCTGCCCGGAAAGCCACTTTCAGGCCGCTGTCCAACGAGCGACGGGCGGCATTGGCCGTGCGTGCCGAAGCATACGTAGCCGTCTTCATGCCGATAAACCCGGCAAGACCGGAGAAGAAACCGCCGGTCAGGAATGCAAAAGGCACCCAACCGTTTTGTACGCCAAAACCGTAAGCTAATACGGCGAAAAACGCACAGAGGACGGCGAACACAATGCCGACCACTTTGTATTGTTGCAAGAGGTAAGCCATCGCTCCCTCGCGTACATACTTGGCAATCTGCTTCATTGTGTCCGTTCCTTCATTTTCTTTCATTACTTGCCTGAAAAAGAACCAGGCAAAGAGCAGCGCCAATACCGACGCGCTCGGAATAAACCAAAAGATACTTGTATTCATGTTCTGTCTATAATTTGAAATTAATATTTGCAAAATGCCGCAAAATTACAACGCTTGCTGACATTTTGCAAATCTGACACTGTTAATTAAAGAGAATAAACTATGTTTGCAGTGCTGAATGCGCTCATTTCTATGAAGAAAAAAGGTTGCAGGTGAAATTGCCATCCATTTTTATAAAAAATGTAACAGGCTGATTATTTTTTATGAGGGCTTTGTCAATATGCAAAAAAACAAAATCCTGTATGGTCGTGTGCTATTTTTTTGTACCTTTGCGGCTTCATACGAAAAATTGTATCAAACGATGGCAAAATTTAGAGGAACGGTGGTCATCAATACAGAACGCTGCAAGGGATGCAGATTATGTGTAGTAGCCTGTCCGTTAGACGTATTAGATAAACAACCGAGGGAAGTCAATCCGCGGGGATATCATTTTGTGTATATGAAACAGCCGGAAGCATGTATCGGGTGCGCCAGTTGCGGGTTGGTATGTCCCGAAGGCTGCCTTACCATCTATAAAATGAAGGTTGAATAGACACAATCCATTAAGTATCAGAAAGAAAGATTATGGAAGAGATAAAACTTTTGAAAGGAAACGAAGCGATTGCATACGCAGCGATTCGTTATGGGGTGGACGGGTATTTCGGTTATCCCATTACCCCTCAATCAGAAATATTGGAGACATTGATGGCCGAGCGCCCGTGGGAAACGACGGGAATGGTAGTCCTTCAGGCCGAAAGTGAAATAGCGGCCATCAATATGGTCTATGGTGGCGCCGGAACAGGCAAACGGGTTATGACGTCGTCGTCCAGCCCGGGCATCAGCCTGAAGCAGGAAGGTATTTCCTATCTTGCGGGCGCTGATTTGCCTTGCCTGATAGTAAACGTCATGCGCGGCGGGCCGGGACTGGGCACTATACAGCCGAGCCAGGCCGACTATTTTCAAACTGTGAAGGGCGGCGGGCATGGCGATTACCGCCTGATTACACTGGCGCCTTCGTCCGTACAGGAAATGGCCGATTTTGTTGCACTGGGTTTTGATCTGGCATTCAAATATTTGAATCCTGCTATCATCCTGTCAGATGGTATGATAGGGCAACTGATGGAGAAGGTGATACTTCCGCCTTTCCGCCCGCGTAAGACGACGGACGAAATCCTGGAAGAATCGCCTTGGGCGGCTCAAGGCAAACCTAAATGCCGCAAGAGCAATATAATCACTTCGTTAGAGCTTGATCCGGTGATCATGGAAGAAAAAAATCTGCGTTTCCAGCAGAAATATCGCCAGATTGAAGAAAACGAGGTGCGATACGAAGAATTTATGTGCGATGATGCTGAATACCTGCTTGTTGCGTTTGGATCATCAGCGCGTATATGCCAGAAAGCCATAGAAACAGGACGTCGGGCAAACCTCAAGCTCGGTTTGCTTCGTCCCATCACGCTATGGCCATTCCCGACAAAAGCGCTACAGGCTTATGCCGACAAGGTGAAAGGTATTCTGTCAGTTGAACTGAATGCCGGCCAGATGGTAGAAGATATTCGTTTGGCAGTCAATGGAAAAGTTAAAACGGAACATTTTGGACGGTTGGGAGGCATTGTCTTTACGCCCGATGAAATAGTTCAGGCAGTGAAGGAGAAATTGACATGAAGCGAGGTAGCAGATGGGATGAATTGCTAACGTTGCTGTTTATGTTACTGGCAATTGCAGCAGTGATATGTTTTTTTGCCGTAAACGGACGGTTGCCTTTTTACATCTGCGGAGGGCTTGCTGTCGTCCTGCGGGTCGTACAATATATAGCAAGATATTTTGGATAAGAATAAAAATCAGAAATAAATGGAACAAAACGAAATAATTAAACCGGAAAATCTGGTTTACAGTCGTCCTGAACTGATGAACGACAATCCGATGCATTATTGCCCCGGATGCAGTCATGGCGTTATTCACAAACTGATTGCCGAAGTCGTGGAAGACATGCAGATGGAAGATAAAACCATCGGCATTTCGCCGGTAGGATGCGCTGTATTTGCATATAACTATCTGGATATAGACTGGTTAGAGGCTGCGCATGGCCGAGCGCCGGCGATTGCAACGGCCATAAAGCGTCTCAATCCAGATAAAATGGTCTTTACCTATCAGGGTGATGGCGATCTGGCCGCCATTGGAACGGCGGAAACCATTCATGCCGCCAATCGTGGCGAAAACATTGTGATTGTCTTTGTTAACAATGCTATCTACGGGATGACGGGTGGCCAGATGGCGCCTACCACGCTGCTTGGGATGGCCACATCCACGTGTCCCTACGGACGTGACGCGGCTCTCAACGGCTATCCGCTGAAAATTTCGGACTTGCTGGCGCAATTGGAGGGGACGTGCTATGTCACACGTCAAAGCGTCCATACAGCAGCTGCTGTCAGGAAAGCGAAAAAAGCGCTCATGCGAGCGTTTCAAAATTCCATGGACGGCAAGGGACTGTCTATCGTTGAATTTGTTTCAACATGTTCGTCCGGATGGAAAACGACGCCCGAAAAAGCCAACCAGTGGATGGAAGAAAACATGTTTCCGCACTATCCGCTGGGCGACTTGAAAAATAATTGATAACTATATATGATAAATATATGAAACAAGAAATCATTATCGCCGGATTCGGGGGACAGGGTGTACTCTCCATGGGTAAGATCCTGGCCTATTCCGGGCTGATGGAAGGGAAAGAAGTAACCTGGATGCCGTCCTACGGACCGGAACAGCGTGGAGGAACGGCCAATGTCACCGTGATTTTGAGTGACGAACGCATCAGTTCGCCCGTATTGAACGAGTACGACATTGCCGTTATTCTCAACCAGCCATCCATGGATAAATTTGAATCGAAAGTGAAAACAGGCGGGATCCTGATTTACGACGGATATGGGATTCAGAAGCCGGTTTCGCGGAAAGACATACGGGTTTACCGTATTGACGCGATGGACGCAGCGACCGAACAGGATATGCAAAAGATATTCAACATGATTGTGCTGGGCGGATTGTTGAAAATTGTACCGATGGTTACGTTGGACAGCGTCCTTGCCGGTTTGAAAAAGACGCTTCCCGAACGCCACTGGAACACGCTTCCGGTCAATGAGATGGCCATCCGGAAAGGAATGGAAATCATACAGGAAGTGAACGAATAAATACAAAACAGTATCCATTGGAAAATCATGGCTGACGACAAAAAAATCATTTTTTCCATGGTGGGCGTAAGCAAAATCTTCCCACCCCAAAAGCAGGTTTTAAAAAATATTTACCTGTCCTTTTTTTACGGAGCTAAAATCGGCATTATTGGTTTGAACGGTTCCGGAAAGTCCACCTTGCTGAAAATCATTGCAGGCATAGATCGGGATTTCCAAGGTGAAGTCGTCTTTTCACCCGGATATAGTGTAGGTTATCTTGAACAGGATCCGCAATTGGAAGCCGGAAAAACAGTTCGGGAGATTGTGCAGGAAGGCGTTCAGGAAACTGTGGATTTGTTGAAAGAATTTGAAACAGTCAATGAACGATTCGGTGATCCGGAAGTGCTTGAAAATCCGGACAAAATGGAAGCATTGATGAATCACCAGGCTGAATTACAGGATAAAATTGATGCGATAGATGCATGGAATCTTGACAGTCGCTTGGAACGAGCGATGGATGCACTTCGTTGTCCGCCTGAGGATCAGATAGTTGATACGCTGTCCGGTGGGGAGCGCCGTCGCGTAGCATTATGTCGTCTGTTGCTTAAACAGCCGGATGTTTTATTGCTTGATGAGCCAACTAATCACCTTGACGCCGAGTCAATTGACTGGCTCGAACAACATCTTCAACAATATGCCGGAACGGTGATCTGTATCACGCATGACCGCTATTTTCTTGATCATGTGGCCGGTTGGATTCTGGAACTTGATCGGGGTGAAGGAATCCCATGGAAGGGCAATTATTCGTCGTGGCTTGACCAGAAGACACAACGCATGGCACAAGAAGAAAAACAGGCCAGCAAGCGACGCAAGACGCTTGAACGCGAACTGGAATGGATTCGCATGGCTCCTAAAGCGCGGCAAGCCAAGGGAAAAGCTCGTCTAAACTCCTACGAAGCGCTGATGAACGAAGACCAGAAAGAGCGCGAAACGAAACTTGAAATCTTTATTCCCAATGGCCCTCGATTAGGCAATAAAGTAATAGAAGCCAAGCAGGTAGCCAAAGCTTTTGGACAAAAGCTATTATTTGATAACCTGAATTTCATGCTTCCACCTAATGGCATCGTAGGCGTTATTGGGCCGAACGGCGCCGGTAAGACAACGCTGTTTAAGATGATCATGGGGATGGAAAGTATTGATAAAGGGACTTTTGAAGTAGGCGAGACTGTCAAAATCGGATATGCTGACCAGACCCATAAAGATATTGATCCGAAAAAAACGGTATATCAAGTGGTTTCCGGTGGAAATGAATTTGTCCGCGTTGGTGGCAGAGAGATTAATGCACGGGCTTATCTGTCGCGATTTAATTTTGCGGGCGCCGACCAGGAAAAACTGTGCGGCGTACTGTCCGGTGGTGAACGTAACCGCCTGCATTTGGCCATCACGCTCAAATCGGAGGCCAACGTCTTGCTGCTCGACGAACCGACAAACGATATTGACGTGAATACATTGCGTGCATTGGAAGAAGGACTTGAGAATTTTGCCGGATGCGCCGTTGTTATTTCCCACGACCGGTGGTTTCTCGACCGTATTTGTACGCATATCCTTTCATTTGAAGGCAATTCGGAAGTCGTCTGTTACGAAGGTTCATATTCCGATTATGAAGAATACAAACGGAAACAGGCGGGCTATGAAGAACCTAAACGCATTCGCTATCGTAATTTGAATTAATTATTTATAAATAAAAATATTATGAAAAAGTATCTGTTTTTAGGAATCATGGTTTTGTGTTTCGGTTGTGGTTGTTCACAGAAGTCGGGCACAGAGCGTTTGTTTAATGGAAAAGACTTGTCCAACTGGAATTTTGTAGTCGAAGGTGATGCTGTTCCTGCCGACCAGGTCTTTTCGGTAGAAGGTGACGTTGTTGCCATTCAGGGTAAGCCATTTGGGTATATGTTTACGAAGGAAAAATATGGAGACGGTACACTCCATGTGGAATGGCAATGGGTAGGTGAAGCGACGAATAGCGGTATTTTCCTGTTGATTGCGGAGCCTAAGAATCCGTTCCCGAATGGCATTGAATGTCAGCTTCATGCTGGTGATGCCGGTGATTTTGTATTGCTTGGTGGCTCAGACTTAGCCGAATACAAGCAAGCCGAAGGCGAAGACCGTCCCAAGTTTCCCGTTGTCAGGAAACGCGCTCCGTCGAATGAAAAGCCTGTGGGAGAATGGAATAAGGCCGAAATTCGCATCAAAGACGGCCAAATCACGGTATTCATCAACGATGAACTTCAGAATAACGGAACCAACAAAGTAAAAGAAGGTTACATCGGTTTGCAAAGCGAAGGAGGGAAAATTCTGTTTCGTAATGTGACATTTACAAAATAAAACTGTAAGTAAATGCAACTATCCATAGATCAAAAAGATATAGATAAATTCCGGATGGTAGGCGATAAAGTGCTTGTGAAGCCGAAGCATCCACAAGGCCAGACAAAATCAGGTTTATACCTTCCTCCAACCGTAGAACGAAACGAAAAAATCCAGAGCGGCTATGTTATAAAGACAGGGCCGGGTTATCCATTGCCGTCGCTATTGGACGAATCGGAAGTGTGGAAAAAGAAGAAAGACGATGATGTTCAGTATCTTCCGTTGCAAGCTCGTGAAGGCGATCTGGCGGTTTACCTCCAGAATGCGACATACGAAATCAAATTTAATGATGAAACCTATATGATTGTGCCTCATTCTGCTATCCTGATGCTAATTCGCGATGAAGGATTGTTTGAATAGAAAGTATTCGTAAACAGAAACATGAATAAAATCGTCAAAAAAGAAGTGCTCTCCGCCAATGTGGTTCAATTGGAAGTTGAAGCGCCGATGGTCGCCAAATCCAGAAAAGCCGGTCATTTCGTCATTGTAAGGGTCGGGAAATATGGCGAACGAATCCCTTTGACTATTGCGCAGGCGGATATTCAGAAGGGAACTATCACGCTGATAATACAACAAGTAGGCAAGTCATCGCGGAAAATATGCGCTTTAAATGAAGGCGATTTTATCACGGATCTGGTAGGCCCGTTGGGGAAAGCAACGCATATTGAGCATTTTGGAACGGTTGTTTGCGCTTGTGGGGGCGTCGGGACGGCTCCCATGCTTCCAATTGCCGAAGTAATGAAAAAAGCGGGAAATAAGGTGATTACTGTACTTGCCGCACGCACAAAAGAACTGATTATCCTTGAGAAAGAAATGCAGGCGTTTTCCGACGAAGTAGTCATCATGACCGACGATGGGTCTTATGGCGTAAAAGGACTTGTAACCAATGGAGTAGAGGAAATTATCAGGCGCGAAAAAATAGATATGTGCGTAACTATCGGGCCGGCCGTGATGATGAAATTTGTTTCCTTGCTGACGCAGAAATACGGCGTACCCACGGTTGCATCTCTAAATACAATTATGGTGGATGGTACAGGTATGTGCGGAGCGTGCAGGGTGACTGTTGGCGGGCAGACGAAGTTCGTGTGTGTGGACGGACCGGAATTTGATGCTCATCAAGTAGATTTTGACGAAATGATGATGCGACTGAACGCTTATAAAGAATTTGAATAATAACGGTTTATGGAAACGGGCAAAGAATTTGCGGATGAACTTCGGAATGAGAGTTGGCGGGAAGAACTGCGTAAAAATATAAAAAATAAGGAACGCATGGCGATACCCCGTGTCAGAATGACGGAAATTGACCCGTTATTGCGCAGTCGCAGTTATGATGAGGTGAATTGCGGGCTTACTCTTCAGCAAGCCATGACGGAAGCGCAGCGATGCCTTGATTGTCCCCGGCCTTCGTGCAGAAATGGTTGTCCGGTCGGGATAGATATTCCCCGTTTTATCAAAAACATAGAGCGTAATCAAATCATTGAAGCGGCTAAAACGTTGAAAGAATCCTCGGCTTTGCCGGCTGTTTGCGGACGCGTCTGTCCGCAGGAAAAACAGTGCGAATGCCAATGTATTCATCTGAAAATGAACAGTGAATCAGTTGCTATTGGTTATCTGGAACGATTTGCTGCCGACTATGAACGCGAGCATGGCGAAATTTCCGTGCCGAAATTGACACCGCCTAATGGTATCCGGATTGCTGTCGTAGGGTCGGGTCCGGCGGGATTGTCTTTTGCCGGCGACATGGCCAAATTTGGATACGAAGTTACTGTGTTTGAGGCATTACACGAGATTGGCGGCGTGTTGAAATATGGGATTCCCGAATTTCGTCTGCCGAATGAGGTTGTGGATGTGGAAATAGATATTCTCCGTAAGATGGGAGTGCGGTTTATTACTAATTGCATTGCAGGAAAGACGATTACCTACGAAGACATGCACGAGCAGGGTTTTCGAGGCATCTTTGTGGCGGGTGGCGCCGGATTACCCAATTTTATGAATATCCCGGGCGAAAACCTGTCCGGCGTCATGTCTTCCAACGAATATCTGACGCGCGTAAACCTGATGGGCGCGCAGAGAATGGAGGCCGATACACCTGTTCTTACCGGTAAGAAAGTTGCCGTCGTTGGCGGTGGCAATACGGCAATGGATTCGGTACGTACGGCACGGCGGTTGGGCGCCGAAACAGCTATGATCGTCTATCGCCGTTCGGAAGAAGAGATGCCTGCGCGCATTGAAGAAATTAAACATGCAAAAGAGGAAGGGATTCAATTTTTGTGTCTCCATAACCCTGTCCGTTACATTGGTGATGAGAAAGGCCGTGTCCGGGAAATGATATTGCAGCAAATGACGCTTGGCGAGCCGGATGCTTCCGGGCGAAGGAGACCTGTTGAAATACCTGGCGCTACGAAATCCATAAATGTGGATATGGTCATCGTTTCCATCGGAGTATCTCCTAATCCGCTCGTCCCACGCGCTTTTAACGGATTAAAAATCAGCAAATGGGGAACAATTATCATTGACGAAGAAACGATGCAAACCGACCTGCCTGATGTTTATGCCGGCGGCGATATCGTGCGTGGCGGTGCAACAGTTATTCTTGCTATGGGTGATGGGCGACAGGCCGCTAAAGCTATGAATAACAGGCTGATGTCTGTTTGAGTGCGTCATGTTTAAAATTTTAAATATAAATCATTTTCATATTCAAAAAAATCTTACCTTTGTAACTCGAATACAAAACATTTATTTAAAACATAGAAAATGAGAACAAATTTAAGTTCAAAGATTACATTGACGAGTATCCCGAAGCGATTCTATCATCCTGAGAATGCGTATGAACATTCGGTATTGGCGCGTTTTGAAAAGATACCGACATTTATCTATGAAACTGTGGATGAGGGTTCGCAGGCTGTGGCGCGGGAAATTGCAGAGCAAATAAGGAAGAAGCAGGCTGTTTTACAACATTTTGTACTGGCCATTCCGGGTGGGCGCTCACCCCGTAATGTACTCAACGAACTGATTCGGATGCATCGGGAGGATAAATTGAGTTTTAGAAATGTTATTGTATTTATTATCAATGAGTTTTATCCATTAGCGGATGCGTCATACAGCAATCTTTCACTTGTAAAGGATGCTTTTCTGGATCACATAGATATTGCACCGGAAAATATACATTATCCGGATGGCAATATGAACAAGGATGCCATTTATGATTTTTGTCGCCAATACGAACAGTTGATAGATGATGCGGGAGGGATTGACTATCTGCTTGTTGGTGTAGGACATTCCGGTTCAATCGCATTCAATGGCCCCGGTACGGCTGTTCGTTCACGGACGCGATTGGTGATGCTTGACAACGATTCGCGTAAAGAAGCGGCTAATGTATTCAAAAGCATTGAAAAAGTGCCTGCCTGCGCCATCACTATGGGATTGGCGACTATCCTTATGGCCCGGAATATCATTCTAATGGCATGGGGTGAAGGCAAATCGGCGAATATTCGGCAAACAGTAGAAGATAAGATAAACGATTCGTTTCCGGCTACTTTCATACAAAATCATCCCAATGCGAAAGTTGTTATAGACCTGCATGCAGCTTCCGAACTGACACGCATCAGCCACCCTTGGTTAGTGTCCACCTGCGAATGGGATAATAAATTGATACGCAGGGCGATTGTCTGGTTGTGCCAACTAACCGGCAAACCTATCCTGAAACTCACTAATAAGGATTACAATGAAAACCACCTGGGCGAATTACTTGCACTGTATGGTTCAGCCTACAATGTAAATATAAAGATATTCAACGATATCCAGCATACAATTACCGGGTGGCCGGGCGGCAAACCAAATGCTGACGATTCCCACCGTCCCGAACGGGCGACGCCTTATCCAAAGACAGTCGTCATCTTTAGCCCGCATCCTGATGACGACGTGATTTCGATGGGCGGCACTTTCCGCCGTCTCTGCGACCAACATCACGATGTACATGTGGCCTACCAGACGTCAGGTAATATCGCTGTCGGCGACGAAGAAGTGATTCGTTATTGCGAATACCTGCGCGACGTATGTACCCGGTACACAAAAGACGAATCCGTTCGTCAGAAAGCCGAAGAAATTATTCATTTCTTGCGTTATGAGAAAAAAGACGGCGAACCGGAAAAACGCGACGTACTTTTTATGAAAGGAACAATTCGTCGTGAAGAAGCGCGTACTGCATGCCGTTATACGGGTGTAAAGGACGAAAATGTCCACTTTCTGGATTTGCCGTTCTACGAAACAGGAATGGTTAAAAAAGGCGACTTGAGTGATGCGGATATTGACATTATTAAGAAACTTCTGAATGATATACAACCTGATCAGATGTTTGTTGCCGGTGACCTGGCCGATCCTCACGGGACACACAAAGTGTGCTTGGATGCGATTCTGGCGGCAGTAGATGAACTGAAAAACGAACCCTGGCTGCAAAACTGTCGGATATGGATGTATCGGGGGGCATGGGCGGAATGGGAAATGGATCATATTGAAATGGCCGTGCCCATCAGTCCCGAAGAACTGCGTTTTAAACGAAATGCCATTCTCAAACATCAATCGCAGGCCGAAAGCGCTCCTTTTCTTGGCGACGATGAACGTCTTTTCTGGCAACGCGCCGAAGATCGCAATCGCGCCACCGCCGGATTGTATCAACGGTTAGGACTCGCCTCCTACGAAGCTATTGAAGCGTTTGTGCAGTATATACCTGTTGTTTAAGTTATTGTAAGTATAGCATTGAGATTGAGCAGGTTATTTAAGTTTATCAAGGATTGGATGCTTCCGATAGCGATGACGGTCGGGGCGTTGAACAACTCGTGGATCGGACAACTTTCGTTTCTGACTCCTTACTTGATTTTCACAATGTTACTGATTACATTTTGTAAGATTTCGTGGAAAGACATCCGTTTTCATCCGGCACATATAGGACTGCTGCTCATTCAGTTGGCGGGAAGTGTTAGCGTGTATATGTTGCTTAAGTCTTATGACGAAGTAGTTGCCCAGGGTGCATTGCTTTGCATGTTAGCGCCTACGGCTACGGCTGCGGCGGTGATTACCGGCATGTTGGGTGGCAATGTCGGTTTCCTGACAGCCTATCTGTTGTTTTGCAACATGGCAGTGGCAGTGGCGGCTCCTGTCTATTTCACTTTGATAGGTGTGCACGGCGAATTGCCCTTCCTGACATCCGTATGGTATATTTGCCTGAAAGTCTTTCCTTTACTTATTTTGCCGCTGTTTATTGCTTTGATCCTTCGCAAATGGGCGCCGCCTGTTCACCGTGCGATAGTGCAGTTTCCGCGTTTGACATTCTATCTTTGGGCTGTGGCGCTGACAATCGTGACAGGTATTACGGTGCGTTTTATGTTGAACCGACAAGATGCGGATCACAGGACGGTTATTGGCCTAACGGTAATATCGTTTGTGCTTTGTGGAGTGCAGTTTCTGGCAGGTCGCCGTATTGGACGTCATTATGGCGATCCCGTTTCTTCCGGACAAGGATTGGGACAGAAAAATACGATTCTCGCTCTCTGGATGGCACAAACGTACCTGCACCCCCTTGTTTCCGTAGCTCCGGCCACCTATATTCTCTGGCAGAACATCATCAATTCTTATCAACTATGGAGAAAAGAGCAAAAAAGAACGAAAGATCAGTGCGGTTAACAACTTGATTTTGTTATATATGCGGTTATTGTTTTTCCGTCATGTCCTGCCAAAAACGAACAGGTACTTGTTGACGGTGCAATCTCGGATTGAGGCGTTCACGGATAGCCAGCGCTTTGAAATAACTTTTCCACAGGTTTTGGAACAGTTTTTCATCTTCAGCCATTAATGCTTCATCCAATTTGCCGTCCATCAGACGATTGTCGTCGTCAAGTGTAATTTCCCGCACAGTCTGGAGATCGTAATAAAAGCCATATTTCCGCCGGAAGTCATAGATAACCCATTGCTGGTCGGCAAAACGGTCGGCAAAATGGTCAATTGTCAGGGGTAGTGCATTATATATCGGCCGCACGGGAGCGAAATAAATATCATCAGCTGATTTCTGGAAACGCATAAACTGTTTGATATAGAGCGCTTCATGAGCAACTTTGCGGGCAATTTTTTGTGCTTCGAGTATGTCGTCATCGCCAAAGTTCATGGCTATGGAATGAGTATGGTCAAACGTTTTGCAGATGTAACGGAACAGTAGTTCATCGCTCCCCTCCAGTTCTGATAACCAGACATATATCAGCATGTTAAAAACTTCTTTGCTCAGTTTCTGTTGTAATCCTTTCCTTACGCGGCGGGCGGCTGTTTCGTTTGTGACAACTATGTGGGATTCATTGATAAACAGAGGCGCCATATCGCCTGTTTTCATCAGTTTATCAGGAAACATGCGGCGACTGTATGCATCAAAGACAGCAGTCAGTAATCCGTCGAAAGTACGGTCGTAGAAAAACACATTCATCGTTAATCGGCAAAAAGGAGTGTGAGTTGTTGCCTGTCGTACAGCATCTTGCGTTTCTTTGGTTCTGTCAGCGCCATACGCACATATTCGGGAGTGGTTTCGTGAATAGTATGCACCGGCAGTTCGCGGCATGTAATGAAATACTGCGCTTTTTTCATCACGACGCCTATTTTTTTTAGTTGAGCCGATGTGAAATGTCCGAAGCGACGCGAAGCAACAATCAGTTTGGCCGACTTCACTCCAATTCCCGGCACCCGCAACAGCAATTGATAATCAGCCGTATTTACATCTATCGGAAAAAATTCCGGATGACGTAACGCCCATGACAGTTTAGGATCAATGTCCAAGTCGAGATCAGGATGGAGGTCGTTTGCAATTTCTTCTGCATCAAATCCATAGAATCGCATAAGCCAGTCAGCCTGATACAGCCGATTTTCGCGTACCAGCGGCGCCTGCGGTAATGCTGGCAAACGTTTATCATAAGCATTTACAGGTATATATCCGGAATAATATACCCGTTTCATACTCGGACGACGATAGAGGGCTGATGAAACGCGGAGAATGTCCCGGTCGTTTTCGGGCGTTGCGCCGACAATCATTTGTGTGCTTTGTCCGGCTGGGACGAAGCGTGGCGCATGACGGAATTTGCGGCGGTCTTCAAGGCTCTGGAGCATGCCTTGTTGAATGTAGCGCATGGGTGTGAATACGTTTTGAAAATTCTTCTCTGGCGCCAGCAAGGTCAAGTTTTGTTCGCTGGGTATCTCTAAGTTTACGCTCATGCGGTCGGCATACAAGCCGCCTTCAGTTACCAATTCGCGGCTGCATCCCGGAATGCTTTTCAGGTGGATATAGCCGTTGAAGCGATGCATCGTGCGCAAATCTTTCACTACTCTTACCATCCGTTCCATCGTATAGTCTGGATTGCGCACTACGCCCGAACTGAGGAACAGACCTTCAATATAGTTACGGCGATAAAACTCAATCGTCAGTTCCACCAATTCGCTGACGGTGAACGTCGCACGTTGGATGTCATTGCTCCGCCGATTGATACAGTATGCACAGTCGTAGATGCAATAGTTGGTCAGCATGATTTTGAGTAATGATACACAACGTCCGTCTTCCGTGAAACTGTGGCATATTCCCATCCCTCCCACGGTATTTCCGAGACCGCCCGGCACATTACGGCGCACCGTTCCGCTCGAAGCGCATGACACGTCGTACTTTGCCGATTCGGCCAGCACTTTCAGTTTTTCTAAAATCGCTTCTTTCATTTCCCCACAAAGGAAAACATTTTGACTGGAAACAAAAAATAAAAGACAGAAAATATTACGTATTGTTGAAAAATATCGTCACCGTGCACAAAATAAAACATAAAAAATATTTATGATGTAAAGAAAATAGGGATGACATAAGTCTATTTCGCAAAAAAGTCATACCTTTGCACTGAAATTTACGGTAAATAATGATGAAAATAAAATATATCATTTGTTTTTTTGTTGCAATTTCGTGTTTGTCAGGCTGCTGTCGGGAAGAAGAAGAACCGTGGGGGCGTACGGTTTTGTTTTATCTTGTTGCAAGCAATCTGGGCAATGTGATGGAACAAAACATGAATGATATGATGGTAGCGCTTACACAAACACACCTGAATAACGGTCATCTCGTCGTCTTCTATTCGAGGGATAAGGATTATGCTGAAATGTATGAAATACAAATAGATAAGACGACCGGAAGAGCAGTCAAACAACCTTTGCGGACGTATGAAGGGAAAAGCGCTATTTCGTCTAACGTGATGCAGGAAGTGATTAATGATGCCATTACGCTGTTTCCGGCCAAGAGTTACGGAATGGTATTGTCGAGCCACGGAACGGGCTGGTTGCCAACAGATTTCAATATGATGTTCCGTTCGTTTGGCGAAGAAAACAAAAAAAAAATGGAAATCTACGAGTTGGCTGCCGGTTTGCCGAATCATCTGTTTGAATTTTTGATATTTGATGTATGCAGTATGGCATCGGTTGAATGTGTGTATGAATTAAAAAACAAAGCTGAATATATAGTGGCATCTCCTTCTGAAACAATGAGTTACGGTATCCCTTACAAAGATGTCATACAATATCTTTTTACGAAAAAGGTTGATTATGAGAATTTTATCAATGGTTTCTATACTTTTTATACAGAATATAACGCACCTTATGGTAACATTTCCGTTACGGAAACGAGTGAGTTGGAGAATTTGGCGCATATTGTAAGGGAAATCGTTGGTGGCAGAGAGGACAAAGCCCTTTTTGAAGCTCCCGACCCGAATTGGCAGGTATTGACAAGTTTGCCCAATTGTCCGACAAAACTTTATGATTTTGAAGATGTAATAATGGCATTGGCCTCAAATGATCAATATACCCACATAGTGGCCACCATGTCCGGCGTAATTACAGGTAAACGTTTTACGCCTACACTTTACTGCACGCAGGATGGCATACTTAATGTACGTCAATTTTCCGGTCTTTCCATTTATCCCATGCAAACGTCACTGAGCACCCTGAATACATGGTACAAGCAACTGGCATGGTATAAAGCGGTTTATGAGTAAAATTCAAGTTATTTGCTACCGGTTATGAAAAAGCAGGGTGTACAGGTTATTGGCGGGACAACGTTCCGCATCCTGGTTGCATTGAGTGTAATTCATTGCATGAATGATGCTTTGCAATCGCTTATATCGGCTCTTTACCCGATAATCAAACAGGATTTATTGTTATCATTTCAGCAAATCGGATTAATTACGCTCACTTACCAGATAGCAGCATCTGTATTTCAGCCGGTTATCGGACTGTATTTTGACAAACGCCCGTCGGTTTGGTCGTTGCCTATAGGCATGACGTTTACAATGACGGGATTAATTTCGCTTGCCTTTGCCGACACATTGCCGTGGTTGATGGCATCCGTATTTTTGAACGGCATAGGTTCATCTACACTCCATCCGGAGGCTTCGCGGCTGACGTCGTTCGCTTCGGGTGGCAAGCGTGGACTTGCCCAGTCGCTCTTTCAGGTAGGCGGCAACTTCGGTAATGCACTGGGGCCGTTGCTTGTATCGGTATTTGTGTCGCCTTACGGTCGGCAGAACATTGGTTTTTTTGCCATCCTCGCTTTAATTGCTATTGTTGTGATGATGCCTGTATGCAACTGGTATCGAAAACGCCTGCAACTCCTCCGACAGGGAGTGGCAACCGCTAAGGTGGCGCAGCAAGCCCCCTTGTCGTCCGGCATGACTGTTTTTGCCATTACCATTCTGTTGATACTGATTTTTTCAAAGTATATCTATATGGCCAGCCTGACAAGTTATTATACATTTTACCTGATTGAGAAGTTCGGCGTTTCAGTACAACATTCGCAGGTCTTCCTGTTTGTCTTCCTGATTGCTACAGCCATCGGGACGTTGGCAGGCGGTCCGCTCGGCGACCGTATCGGGCGTAAATATGTGATCTGGATTTCGATTCTGGGGGCGGCGCCTTTCGCTTTGGCCATGCCGCATGTCAACCTGTTCTGGACAGTAGCGCTGAGTTTTTGTACAGGGCTGATGCTCTCATCTGCATTTCCGGCTATTCTGCTGTATGCGCAGGAGTTACTGCCGTATAAACTGGGGCTTGTTTCCGGACTGTTTTTCGGATTTGCATTCGGTGTGGCAGGAATTGCTTCAGCAGTATTGGGCAAAATGGCCGATATACATGGCATTGAAGCCGTATATAACGTTTGTTCTTTGATGCCTCTGTTGGGATTGATTACATGGTTTTTGCCGAATTTAAAAAAGAAACAAAAATAACCCCTTCAATACTTAATTTTTCGGGAATGATTTTGGTATATCATCTCGTGCTGCATTGTCCATATTGTTGATAATTTGGGAGTGGCGATTTTTTGCCTGTTTTGAAATATATCCCAAATTCTAAATTATCTAAAAACGCAAAAAATACTTCCATTTTAATTTGCCAAATGTATTTTTTTTGCACTAATTTTGCCACACAAAAATATCATTAATCATGAAACGATTTACCACGTCCATCTTATGGACGATAAGTGTTGTTATTTTTTATACAGGCCTAATTGGATGCGAAACTAAGACAGACATTCAGATCGGAGAAGTGATCAGAATACCTAATGTATTAATGGACATGGGCGTTAAAGGGTTTGCCATGGATTCTATCTATACAGAGTTCGGTTTTTATTCCGGTGCAAATACGGTTCGTATAACAGAACTGCGGAAAGGGATTATTTCCTATGGTTCTAAGACTACGATACTGACCGATACGGTCATTATCCCTGATACGGTCATTATTCCGGCCGATACAATGATCAAGGAAAAATTCCTGATAATTACAGACACGATTGTTTTACCTGATACGATTGTTTATAAGGTTGATACGGTGTTTTATGCTGACACGATCATTTCTCCGGCCGATACGATCATACAGGATATAACGCATATTCTGGCGGATACGATTATCCAGCCTGACAGTACGATAGAGCATATCAATTGGCTGGATGCGTCGAAAAACCCGACTATCCGATATGATGGAGGAAGTCGAATCATTTATACGTATAATGGCATGCGTTCGGAAATCACACTGAATGAGTATGGTTTTGCCGATTATGTGGATAATTTTTACGGCGATGAGAAATATTCCCAGTTGAGATACTGGTATAATTCGGATAAATACCTTGACAGGGTGGATCTGAATCGGAAGGGTCAGGAAGCAGTTGTTGTGAAGTTTAATTATCCCGATGAAAACCGTAATATAACCATTGTGGAACCGGGGCCGTCGTATTATCAAATTCCGCTGCAAACCAGTGATGTAAATCTTTATTGCGAGAATGTGGGATATGTATGTAATGTATTGGCCTACAGCAAAGCGCCGCTTACAGGGGAATATGTAATCAATCAAGATTTATACTATCTGGGGCTTTACGGGACGCCATTTAAGTACCTTCCCAACTTGCCGCAAATAGAGAGCAAACTTAGTGGTAATAATAAGGAACTTGTTTCGAGAGTGGGGAATTTTAAATTTTATTATTCCTGGTAAATCATTGAATATAAATTAAATAGCTATATTGCGGGAAGACTGAATGTATCGTTCAATCTTTCCGCATTTTCTTTTGAGGATCCTGTCAAAAAATAATCACAAACTTTTTTTCTAAAAATGCGTCGGCGTCCCGATTTTTCATACCTTTGCGGGGACTTACAATGGATAGAGAAAATACATATTTAGAACAATTAAATGAGAGCCAGCGCGAAGCCGTCCTTTACGATGGAGGTCCGTCGCTGGTGGTTGCCGGAGCCGGTTCGGGCAAGACGCGCGTCTTGACTTATAAAGTTGCACACCTGCTTCAGCAGGGTATGCCGCCCTATCATATTCTTGCGCTGACTTTTACGAACAAGGCAGCCCGCGAAATGAAGAATCGTATCGCTTCCCTGACAGGCGATAACATGGCGCAACATCTCTGGATGGGGACGTTTCATTCGATCTTTTATCGTATTCTCCGCTACGAGGCTGAACAGATCGGTTATCGTTCGGATTTTACAATTTATGATACATCCGATTCTAAAAGTCTAATAAAAAGCATTATAAAAGAAATGCAATTGGACGACAAGGTATATCATCCCGGCATGGTACAGAATCGCATTTCCAATGCCAAAAATGCACTGATGACCAGTCGCTCGTATGCCCAAAACCGGGAAATGATTGAACATGATCAACATGTGGGCATTCCGCTGTTCCGGGAAATATATCAGCGCTATCAAAACCGTTGTTTTCAGGCTGGTGCGATGGATTTTGACGAATTGCTGCTGCAAACCAACATCCTGTTTCGCGACCATCCGGATGTACTGGCCAAATATCGCGATAAGTTTCGTTATGTATTGGTGGATGAATATCAGGATACAAATTTTGCTCAACATCTGATCGTCACTCGTTTGTGTGAACTTTCGCGCCGTATTTTCGTTGTTGGCGACGATGCGCAGAGCATCTATTCGTTCCGTGGGGCGAATCTTGACAATATGCTCCGTTTTAAAGATCAGTATCCCGACTGTCGGATATTCAAGTTAGAACAGAACTACCGTTCGACACAAAATATTGTCAATGCTGCAAATAGCCTGATTGTAAATAATAAAGGGCAAATTCCAAAAACCGTATTTTCCGAAAATGAACCGGGGCAGCGCATTAATATCTATTCATCCTATTCCGATTATGAAGAAGGATATTTGGTGGCATCGCGTATCATGGAGATGTGTATGGGTGAAAACGGTAATTTTTCGGATTTCGCTATCCTCTATCGTACAAATGCCCAGTCGCGCATCCTTGAAGATGCGCTGAGGAAAAGAAATATTGCATATAAAGTCTATGGTTCCCAATCTTTTTACCAGCGCAAAGAGATCAAGGATATCATTGCCTATTGCCGCGTAGTTGTTAATCCGCACGACGAAGAAGCGATGAAACGGATCATCAACTATCCGGCGCGTGGCATTGGCGAGACCACCATTAAAAAAATTTTGGCCGCCACTACCCAACATCAGGCAAGCATTTGGGTAGTTTTGTGTGATCCGCATCGGTATAATGTATTGTTAAATGACGCTACAGTGAAAAAAATCGAGAAGTTTTGCAATATGATTAAAACATTTATCGAAAACAATCGGATGCTTTCGGCAAGAGATATGGCTGAATCTATTGTCAGGGACAGTGGGATGGCTACGGTAATTGTTCAGGATGGGACAGTGGAAGGGCTTAGCCGCCAAGAGAACTTACAGGAATTTCTGAAGGCCGTCGCCGAGTTTTGCGCACTTCGGAACGAAGAAGGTTCGAATGAGGTGAAATTAGCTGATTTTTTGATGGAAGTGTCGCTGATGACCGATCAGGACAACGACAAGGAAGAGAATACCGACAAAGTCACCCTGATGACAGTACATTCGGCTAAAGGACTTGAGTTTAATAACGTTTTCATTGTAGGATTGGAAGAAAATCTTTTCCCTTCACAAATGGCTTTAGACAGTCCAATGGCGTTGGAAGAAGAACGGCGATTGCTTTATGTGGCTATCACCCGCGCGATGAAATATTGTGCTATCACTTATGCTCGCAGCCGTTTCCGCAACGGAAAAATTAATGCATGTGAGCCAAGCCGTTTCCTGTCTGATATGGATGACCGTTTCCTGTTATGGGACGAAGAACGGGCTAATATCCGCAAAAGACCGGACAATTTGTCGGTAGGGTGGGGCGCCCCGTCCTACCGAGGGTTATCGCCTGTGCCTGAACGGAAAAACCCCTTAATTCCTCTTTCGGATACATACGAAAAAACAGAGCATAAACAAGTAGATTCGTTGGATGGCCTGCATACTGGCGATACGGTATATCACAGTCGCTTCGGCGAAGGCGAAATTACCGCTTTGGAAGACATTGAAGGCGCAGGATGGGCTTTCGTTAATTTTAAACATCTGGGACAGAAAAAGTTGCTACTTAAATACGCCAAATTAACCATTGTAAAAAAAGCATCCGTATGAATTGTATTGAATCCATTCCGTCACCCTGTTACGTCATCGAAGAAGCATTGCTGCGCAATAACCTGGCGCTGATCCGCCAAGTCAAAGAACGAGCCGAAGTAGAGATTATTATCGCTTTAAAAGCGTTTGCAATATGGAAACTGTTTCCTGTCATTCGTGAATATTTTTCTTGCGCTACAGCAAGTTCTATTCATGAAGCCCGATTGGTTTATGAAGAAATGGGCAGTCCAGCGCACACGTATTCACCGGTCTATACTGAAACGGATTTTCCACTTCTCCTTCGCTACAGCAACCATATTACGTTCAATTCTTTATCACAGTTTAAACGGTTCTATCCGTCAGTAATACAAGGTGGAAATTGCGTATCGTGTGGCCTGCGGATCAATCCGGGCTATTCACCGGTGGAAACGGGTTTATATAATCCCTGTATGCCCGGATCACGCTTGGGCGTTACGGCCGAACAGTTGGGTGACCGTCTTCCGGAAGGCATTGACGGTTTGCATTTTCATACCTTATGCGAATCCACTTCCTATGACTTGGAAAAGACCTTGCAGACTGTAGAAGAACGTTTTGGGCGTTTTCTGCCGCATGTCCGATGGCTGAACATGGGTGGCGGTCATCTGATGACGCACCGAAGATATGACATAGAACATTTAGTATCGCTATTGCAGTCATTTAAAGCCAAATATCCGCATCTGCACATTATTCTTGAGCCTGGGAGCGCTTTTACGTGGCAGACGGGATTCCTGTTGACAACAGTCACGGATATCGTTGAAAACAGTGGCGTTCGGACGGCTATTATAGACGCTTCGTTCACTTGTCACATGCCTGATTGTCTGGAGATGCCCTACAAACCTTCCATTCGCCACGCCCTGCCGCCAACGACAGGCAAACCGACCTATCGTGTTGGCGGTTGCAGTTGCTTGAGTGGCGATTTCATGGGCGACTGGTCGTTTGAAAAACCGCTAAAAGTTGGCGATCGTCTGATTTTTGAAGATATGATTCATTATACAGTAGTTAAAACAACCATGTTCAACGGCATTCCGCATCCTTCCATTGCTTTGGTTACGCCGTCGGGCGAATGGCGGCTTTTACGGAAATATACGTATGAGGATTATAAGGAGCGGATGGGATAATTCGTTTTTTTTGATTTTTCGCGTATCTTTGCACCCTTATTCAGACAAAAATGATTTCAGTTGAAGACTTAACCGTCGAATTTGGCGGGTTTACGCTTTTGGATGCGGTTTCGTTTGTGGTGAACAAAAAGGATCGCATTGCCTTAGTAGGCAGGAACGGCGCAGGCAAAACGACATTGTTGCGGATATTAGCCGGTCAACAGGAACCAACGCGGGGGCGCGTCAATATTCCTCGTCGGACAACTGTCGGATATTTGCCACAGCAGATGGAGTTGATCGGTTCGTGTACCGTGCGCGAAGAAGCGGAACGCGCTTTTGAATCTGTTCGTGCCATGGAAACGGAAATTGCTCGTCTAAACGACGACATGGCCACACGAACCGACTACGGTTCGGAAGCGTACCGGCAATTGATCACCCGTATGAGTTCGCTTACCGAACAGTTCAGCATGGCGGGAGGTGTTAATTATCAGGCAGAACTGGAACGCACGCTGACGGGACTGGGTTTTATGCGTGAAGATTTTGAGCGTCCGGTGTCGGAGTTTAGTGGCGGCTGGCGGATGCGCATCGAATTGGCCAAATTGTTGCTGCGTCGCCCGGATGTGTTGCTGCTCGACGAACCGACTAATCACCTTGACATTGAGTCTATCCAATGGCTTGAAACGTTTATTGCCACTCGCGCTAATGCCGTGATTCTCGTATCCCACGATCGCGCTTTTATTAACAATACTACACACCGCACCATCGAACTGGAACTGGGCAAACTGTATGATTACAAAGTGAAATACGCCGAATATACGGAACTCCGCCGCGAACGCCGTGAACAGCAACTTCGCGCCTACGAAAACCAGCAAAAGAAAATTGCCGATACCGAAGCATTTATTGAACGCTTCCGCTACAAGGCGACAAAAGCCGTGCAAGTGCAATCGCGCATCAAGCAATTGAACAGGATTGAACGCATTGAAGTGGACGAAGAAGATACGTCGCTTTTGCGGCTGAAGTTTCCACCTGCGCCTCATTCCGGCTCCTATCCCGTGATTGCAGAAAATCTCTCCAAATCGTATGGCAATAATCTGGTGTTTGCTGGCGTTAATTTCACAATTTACCGCGGCGACAAGGTGGCGTTTGTCGGGAAGAACGGCGCAGGGAAATCCACATTAGTTAAGTGTATTATGGGCGAAACAGACTATGAAGGAACGCTGACATTAGGTTATCAGGTGAAAACTGGTTATTTCGCCCAAAATCAGGCGCAGTTGCTGGATGAACGGCTGACTGTATTTGAAACGGTGGACGAGGTGGCACAGGGCGATATCCGCACGAAGATCAGGGATATCCTTGGCGCGTTCATGTTTGGCGGTGAGGCATCGGACAAGAAAGTAAAAGTGCTTTCAGGCGGTGAACGCAGCCGCTTGGCCATGATTCGCCTGTTGCTTGAACCGGTCAATTTACTGATACTTGACGAGCCGACTAACCATCTTGATATGCGCTCTAAAGACGTGCTGAAGAATGCGTTGCGTGAGTTTGACGGTACGGTTATCGTTGTTTCGCACGATCGCGATTTCCTTGACGGTTTAGTGAGTAAAGTCTATGAATTTGGGAACCATCAAGTCAGCGAATATTTAGGTGGCATTTATGAGTTTCTGGAACACAAAAAAATGGGAAATCTTCAGGAACTCGAATTACCGGTTGGGCGTCGCGAAACATCTGTTATAGAATCTTCATCTATCCATCCTACGTCTTCCAAACAAGCGTATGAAATACGCAAAGAGCAAAGCCGACAACTCAAACGACTGCAGAAAGCCGTGACCGATGCCGAACAGCGTATAGAACAGTTGGAAACAGCGATTGCCGTTGTAGAGATGCGCCTCTCCACACCCGAAGGCGCAGCCGATGCTGCACTCTATGGCGATTATGAAAAATTAAAACGCGAACTTTCGGATGCCATGGAAGAATGGACAAAATGGACGATGGAACTGGAAAATACGGAAAAATAATTCTGCGGGTTTTTTATAAATCGCAAAAACATCCGGCCCCTGTATCAGAGTCGGATGTTCTTATTCTATTAGATGTGCTCATTTAAACCTTGGGAAATGTCCACGGCGAGCGGTATTCTTTTGTCAGATAGCGGTCTGCTTCGGCGTCATTGAAAGTTTTGCCGTCCCATGTGAGGCGTTTGCCGGTACGGTAAGCAATGTTGCCGAGTTGTGAGAACTTGGCTAT
>JAISUI010000041.1 GCA_031272155.1 Tannerella sp. | reverse complement strand
CCGTCTGCATCCGTGATGTTTCCGTTCGTCGTACCTTTCTCAATCACGTTCGCGCCGATAACGGTTTCGCCCTTGGCGTCCGTCACCGTACCTGTCACACGCTTTTGCCCGAAGGCCGTAAGCGTTCCCATGCACAGGATACACAGCAGGCATAGCAATCTGTGTAATCTGCACTCCTTTCTTTTAAAATAACTTTGTTGTTCCATAATAAAAATTTTAAAATGATTAATAATACAATTAAGGTATTTACATATAATGATTTATATATTTCAATGTGAAATCGGGAGGATTTTCCGCCATTTCTTAGATTGAAAATGATTGGCAGAAATCTTGCATGGATAAAGGAGATTTTATATATTGACGCGCCCGTGGATAAATTACGCGTGCACGCTTGCGGATATACATTAATATATAAGAGAGAGAGAGAGAGAGAGAGAGAGAGAGAGAGAGAGAGAGAGAGAGAGAGTAACAAAATATTGAGAACAAACAAATTATAGGGCATAAAAAACTTTAAATTTTTCACGCCTGCAGCAGTTTTTTGAATGTTCATTTTCCGGTTCATAGCCTCTGTTTTTAAATCTCTTACTCTATTGTAATCTGTCTTCCATCGTTTTTCTGATGTTATTAACAATTGACGATGGCAAAGATAAAGATAGTTTTTGAAACTGCAAATAAAAAGGGAAATTTTTTTTCAAAAAAAGCACTTTTTTAGATTTAAACTTTTAAATATCTGATAATAAATGTATTATATAATCGCTGATGCCGTCCTTTTTTTCTTATTCCAGATCCACGACCGTAATTCCCGTGCCGCCAAACTGGACATGTTCGTCCTGAAAATGCCGTACCCCCTGCACTGTAGCAAGGTAATCGCGTATCAACTGCCGGAGGATGCCGGAACCTGTGCCGTGCAGGATGCGAATGCGGCCGGCGCCTGTCTGGATAGCGTCGTCAATAAAATAGGTGACAGCCTGCAACGCTTCGTCGCCCCTCATGCCCCGTACATCCAGGTCTTGTTTGAAATGCAGTTTCTTTTCATACATGCTGTCAGTCGTTTGAGCGCTGATAAACGAGTCTTTTCGTGTTTCGCGACGGAGTTGTTCTTTGCCGACTTTTTTAAGTTGGTCGGTTTTGACGGTGCTTTTAATCATGCCAAAAGCGACTGTGGCCTTATTGCCTTTCAACTCCAGTATGGAACCTGTGGCCTGCTTGCCGTTTAGCTGTACGGCGTCGCCGACCTGCAAGACGTCCTCTTCGTTGGTTGCGGTTGGCGCGTTGGTCGGCGGTTTTCGTTCGCGCTGTTTTCGCAGTTTGGTTATTTTCCGGCCGACAGGCGTTTCATGGTCTTTGTCGGTTTGTACTGTTGCCTTGAAATCTTCCAATGAGCGGCGCACCGCCCGGGTGCGTTCTTTTTCGGCTTGCGATTCCTTGATTTCGCGGATCGTATTCTCAATTTTTGCGTTGGCTTCGTTCATTAATTGCCCTGCTTGCAAACGCGCTGCAGTCAGGATTTCTTTCCGTTGTTTCCGGATATCCTCAAGCGCCTGTTCGTAATGAGCCGCTAATTCTTCGATCCGCTTTTCCTGCTGATGGATGTGCTGTCGTTTGTTTTCCCAGTAGCGTTTGTCGCGCACAATATCCTGAAGATATTTGTCTGTTTCGATGTAATCTGTACCTGCTTTGCCGGATGCATCGGCGATGACGTCGTCGGGCAGTCCTATTTTGCGGGCGATTTCGATGGCGAACGAACTGCCCGGATGTCCGATGGACAGCCTGAAAAGCGGCTGCATCAGGTGCCGGTCGTATAGCATGGCGCCATTCACAAGTCCTTCCGTGTTTTCGGCAAATTGCTTCAGGTTGCGGTAGTGCGTGGTGACGACGCCGAAGCATCCGCTCCTGTTGAAACGATCAAGGATAGCTTCCGCAATGGCGCCCCCGATGACCGGTTCCGTTCCGCTGCCAAATTCGTCCACCAGCAGCAGCGTGCGGGGATGAGTGTTTTTCATAAAAAACTTCATGTGCGTCAAATGCGAACTGTATGTACTTAAATCATTTTCAATGCTTTGTTCGTCGCCGATGTCAATAAATATCCGTTCAAACAAACCGGCCGTCGAGCGTTCGTGCAAAGGAATCATCAAACCGCACTGGAGCATGTATTGCAATAGCCCGACCGTTTTCAAGCATACGGATTTGCCACCGGCGTTCGGCCCGGAAATGATGAGGATGCGTCGCTTGTTATCGAGGCTAATGTCTAATGGCTCAACATGTTTGTTTTGCTTGCAATGCGAGAGATAGAGCAGGGGATGGACGGCTTTTGCCCAGTCCATCACCGGACGGTTTTCAATTCGTGGCAATATGGCATGTATTTGCAAGGCAAACAGCGCCTTGGCGCGTATAAAGTCTATTTCTGCCAAGCAGTCGTACGATTGCAGGATCTCCGGAACAAGTGGACGGATGCGGTCGGTGAATACCGTAAGTATCCGTATGATTTCCCGCCGTTCGCGGTTTTCAAGTTCGCGGATGTGATTATTGGCTTCGATAACTGCTTCAGGTTCAATAAATACCGTTTTGCCGGATGCCGATTCGTCGTGTACGATACCTCGTATCCGGCGTTTGAACGCCGGCGCTACGGGGATCATCAGCCGTCCGTCGCGCATGGTCGGCGCTACATCTTTGTCCACAATGCCTTCGGACTGCGCCGTTCGCAAAATGGTTTGCAAATGGCGCGAAAGACTGCTCATCGTGGCGTTTAATTCTTTACGGATATACATTAATTCGGGCGAAGCCTGATCTTTGATTTGTCCGTATTTGTCAAGAATAGCGTCAATTTCCCGTATGAGTTGTGGGAAGATAGGGATATGGCCGGTCAGTTCCGTCAAGGCCGGATACTTGGCGCCAGCTTCTTCGTTTCCAATAAAAAAACGCACAATATCGCTGACGGTTTGCAGCGAACATTTGATGTCAAACAGTTCTTTTTCATCGAGAAACGTTCCTTCCGGCCTGATTCTGCTCAGTGGCTCGCGCACATCAAGAAAATAACGGGACGGAAATTCACGGTCGCCCGTCAGCACGTTGACAAATTCGGCGGTTTGTGCCAGCCGGCGGGTGACGACAGCTTCATCGGAAGAAAAATGCATGGCATTAACCTTTTCTTCACCCAATTGGCTCAAGCATTTTTCGGTAATCAGTCGCCTGACTTTGTCAAATCCTGTCTTATTCTCAAAATTATCGGGATAAATCACAGATAATCAATTTAATTCTATCGTCTTTTCCGAATAGAAAACAGGCCGAATCGTAATTTCTATCTTTTCCTTGCCACGCCGAACGTAAAACGTACAAGTGCTACTTCGTGTCGGATTGATATAAGACTCAAATGCGTACAGATAAGCAAAAGCAGTCATATACTTGTCATTCCCAAACACTTTGGAAATCTTCGCATAGTTCAATTTGTCCCAGTACATGCACGACGGAAAACCGCTGGCATCCGTAAATCGCGTTTTTTCATCTCTATATTTTAATGTATTGGTGATAAACTGGTGGTACGCTTCCGTAAATTCCTCGGTCGTATGATCCATCCGTTTATTTTCTATCCGGTCAATAATGTCGTGCGGACGAATGCCGGCGATAGCCGCAGGTGAACCGGGTTCGATGCTGGCCACTTCATTTAACCGGTATATGCTGTAGCGGATGCCTGTGAAGTTAAATGCTTTTTTCATTAAGATAAATTGCACATTTCGGCTGTATTTAACATAAGGGAACTGCATGCACATCAGTGGGATATGGATAGCGGCATATTCATCAACGGCGAATGGAGCGCTCATCAGTTCATTTGCTTCACATTCCCACAAAATGCGTCCGGGCACGTAGCGCTGGTCAATGAACCGGATGCCCAACTGGAGGATGTACTCGCTTTCGGATTCGGGAACAGACGAATTATAGAACGGAAACCGGATTATCTTGTCGCGCGTAATGTCATACCTGAAAACGGGCAGGGAGGCTTCCGTTTCCTTGCCTTTTTGCCTGAAATTCGGGTTTTTATTATAGGCGTAATACGTATGTATCAGAATGTCCGGATGGGCGGCGTTGAGTTGAAGCCCTTTTTTAGTCAGTTCGCTTTTTAATACGTTATTGACGGCAATTTCTATTTTTGTTATACTGCTGTCTTCTACAGTTGTGAAATCAAATGTTTTGAACTTTGAAAAATCTATGGCATCTTCTGTCGTGTTCGTAGTAAACGGACAGATGAACAATCGGTCGTGCGTGCTTTCTACGCTGTACATGGCGAAGGCTGTAGCCAACTGGCTTTCACTCAGCGCACTGTTGGAATAACATTCTTTGGTGATATAGACCACCTTGGCCGAGTCGGCAAAATTGCGTACCGTCAGGGCAATTTCATTGCTTTCCGATGCCGTAAGCAACGAATCTACATCATCCGCCGATATTTCCGACACGTTCCATTCATCTATTTTTTCGATGATGTCATTTTGGCGGATGCCTGCAAGTTCGGCCGGAGAATTGGGATAAACTTTCATTATCACCGGCTTATCTTTTCCCCAGTTTTTGTTATTACTGAATTCATAACTGAACCCCAGTCGGCAACTCATGTCGTTTCTTTGCGCTTCCAAGGCAAAGATGTTTAACATCAAGAATATAACAAATAAATTTTTCATACTGATCACTTCCTATAAGATTATGTTTTCAAAATACAAAGGTAGCGATTTTTTTATTTCAATCTGCATTGTTGGCAATATATTTGATAATATATGAGAAAACGACCGGCTTTCCGATACAGGGGAAAGAAAGATGTCGAATGTCTTATTTTGGTGATAATGAGGCATATAAAAATAATATTCTTGAATAAAAATAAATTAGATAAAGAAAATGAAAGCAAGAAAAGAACAGGATCCGGAAGAAGAAGATGCGACAAAATTGCAGAATGATACAGTAAATATGTCCGATGATGTTGCAGAAACTGACAATGTGGCTGATGAAACGCTTGCGGAAGAGGATACGGAAGATATTGTCGTAAAATACAGCAAATTGAATGACTCATACCTTCGTCTGATGGCCGAATTTGATAACTACCGGAAACGTACTTTGCGTGAAAAGGCCGATTTGATTAAAAGTGGCGGCGAAGCGGCATTGACCGGCCTGTTGCCGGTGATTGACGACTTTGAACGCGCCTTGGATAATATCCGGCATACGGAGGATATGACGGCAATAGTACAGGGTATTGATTTGATATACAATAAATTTATGGCGTATTTGTCGCATCAGGGCGTTAAAGCTATCGAAGCAGTTGGGCAATCGTTTGATACGGAACATTTTGAAGCAATTGCCGCCATTCCCGCACCGGAAGAAGCAATGAAAGGCAAGGTGCTGGAATGTATCCAGACAGGATACACGCTGTACGACAAAGTGATACGGCACGCCAAAGTGGTGGTGGGCGAATAATGGAATCACCACAGACAAAAACATACGAATAATGGCAAAACGAGACTATTATGAAGTGCTGGGCGTTGCCCGCAACGCATCGGCTGATGAAATAAAAAAAGCGTACCGCAAAAAAGCGCTCGAATTTCATCCGGATAAAAATCCTGGAAATAAAGAAGCGGAGGAAAAATTCAAGGAGGCCGCTGAAGCCTACGACGTTTTGAGTGACGAACAGAAACGCCAGCGTTACGACCAGTTCGGTCATGCAGGCGTGGGCGGCGCTTCGCAAGGCGGCTTTGAGGGCGAAGGAATGACGCTGGACGATATTTTCGCCCAGTTCGGTCATCTTTTTGGCGGTCATTTCAGTTCGTTCCGCGGGTTCGGCGGCTTTGGCGGTTCGCAGCAGAGAAAGACGGTGCAACGCGGCTCCGACCTTCGCGTCAAGGTCAAACTGACGCTGAAAGAGGTTGCTGCCGGAGTGGAGAAAAAGATTAAAGTCAAAAAATATGTGCCGTGCACTAAATGCCATGGCTCGGGCGCAGAAGACAGTAATGCCATCACTACGTGTCCAACATGTAAGGGCAATGGTTATGTGACACAGGTAAAAAACACGCTTCTCGGGCAGATGCAGATGCAATCAACCTGTTCGGCTTGCGGCGGTTCCGGCCAGACGATTACCAAAAAATGTCCCGAATGTAACGGCGAGGGGATTGTCACGGGCGACGATATTATCACGATCCAGATTCCTGCCGGCGTAGCCGAAGGGATGCAGTTTGCCGTGCGTGGAAAAGGAAATGCCGCTCGCCGTGGAGGCGTCAATGGCGATTTGTTGGTCGTGATTGAAGAGGAAAAACATCCGGAATTGATTCGCGACGAAAACGATTTGATATATAATTTGTTGCTTACTGTTCCACAAGCTATTCTGGGCGATTCGATCGAAGTGCCTACAATTGACGGCAAAGTCAAGGTGAAAATTGAACCGGGTACGCAACCCGGAAAGGTGCTCCGATTGAGAAATAAAGGATTGCCTTCGGTAAACAGTTATGGAACCGGCGATTTGTTAATTAATATCAATGTGTATATCCCTGAAAAGATTACTGCAGCCGAAAAAGAAAAAATCAAAGAAATGGAACCGTCGGAAAGTTTCCGTCCTAATCAGTCCGTCAAAGAACGGATTTTCAATAAATTCAGAGATTTATTGGGCTGATTGTCAATTATATTTTCGTTTTATTGTTTTTTTCTTACCTGATTATATGCCTCATTTCAAAATAAAACCGTATTTTTGTGCGGAATTTATCAAACAAGGATGAAATGACGGAAGAAAAACAGATAAAACATGCATTAATCTCTGTATATCACAAAGACGGACTGGATGATATCCTGACAAAACTTCACAACGAAGGAGTGAAGTTTCTGTCCACAGGAGGTACAAAAACATTCATCGAATCGTTAGGCTTTCCATGCGCAGCCGTGGAAGATTTGACGGGCTATCCTTCTATTCTGGGAGGGCGCGTGAAAACGCTGCACCCGAAAGTGTTTGGCGGAATCCTGACCCGTCGCGACAATGAGAGTGATATACAACAGACGGCGCAATATGAAATACCCGAAATAGATCTGGTTATTGTAGATCTTTATCCCTTTGAGGAAACCGTAGCCTCCGGTGCGGACGAGGCCGACATCATTGAAAAAATTGATATCGGGGGGATATCGCTCATTCGGGCGGCCGCCAAAAATTATGATGATGTGGTGATTGTTGCGTCCAAAGCGCAATATGAGCCATTCAAACTGCTGCTTGAAGACAAAGGAGCCATTACTACCCTCAAGGAAAGATCCTGGTTTGCAAAAGAGGCTTTCGGTGTGTCATCCGCCTACGATACGGCGATCTTTAACTATTTTGACAGGGAAGAGCAAAGCGCTTTCCGTATGGCAATCAATCAGCCCAAAGTGATGCGATATGGTGAAAACCCGCATCAGAAAGGGATATTCTACGGGAAATTCGACGAATTGTTTGAGCAACTGCACGGGAAAGAAATATCTTACAACAACCTGCTCGACATAGATTCGGCGCTTTCGTTAATGAATGAATTTGATGAATGGACATTTGCGGTTTTGAAGCATAACAATGCCTGTGGCGTGGCTTCCCGCCCAACCATTCTGGAAGCGTGGAAAGACGCATTGGCCGGCGATCCGGTCTCGGCCTTTGGCGGAATATTGGTTACGAATGGTGTGATAGATAAAGATGTAGCTGAAGAAATTAACAAGATTTTCTTTGAAGTAATCATTGCGCCGGACTATACCATTGATGCTCTTAATGTGCTGAAACAAAAGAAGAACCGTATCATCCTGCTGCTGAAAAACGGGGAGTTGCAGACCCGGCAATATCGTTCCTTGCTGAATGGCGTGCTGGTTCAGGATAAAGACTTGAGTGTCCAGACGGCAGGGGATTTGGAGCCGATGACAAACAGGACGCCGGATGAGCGGGAAATAGAGGATTTGCTGTTTGCCAATAAGTTGGTGAAACACAGCAAGTCGAATGCTATTACGCTGGTAAAAAACAAACAGCTTTGCGCCAGCGGCATTGGCCAGACTTCGCGGGTTGATGCATTGAAACAGGCGATTGAAAAAGCCGCTGCTTTCCATTTTGATCTCAATGGGGCGGTGATGGCTTCGGACGCATTCTTTCCGTTCCCCGACTGCGTTGAAATTGCGGACAAAGCAGGTATCCGGGCGATTATCCAGCCTGGCGGATCCGTCAATGATATGCTCTCGGTAGAATATTGCAATGAGCATGAAATGAGTATGGTAAAGACAGGTGTACGTCACTTTAAACATTAGATAAGAAAGGAAAAATATGGGACTTTTCTCTTTTACACAGGAATTAGCAATTGATTTGGGGACAGCGAATACCATCATCGTATGTGATGGGAAAATTGTTGTAGATGCCCCTTCGGTAGTAGCGTTGGACAGCCGAACAGATAAAGTATTGGCCGTTGGCGAAGAAGCCCGGCGATGGTATGAAAGAGCGCATGAAAACATACGTATCACCCGCCCGTTGCGTGATGGCGTGATTGCCGATTTTTATGCAGCAGAACAGATGATACGCGGCATGATTAAGATGATTCATTTTAAGAATCGCTGGTTTTCACCGCCGCTCAGGATTGTAATATCCATCCCTTCCGGCGCTACGGAAGTGGAACTTCGCGCTGTGCGCGATTCTTCGGAACATGCCGGCGGGCGGGATGTTTTTATTCTTAAGGAACCGATGGCTGCCGCTATCGGTATCGGTATTGATGTCGAAGCTCCTGAGGGCAATATGATTGTGGATATCGGCGGTGGTACGACGGAAATTGCCGTCATATCGCTTGGAGGCATTGTCGCCGACCAGTCTATCCGTATCGCCGGCGACGACCTGACGGCTGATATTATGGAATACATGCGTCGTCAGCATAATATGAAAATCGGCGAAACAACCGCCGAAAGAGTCAAAATTAATGTAGGCTCCGCCTTGACTGCGCTGGATAATCCTCCGGAAGATTTCGTCGTTCGCGGCCCGAACCAGATGACTGCTCTTCCGATGGAAGTGCCGATTTCGTATCAGGAAATCGCGCATTGCTTGGATAAATCTATCTCCAAAATGGAAGCGGCCATCCTGAGCGCCCTGGAAAAAACGCCGCCAGAATTGTACGCTGATATTGTCCGGAACGGAATTTATCTGACCGGTGGAGGCGCTCTTATGCGGGGATTGGATAAACGGTTCAGCGATAAGATAAATATCCCGTTCCATGTGGCCGACGACCCGTTGCATGCCGTCGCCAAAGGGAATGGTATCGCATTGAAGAATATTCATAGATTCAAATTCCTTATCAGGTAATCCCTTGTTTCCAGAATGCAGAAACTGCTTGAATTTCTTGTCGGTAAAAGGCACTGGCTTGCGTTTATACTATGTGAGATTATTTCGTTTACGTGTTTATTCAGTTATAATGCCTATCAACGAAATGTCATCCTGAGTTCGTCAAGCGTCGTTACCGGATACATATCTTCGGTATCTGCATCTGTTATGTCTTATTTGGGGTTGCGTTCTGAAAACAAGATGCTGTTTGATCGAATCAGCCGATTAGAACAGGAAATCCTCCGGTTGCAGCGGGCGCAGGAAACGTTGCGTTCGGAATCGCTTGTGTATGAAAATACTGTCCCTGATTCGATATTGGACGCATATCAATATATTGCCGCTGAAATCGTAAACAACGGTATTGTGCACATAGCGAATTATCTCACAATCAATAAGGGTTGGAAAGACGGCATCCAACCCGATATGGGCGTCGTTTCCGTCAGTGGTGTAGTGGGAATTGTCTCTACGGTGAATGAACATTTTTCGGTGATAATCCCGCTGTTAAATCCTAAATCCAGGCTCAGTTGCAAATTGTATAAGGATAATTACTACGGCTCGCTGATATGGACGAAAACGTCCGACCTGCGGTATGCCGATCTGGAAGAAATTCCGCGCCATGCCGAATTTGCTGTGGGCGATACGATCGTAACAAGCGGATATTCAGCTATTTTCCCGGCTGGCATCATTGTCGGCACCATCGAAAATTTCAATGATAACAATGATAACAATTTCTACTCGCTAAAAATTAAGCTGGCTACTGATTTTCAGCGGTTGAAATACGTGCGTGTAATTAAAAACAACTTTCGCAATGAACAATTGGAAGTAGAACGGGAGGCAAGGAAAAATGATTAAGAACTGGTTTAAAATATTGATTAACCTGCTTGTATTTATATTGTTACAAGTGATGCTGTTAAATAATATCCATTTATTTAATATGGTCACTCCGTTCATTTATATTTACGTCATCCTCAAAGCCCCGATAAGCATTAGCCGTTCTCAACTTGTGTTCCTGTCGTTCTTTCTTGGAATTGTGATTGATCTCTTTTCCAATACATTGGGAATGCACGCCGCTGCCTGTTCGCTGATAGGCATTTTGCGCCAGCCGTTATTGCTGGCTTTCGTGGACAAAGACCTGGTAGAAGGCATTACGCCTTCGTATCAGACATTAGGGACGGGCGTTTTCATGCGCTACGTTCTTTCTATGGTTGTAATTCATCATTTAGCGCTGTTCCTGATCGAATCCGTGTCGCTTTTTGATCCCGGTTTCCTGTTTTTGCGTATCTTTACAAGCATTCTGTTAACGACTTTGTGCATATTTATCATAGAGGCGTTCAATATCAAACGAAGAAGTGGAGAATATTAAGACAAAATACAGGTACGAGGGCCGAAAGTATATGATTGTCGGCGTGATGATAAGCGTTTTGCTTGTTTTCGTCATCCGTTTGTTTTTCCTGCAAATTGTGAGCGGCAACTACAAGGAATGGGCAGACAGTAATGCGTTCCTGAAAAAAATGCTGTATCCGGCGCGTGGCGTAATTTATGACCGTAATAATAAATTATTGGTTTATAATCAGCCTGCTTATGATATTATGCTGATAATGCGTGAGATACAACCATTTGATACGCTTGATTTTTGCCGTACGACAGGAATTACGAAAGAATTTCTCATGAAGCGCATTGAGGATATTAAAAACAGGAGCCTTAATCCGGGTTATTCATCCTATGTTCCTCAGGTTTTTATGAATCAACTTTCTACGAATGAGTACGGAATGCTTCAGGAAAAACTGTACAAGTTTCCGGGTTTTTATATCCAAAACCGTACCATTCGGGAGTATGGTTATCCCAATGCGGCGCTGGTTTTGGGCGACATTGGCGAAGTGAACCGGAAAGATATTGAATCGGACAGATATTATTTGCGTGGCGACTATTCCGGGCGTTCGGGCATTGAACGGTCGTATGAAAAGATATTGCGCGGCCAGAAGGGTATGGAAATCCTGCTGCGCGACGCTCGCGGAAATATCAAGGGTAAGTTTGAAGACGGGAAACATGACATCGCTCCTGTTTCGGGAAAAAATCTGACTCTGTCTATTGATATTGATTTACAGGCGTATGCGGAAAAATTGATGCGGAATAAGGTCGGCAGTATCGTCATGATAGAGCCTGCTACGGGCGAAGTCCTTTGCTTAGCCTCTTCACCGACTTATGATCCTAACTTACTGGTTGGCAGGCAACGCGGGAAAAATTATCAAATGCTGGAAAACAATCCGCAAAAGCCATTGATAGACCATTCCATTAATGCGACCTATCCGCCCGGTTCAACCTATAAACCAGCGCAAGCCCTTGTCTTTCTGGAAGAAGGGGTTATTACGCCTCAAAAAGTGTACACCTGTGCCAATGGATATCCTTATCATGGCGGGAAACCGGCTTGCCATTCGCACGGTTCGCCGTTGAGTTTAATTTCTGCCCTCGCTACTTCCTGCAATTCCTATTTCTGTTGGGGATTGCATGATATGCTGGACAATCGAAAACGGTATGCTACGGTGCAGGAAGCCTTTGAAGTATGGAAAAAACACGTTGTTTCGATGGGCTACGGTTATGCACTGGGGATTGACCTGCCCGGTGAAAAACGAGGTTATATTCCTAACAGTAAGGTATATGACGGATTTTACAGAAAACGATGGAACTCAAGTACCATTATTTCTATAGCAATCGGTCAGGGTGAAATAACGGCTACACCGCTTCAGATTTGCAATCTGTCGGCTACGATTGCAAATCGTGGATATTACATTGTTCCTCACGTTGTTAGAGAGATTGAAGATATGCCTTTGGACACTGTATATACTCAAAAAAAATATACTACCGTCGCGCAGTCGCATTACGAATCTGTAGTGGAAGGAATGCGAAATGCCGTATTAAACGGTACGTGTAGAGGACTTTATATGTCCGATATCGCGGTATGCGGGAAAACCGGCACAGCCGAGAATCCTCAGGGGAAAGACCATTCCACGTGTATCGCTTTTGCGCCGATGAATCAACCCCGGATAGCCATTTGCGTTTATGTGGAAAATGGTGGTTTTGGCGCGACAAACGCTGTTCCGATTGCAAAGTTGATGATGGAAAAATTCTTTTATGGCGGAATAAAAGAAGAAAGTAAATATATAGAAGATAGAATTTTAAATACAGTTATCATCCCTAATTATGCGCAGCAGGAGTAATAATGTCTGGAAATCAGTGGACTGGATTACCATCTTGCTTTATCTGGGGATGGTTATTGCCGGAATGTTAAGCATTTACGGTGCAAGTTACGACTTCGATTCCTCCAGATGGTTTGAAGGCCGTATCGGCTCGCAGATGATCTGGGTGGGGTCTGCTATTGTCCTTACGTTCATTATATTAATGTTGGACAAAGATTTTTTTGAGACATTTGCCTACCTGTTTTATGGAGTGATCGTCCTGCTATTGATCATTACTATTTTTCTGGCGCCTGACATCAAGGGTTCGCGTTCGTGGCTGATTATCGGTCCTGTGCATGTGCAACCGGCTGAGTTTGCAAAGTTTGCGACAGCCTTGGCGCTGGCTAAATTTATGGATAATTATAATTTTAACTCATTTTCTTTCAGGAATATATCTGTCATTGTGCTCTTGATTATTACTCCAATGGCCTGCATTCTGATGGAAAAGGAAACCGGTTCGGCATTGGTATTTTTGGCGTTCAGCCTGATGCTTTACCGCGAAGGCATGTCGGGCTTTATCTTGCTGGCAAGCGTTTGTTCCGTAACTTTTTTTGTTATCGTAATCCGGTTTGGTGATCAGATGTTAGGCGCTTCACCGATTGGCGAATTGATTGTTTCAATACTTATCTTGCTGATTACCACAATACTTATATTTCTTATTCGTAAGGATAAAGCGACCATACGCTTCGTTCTTATCTTGACAGGTGTTGCATTGTTGGCGGGATTGATAGTTTCATTCTATAAACCGGTTAATTTTGTATGGGTGATCAATGGACTTGTAGGAGCCATTATCATGGTACTTATATTTCAGTCAATTAAGAATTTGACATGGAAATACGCTGTTATCGGACTGTTCGCCTTGCTCTCGATAGGATTTCTGTTTTCCATCAATTACGTATTTGAGGATATGCTTGAATCTCACCAGCAGATGCGTATTAAGGTATCGCTGGGGCTTGAAGACGACATCGGAGGGGCAGGATATAATGTGAATCAGTCAAAGATAGCGATTGGTTCGGGCGGATTTTTTGGCAAAGGTTTTCTCAATGGTACGCAAACGAAATTAAAATACGTTCCCGAACAGGATACGGACTTTATCTATTGTACAGTAGGTGAGGAGTTTGGTTTTATAGGCTCTGTTATTGTATTGGCGCTTTTCGGAATATTAATCGTTCGATTAGTTTATTTAGCTGAAAGACAAGACTATATATTTGGAAGGATATATGGTTATTGCGTTGCTTCTGTGTTTTTCTTTCATGTTTTGATTAATATAGGGATGGTATTGGGCATTACGCCTGTTATTGGGATTCCATTACCGTTTTTTAGTTATGGCGGCTCATCTCTCTGGGGATTTACAATCTTATTATTCATATTTTTACGTATAGATGCAAGCCGCAAGGAACGATGAGAAATTCAGTCGTCCATCTTTTGTTTTTTGAGGCGCAATCCGATTTCTTCAATGCCTTTAAGGTCGTCGTCTCTCATGCCATGCCGGATATTGAATGTGTATTGTCCTTTGTGTTCAAACTTGTAATTAGTTCGAATCGGGATACTTAAATGAAAAATTGTGATGCCTTTTCCTTTCCATTTTCCATAATCGTCGGCAAGCATACATTCAATCGTGTCCCGGCTAATCGGTCCTACCGGCTGCTCCTCTGCACAAAACAGCCACAGGTTCTGATACGGATACCAATTATTGTTGCGCACTTCTATTGATAAATCATATAGTGATTCCAAGTCCTGTATCTGATAGGTGAAATAGAATTCTTTTTCTTTATTCCATTCCGATTCGATCATCTGATATTGTTCATATATGACCATCTTTTCATGACATGAACATATAAAACTAATACACAATGCCATATATAATGGAAAGAACGGTCGTGCCCATTCCGGCATGGGATATATTTTCCTCCGTTTCATCTTCGTAACATCATGATTTTGGGTTCGACGGCATTTGTTGTTCGTTTATCCCATTCGATGGATGATGGTGGTGTAAACGTTTTTTCTTCTTTTTCTTCATGTGATCAAACCGCGTCAGGCTATCTTCCAGAACGTCATGTGGTTCTTGTTTCTGTGTTTCTGTTTTCTGCTGTTCTGTCAGCGACTCGGGTTTATGACCTTTTTTATTCATGGCAATCACGTCAAATGCCCGATCGGCGGAAATGGTCACTAAGTTGGCGGCCAATGTTTTATCGGTAGAATAGGTGATTTCCTTTTTGAATGAATCGGTTTTGAAGTGATAAAACGTTGCGTCTTTGGTTTCCAATGCGATTCTTCGGGAAGGCAAATATTTTTGCGCTTCCACATACGCATCCACTTCATAATTGAAACAGCATTTGAGTTTGGCGCATTGGCCGGCCAATTTCTGAGGATTCATTGAAATATCCTGAAAACGAGCGGCATCCGTAGCGACCGATACGAAATTTGTCATCCATGCCGAGCAACATAATTCCCGTCCGCATGGCCCAATACCACCGATACGACCGGCTTCCTGACGCGATCCGATTTGTTTCATCTCAATCCTTACCCGGAACGTTTCTGCCAATACCTTGATTAACTGACGGAAATCCACCCTTTCGTCAGCTATATAATAAAAAATGGCCTTGTTTCCATCGCCCTGGTATTCCACATCGCCGATTTTCATATCTAATCCGAGGTCGGCGGCAATTTGACGCGAACGGATCATCGTAGCGTGTTCGCGGGCTTTGGCGTCGTTGTATTTATCCAGATCTGTCGGCTTGGCAATGCGGTAAATCTTCTTAAACTCCGTATCGCGGCGAACATTATTTTTACGCATTTGGATAAGCACTAATTTGCCTGTCAATGACACAGTGCCGATGTCGTGTCCCGGCAATGCTTCCACAGCCACAATATCACCCTTCGTCAGAAGGATTTTGGCTTCGTTTCGGTAGTATCCTTTTCGTGTGTTCTTGAATTGCACTTCGACATAATCAGACGATTCCGATTCGGGAATGTCGCACAACCAGTTGTATGTGTTCAACTTTTGATTGTGAGCTTTGCAACATCCGTTCCTGCATAACGTACAACCTCCTGTATTATATACAAAGTGCATGACGGTTTTCAGGTTAGTAAATTATATTTTTTGAAAATTTTCTGGATGGCGTTCAGTGCAAAATCCAATTGTTCTTTTGTATGCGTAGCCATAAGCGAGAACCGGATCAGCGTGTCCTGCGGGGCTACAGCCGGCGATAAAACGGGATTTACAAAAATGCCTTCGTCAAATAATTCGCGTACAATCATGAAGGTCAATTCATTGTTGCGAATAAACAATGGAATGATCGGTGTTTCAGTACGTCCAATTTCACATCCCATCTGACGGAAACCGTTTAGTGCATAATGTGTTAGTTCCCAAAGATGTTCAATGCGTTCCGGCTCGCTGATCATAATATCAAGCGCAGCGGCTGCTGCGGCGGTCGCTGCCGGCGTACTGCTGGCGCTGAAAATGTACGGACGGGAATAATAGCGCAGATAATCAATGACTTCACTGTTGGAAGCGATAAATCCACCGATCGAAGCAAGCGATTTGCTGAATGTTCCCATAATCAAATCCACTTCGTCCGTCAAGCCAAAATGATTGCACGTTCCGCGCCCCTGCTTGCCAAGCACGCCGATGCCATGCGCTTCATCTATCATGATACTTGCGTTGTACTTTTTGGCTAATTTCACGATTCCGGGCAAGTTGACAATGTCGCCTTCCATGCTGAAAACGCCGTCGGCGACAATCAATTTAATTTTGCCATCCTCGCACTTTTGAAGTTGCTTTTCCAACGAATCCATATCGTTATGCCTGTATTTCAACTTGGTGGAATACGACAAACGATGCCCCGCAATGATGGAGGCATGGTCTAATTCATCCCACAAGATATAGTCTTCGCGTCCGGTGACGCATGAAACAACGCCCAAATTCACCTGAAAACCGGTCGAATAGATAATGGCATCTTCTTTTCCAACGAAATCGGCTAACCGTTTCTCTAATTCAATGTGCAAGTCCAGCGTACCATTCAGGAAACGCGATCCGGCGCATCCGGAACCATATTTTCGGATGGCGGCAATAGCCGCTTCTTTCACCTTGGGATGATTCGTCAGTCCCGTATAGGCATTGGAACCAAACATCAGGACTTTTTTCCCGTTAATAATGACTTCCGTATCCTGGTCGCTCTCAATGACGCGGAAATACGGATATATCCCAGCTGCTTTCGCCTTCTTGGCTTCCTGAAGTAGCGTATATTTTGATAGTTTTTCTTGTAATAACTTCATATAATTTATTCCATAAACGAAGTGCAAATATAAGAAAAAATCGAGATTCACACTTCTTTTTTTAAAATTGTATTGACTAATTTCTGTTATTTCAAAACGAACGAGTCCGCATCTTTCCAGACAGGGAACTTCGTCCGCAGTATTTCCAAATCGGCTTTTTTAAGCTTGCATGTGCGCGTTACTTCTTCATTATCACCGGCATCAATCATCTTTTTTCCTTTGGGCGAAAAGACGTATGAACCGCCATGATAAACGTATCCCCGTCCGTCGGCGCCAACGCGATTTACGCCGCAAACATACGCCATATTTTCGATAGCCCGTGCCTGAAGCAGGGATTTCCATGCTTTTTTACGGGCGTCCACCCAGTTGGCAACGTAAATCAACAAGTCGTATTCATTGCACACATTCCGACTCCATACCGGAAAACGCAGGTCATAACAAACCATCGGGCATATCTTCCAGCCTCTGTAATTGACAATTAAACGCTCTTTCCCGGCTGCAAAATAATTGTCCTCGCCGGCCATGCGAAACAAATGATGTTTGTCATAATACGCCTCCTGGCCGTCGGGCATGATGAAGAATACGCGATTGTAATAGTTCCCTCCTTCGGTCGCTATAAAACTGCCGGTGATGGCCAAATCAAATTTTTTGGCCCACGCTTTCAGCGAAGTAACTGTCTCGCCATCCATTGTTTCGGCCAGGTCATGAACCCGCATGGAAAGCCCCGTCGTGAATAATTCCGGCAATACGGCCAGATGACTCCGACCACTTGTCCTGCGAATTAACTCTTCAAAATAACCGAGGTTTTCGGCACGGTCTTCCCACGTTATATGAGATTGTATCACACTGATACGCAACGAACTGTTATCCATAGGCTTTTATTATCTTTCTCCCGGTGGCCTGTTTCAGGCCTGCCCGACATGATTATCAAGTGCGGCAAAGGTACAAATAAAAAATTGATTATAAAATTTTCGCCGTCATTTTGAATATTATAAATATTTTTCCTACCTTTGCGCCCGAAAAAATAATCAATATAAAACCAAAGATCATTTATGGATATTTCGCACATTGAGCATCTGGGTATTGCAGTGAAAAGCATTGACGCCCAGTTACCTTATTATGAAGGAGTATTAGGTCTGAAATGCTACAACATCGAAGTCGTGGCCGACCAGAAAGTAAAGACGGCTTTTTTCAAAGTCGGACAAACAAAGATCGAACTGCTGGAACCCACAAGCGAAGACAGTACGATTGCAAAGTTTATTGAGAAAAAAGGCGAAGGCGTTCATCACATTGCATTCGCCGTTCCCTGCGTACAGACGGCGCTCGACGAAGTGGCCGCCAAAGGCGTCCAACTGATTGACAAAGCGCCGCGTGGCGGGGCAGAAGGGCTGAATATCGCATTTCTGCACCCGAAGTCAACCGGCAGCGTATTGACCGAACTGTGTATGCCGGGTAAAGAATAAGAAAATAATTCACTGTTTACATTAATATATATGAGTAATCAACTCGAAAAAGTAAAAGAACTGATTGCCTTGCGCGACCAGGCACGGCTGGGCGGTGGCGAAAAAGCTATCGAAAAACAGCATGAGCGCGGGAAATATACGGCGCGCGAACGCATATCCATGTTGCTGGACGAAGGAAGTTTTGAGGAAATGGATATGTTTGTAAAACACCGTTGTACCAATTTCGGACAGGACAAGAAATCATTCCTGGGCGACGGCGTGGTGACCGGCAGCGGAACCATTGAAGGACGTTTGGTCTATGTCTTTGCACAGGATTTCACCGTGTTTGGCGGTTCGCTGTCGGAGACGATGTCGCAGAAGATATGCAAAGTAATGGACATGGCTATGAAGATGGGCGCACCGTGTATCGGTATCAACGATTCGGGCGGCGCGCGTATCCAGGAAGGCGTTAATGCGCTGGCCGGTTATTCTGAGATATTCCAGCGCAATATTCTTGCGTCAGGCGTTATTCCCCAGATTTCCGGTATCTTCGGACCCTGCGCCGGAGGTGCGGTCTATTCGCCGGCATTGACGGACTTTACGCTGATGACAGAAGGCACATCGTATATGTTTCTTACCGGCCCTAAAGTGGTCAAATCCGTTACAGGCGAAGACGTTGACCAGGAGAACCTTGGCGGCGCAAGCATCCATTCTACCAAATCGGGTGTCACGCACTTCACGGCCAAAACCGAAGAAGAAGGGCTGGCCATGATTCGCAAACTGCTCAGTTACATCCCGCAAAACAATCTGGAAGAAGCACCTCTGATTGAGTGTACTGACCCGATTGACCGACTGGACGATGTGCTGAACGAAATCATTCCCGACAGCGCCAACCAGGCGTACGACATGTATGAGGTCATCGGAACGATTGTGGACAATAACGAATTTTTTGAAGTACAGAAAGATTACGCCAAAAATATCATTATCGGCTTTGCTCGATTCAACGGACAGTCGGTTGGCATCGTAGCCAACCAGCCAAAGTATTTGGCCGGTGTGCTCGACTGTAACGCCTCGCGTAAGGGAGCGCGTTTCGTTCGTTTTTGCGACGCTTTCAACATCCCGTTGGTGACGCTGGTGGACGTTCCGGGATTCCTTCCGGGTACAGGTCAGGAATACAACGGCGTTATCCTCCACGGAGCCAAACTGCTCTATGCCTACGGCGAGGCGACGGTTCCGAAAGTGACCGTCACGTTGCGTAAATCGTATGGCGGCTCTCATATTGTGATGAGTTGTAAGCAGTTGCGCGGCGACCTGAATTATGCGTGGCCGACGGCCGAAATCGCTGTCATGGGTGGCGCCGGCGCCGCTGAAGTGCTCTATGCCAAAGAACTGAAAGAAGCCGCAGACCCTGCCGCATTAATGACGGAAAAGATTGAGGAATATGATAAGTTGTTTGCTAATCCCTATAATGCAGCCAAATACGGATATATTGACGACGTGATTGAACCGCGTAATACCCGTTTCCGTATTGTTCGCGCATTGCAGCAGTTACAGACAAAGAAATTGACGAATCCGGCGAAAAAGCACGGTAATATCCCATTATAATGCGCTATATATGAACAGGACGATAAAAAGATTCCGGTTGGTGACGTTATTGGCGGCGCTGTGTGTGATTTACGCACAGGCGCAGCAGGTGGCGCGCGTCCGGCTTAATGAGATTTTGGTCATCAACGAAGATAATTTCGTGGACGACTATGGGTCGCGCAGTGGATGGATTGAGTTATATAACAATTCCGCAGGAACGGTGAATATTGCCGGGTGTTATCTGGTAAAAGACGACATAAGGTATGCGATTCCAAAGGGTGACGTACTGACGAAAATTCCACCGCGCCAGCACATCTTGTTCTGGGCTGACGGTAAACCGGAGCGCGGTACATTTCACGTTAATTTCACGCTCGATCCGGATAAGGCAAACCATATTGCACTCTATGATACGGATGGAAAAACGCTGGTTGACGAAGTTACCGTGCCGGCCGGTCAACAGCCTGACGAAAGCTACGGCGTTTCGATAGAAGGCGCCCGCGACTGGCAAACGCTGAAGACAGTAACGCCCAGCAGTAATAACAAAATCCTCGACTCGAACGAGAAAATTAAGAATTTTCAGGACAACGATTCTTTGGGTGTTGGCATGACAATTACGGCTATGTCCGTAGTTTTCATGGGATTATTCCTGCTTTATATCGCGTTCAAAAGTGTCGGCAAGGGCGCTATCAAAGCCAGCCAGCGGCGGCGTGCAAAAGCAGCAGCCAACGGCACGAACGGTCATCACCATGAGCCGGAATCGGGCGAGATATTTGCAGCCATCGCCGCTGCTCTGTATGAAACAATGGAAGAAGATGTCCATGATCTGGAGAATACGGTACTGACTATCCGGAAAGTAGCCCGGAGTTATTCGCCATGGAGTTCAAAGATTTATGGACTGAGAGAACCGCTTACAAAATAATCGAATAAAATTAATTTTCAAGATGAAACAGTTTAGATATACAATCAACGGAAGTATCTACAATATCACGGTGAACAAAGTGGAAGATACCACTGCCGAAGTAGAAGTGAACGGCACACCATATAAGGTGTTGATGGACAAGCCGGCGAAAAAACATGTAGTCACGATAAAACGTCCGGCGCAGGCTCCGACAACGTCGTCGGGTGCACCGGTTGTAACGGCGCGTCCGGCAAGCAGTTCGGTTCAAGCTATTAAATCGCCTCTGCCCGGCGTCATCCTCAATATCGTGTGCAACGTAGGCGACGACGTGAAGAAAGGACAACAACTGCTCGTTCTCGAAGCGATGAAGATGGAAAATTCCATTACTGCCGACAAGGACGGGAAAATCGCCGAAATCAAGGTAAATAGAGGCGATTCAGTATTGGAAGGCGCCGAGTTGATAATCATTAAATAGGATTTGTCATGCAGGATAGTTTTTTCTCTTTTCTGGTGGACAACCTTCAGTTGTTCCTCACTTATACTGGATTTGCCAACGCAAGCTTCGGTCATATAGCTATGATTCTGATGGGGCTGATATTTATTTTCCTCGCCATCAGATATGAATTTGAACCGATGTTGCTGATACCGATTGGCTTTGGAATGTTGATAGGAAATATTCCATTTAAAGATGTCGGGTTGCAGATCGGGCTTTATGAAGAAGGCTCTGTTTTGAATTACCTCTATCATGGCGTGCGCAACGGATGGTATCCGCCGCTGATCTTTCTTGGGATTGGAGCGATGACCGATTTCTCGGCTCTGATTTCCAATCCGAAACTGATGCTGATCGGCGCAGCCGCTCAATTTGGTATTTTCGGCGCCTATATTACTGCGCTTCAGTTGGGATTTGATCCCAGTCAGGCTGCTGCTATCGGTATTATTGGTGGAGCCGACGGTCCGACGGCGATCTTCCTGTCTTCCAAATTAGCGCCTAACCTGATGGGAGCAATTGCCGTGTCGGCCTATTCGTACATGGCGCTTGTGCCGGTCATCCAGCCGCCGTTCATGCGGTTGCTGACGACCAAGAAAGAACGTCTCATCCACATGAAAGCGCCGCGTGTCGTCTCTTCGACCGAAAAAATGATTTTTCCGGTGATCGGTTTGTTGCTGACGTGTTTCTTAGTGCCTTCCGGACTGCCGTTGCTGGGGATGCTGTTCTTTGGCAACCTGCTGAAAGAAAGCGGCGTGACCCGTCGTTTGGCCGAAACAGCCCGCGGGCCGCTGATTGACATCGTGACGATCCTGCTGGGTGTCACCGTAGGCGCTTCGACGCAAGCCACTCAGTTCTTGACGTTCAACTCAATAAAGATTTTCGGGTTAGGGGCATTTTCGTTTATCATTGCGACATGCACAGGTGTCCTGTTTGTGAAATTCTTCAATTTGTTCTTGAAGAAAGAAAATAAAATTAACCCGTTGATAGGCAATGCCGGCGTGTCGGCTGTGCCTGATTCTGCCCGTATCTCGCAAGTTGTGGGTGCGGAATATGATTCCTCAAACTACCTGTTGATGCACGCCATGGGTCCGAATGTGGCCGGCGTGATAGGATCGGCGGTTGCAGCGGGAATTTTATTAGGATTCCTTGGATAAGAAAGTATATATCAAAACAATAGGGTCGGAGAGTGGTTATTCATTCTCCGGCTCCTGTTTTTTGACTGCGGGAGCGAAATATAATTTGTGCGAAAAAAAAAGTCGAAAAATTTGGCGGGTAATAAAATAGTCCGTAATTTTGCACCCGATTTTTAAGGATGATTTATTAATTAAAACAATATAATTTAGAAAGATTTTATATGATTGTAGTTCCATTGAAAGAAGGAGAAAGCATCGAAAGAGCGCTGAAAAAATTCAAAAGGAAATTTGAAAAGACAGGCGTAGTAAAAGAACTGCGCAATCGTCAGGCTTTTGTAAAACCCTCTGTAGAAAAGAGAAAGCAGCGTGTTCGTGCTATTTATATCCAGCAATTGCAGCAAGCCGAAGTGTAATCGTCCCAATAAAAAATTCTTTTTTCTTGTTTAGTTGAAATATTTTTCTTACATTCGTTGCATCAAAATGATGTAACGTAAGAGTATATGTCTGTAGAAGAGTTTTTGAATTATCTACGCTATGAACGGGCTTATTCCGAACATACCGTAATGGCTTATAAGCGTGACCTTTCTCAGTTGGAGAATTACATTGCAGGACATGCCGAAAACGAAGCGTTTGACCCTGAGCTGATAGATGCAGATCAGATACGCAACTGGATGGTATCCCTGCTGGATGGCGGTCAAACGCCGGCTTCGGTCAACCGGAAACTAAGCGCCGTTAAGTCGTGGTTCAGATATCTTGTCAGGCAGGGAAAATTGAAAGACAATCCGTTGCGATTTGTCGCAGGCCCCAAGAAAGGGAGTTCGCTGCCCTACTTTATCAGAGAAAAAGAAATTAACGCGGTACTGGATGGGGATTTTGAGGATGATTTTGAAGGGGTCAGGGATCGGTTGATGCTTGAAATGTTGTATGAAACAGGCATTCGTCGGTCGGAACTGATACAGATACAAGAAACGGATATTGATTTCAATGCGTTACAAATCAAGGTGAATGGCAAACGTAACAAACAACGTTTGATCCCGTTTGCCGGACGTTTGAAGGAAATGATGTTGCAATATATTAATGTACGCGAGGACGCGATAAAAAATACGGGAATGTGGTTTTTTGTTCGTAAAGACGGCAGACCGTTATCGCCCAATATAGTCTATCGCATCGTAAAGTCAAGATTAGATGCGGTGCCGATGTTGGGCAAACGCAGTCCGCACGTATTGCGACATTCATTTGCAACAAGTATGCTGAACGGCGGTGCCGAACTGAACGCTGTGAAAGGACTGTTAGGACACAGCAGCCTGGCTTCGACCACTGTCTATACGCATATTACATTTGAAGAGTTGAAAAAAGTGTATAACGCTCATCCGAGAGCACAAAAACAAGGAGGTAGTTATGGAAATCAGAATTCAATCCATTCATTTTGACGCCACAGAGCGCTTAGAAACGTTTATCCAGAAGAAAGTTTCCAAATTGGAACAGTATCATGATGGAATCCTGATGGCAGAAGTTAATTTGCGGGTCATTAAGCCGGAATCGGCGCAAAATAAACAGGCCGGCATTCGGTTAAAGATAAAAAACAATGACTGTTTCGCCGAAAAAACGAGCGATACATTCGAGGAATCTGTTGATCAGGCGGTGGGCGCTTTGGAGAAACAGTTAGTTAAGATAAAAGAAAAAAAGAGGGTAAAGTAAAAAAAACGGCTTAAATTTTGGTATGTAATAAATAATGCCTAACTTTGCACCCGTTTCATTTTGCAGGGACTTGCATTTTTGAGATAAGCCTCTTTAGCTCAGTTGGCCAGAGCACGTGATTTGTAATCTCGGGGTCGTTGGTTCGAATCCGACAAGAGGCTCAAGAAAAGGCAAGACAGGGCGTTTTTTGGATGAAACGATAAAAAGAAAAGGGAAACGTCCCGGAAAAATCGAGGAGGGCTGTCCCGTAAGATAAATGCCTGTGTAGCTCAGCGGTAGAGCACTTCCTTGGTAAGGAAGAGGTCCCGAGTTCAAATCTCGGCACCGGCTCCAGGAGACGAAAGAAGAAGAGTAATTTAGTTTAATTAAAATAGAAAAGTTTATTATGGCAAAAGAACATTTTAACAGGACGAAACCGCATGTGAACATCGGTACGATTGGTCACGTTGACCACGGAAAAACGACGCTGACAGCAGCAATTACGACTGTTTTGGCGAAAAGAGGTCTTTCTGAAGTGCGTTCATTCGATTCGATTGACAATGCACCGGAAGAAAAAGAAAGAGGTATTACGATTAATACGGCTCACGTAGAGTATGAAACGGCAAATCGTCACTATGCGCACGTGGACTGTCCGGGTCACGCCGACTATGTCAAGAACATGGTTACGGGTGCTGCCCAGATGGACGGCGCTATCATTGTGGTTGCCGCTACTGACGGTCCGATGCCTCAAACGCGCGAACATATCCTTTTGGCACGTCAGGTGAATGTGCCCAAACTGGTTGTGTTTATGAATAAGTGCGATATGGTGGACGACGAGGAAATGCTTGAACTGGTAGAAATGGAAATGCGCGAACTGCTTTCGTTCTACGAGTTTGACGGCGATAACACGCCGGTTATCCGTGGCTCTGCATTGGGCGCACTTAACGGCGATCCCAAATGGGAAGAGAAAGTAATAGAACTGATGGATGCTGTGGATACATGGATTCCGCTGCCTCCGCGTGATGTGGACAAACCGTTCCTGATGCCGGTGGAAGACGTATTCTCAATTACCGGACGTGGTACGGTGGCAACAGGACGTATCGAAACAGGTATCATCAAGACAGGTGAAGAAGTGGAAATCATCGGTTTGGGCGCCGAGAAGGGCAAAAAATCTGTGGTTACCGGCGTGGAAATGTTCCGTAAGATTCTGGACGAAGGACAGGCAGGTGACAACGTAGGCTTGCTGCTCCGTGGCATTGACAAAAATGAAATCAAACGCGGTATGGTGCTCTGCCATCCGGGAAAGATACAACCCCATTCCAAATTCAAGGCTGAGGTTTATATCCTGAAGAAAGAAGAAGGTGGCCGTCATACTCCGTTCCACAATAAATATCGTCCTCAATTCTATATCCGTACATTGGACGTGACGGGCGAAATTACGTTGCCGGAAGGCGTAGAAATGGTGATGCCTGGCGACAATGTAACCATTGAGGTAGAATTGATTTATCCGGTTGCATGTAACGTAGGTTTGCGTTTCGCTATCCGCGAAGGTGGTCGTACGGTTGGCGCCGGTCAGATCACATCGTTAGGAGACTAATCCCGTAAAGGGTACAATTTTGCGGGGCTGTATCAGAAGTATGGCTTATTGATGCAACCCTGTCATACACGGAAGTAGCTCAGTTGGTAGAGTACCGGTCTCCAAAACCGGCTGTCGGGAGTTCGAGCCTCTCCTTCCGTGCAATAGAAAAAATATAAGTGAATGAAGAAAGTAATAGCATATATTAAAGACTCGTATAACGAGCTTGTACATAAAGTTTCTTGGCCGACAAGAACAGAGTTGTCGAGTAGCGCTGTGGTTGTTATGTTTGCTTCCCTTATCATAGCAGTGCTTATCTATGCGATAGACTTTGTTTTTAAGCAAGTAATGGATTTCGTCTATTAAATTGAAAGATTTTTTGGTAATGTCAGATTCTCAACAGAAATTTTACGTTCTCCGGACCATCAGCGGAAAAGAGAATAAAGTACGCGAATACTTAGAGGCTGAGATAAAAAATTCAGACTTGGGTAATTACGTGTCTCAAGTGCTGATTCCGACCGAAAAGACCTTTGTTGTACGTAATGGCAAGAAAGTGATGAAAGAGCGCGCTTATCTACCGGGCTATGTATTGGTAGAAGTGAATCTGGTAGGAGAAATTGCGCATCGTTTGCACAATATCCCCAATGTAATCGGATTCTTGGGTGGGCTGGATCATCCTGTTCCGTTGCGTCCGATGGAAGTCAGTCGTGTGTTAGGAACGTTGGATGAACTGCAAGACCAGACGGAAGAGCCGGAAGTTCAATATTATACCGGTGAAACCGTCAAAGTGATCTATGGTCCGTTCAACGGATTCAGCGGAGTGATAGAAGAAATCAATTCTGAAAAAAAGAAACTGAAAGTGATCGTTAAAATCTTTGGACGGAAAACGCCACTGGAATTAAGTTATGTACAAGTAGAAAAAGAATAGTGTCATTGTTACGGATGATACATGTTCTTTTGTTTCTATATAGATTAAAAAATTAAGTATTAAAGAAATGGCAAAAGAAATTGCAGGACAAATCAAATTGCAGATAAAAGGAGGGGCAGCAAACCCGTCTCCGCCCGTAGGACCCGCATTGGGTTCGAAGGGTATTAATATTATGGAGTTTTGCAAGCAATTTAATGCCAGGACCCAGGAAAGCGCTGGCAAAATATTGCCTGTAGTGATTACTTATTATGCAGATAAGAGTTTTGACTTTGTTGTAAAAACGCCGCCCGTGGCTATCCAATTGTTGGAAGCCGCGAAACTGAAAGGCGGATCCGCTCAACCCAATCGTAAGAAAGTGGCACAAGTGACATGGGATATGATTAAAGGTATCGCGGAAGACAAGTTGGTGGATCTGAATTGTTTCACCCTCGAATCGGCAATGAAGATGGTTGCAGGCACAGCGCGCAGCATGGGTATTACTGTAACTGGGACATTCCCGGAAACTAACCATTAATGTCAATTGAGATGAGTAAAGTAACAAAAAATCGAAAGTTGGCTTTAGGGAAGCTTGACAACGGGAAGATTTACACATTGAGAGAAGCCTCTTCGCTGGTGAAAGAAATTTCTACCACCAAATTTGATGCCTCCGTAGATGTGGATGTCCGTTTAGGTATAGACCCGCGCAAAGCCAATCAAATGGTAAGAGGCGTTGTATCGTTACCTCATGGTACCGGTAAACAGACAAGGGTTCTTGCATTATGTACCCCGGATAAAGAGGCGGAGGCGCAAGCCGCCGGCGCCGATTATGTAGGATTGGACGAATATATTGATAAGATTAAAGGCGGTTGGACCGACATTGATATTATCATTACCATGCCGTCCATCATGGGGAAAATAGGTGCTTTGGGACGGATATTAGGCCCGCGTGGCTTGATGCCCAACCCGAAAAGCGGAACTGTAACGAATGATATAGGTCAAGCCGTGAAAGAGGTGAAGCAAGGTAAAATTGACTTTAAAGTTGATAAAGCCGGAATCGTTCACACTTCCATTGGTAAAGTTTCTTTCCAGCCGGAACAGATTTTTGACAATGCAAAGGAATTTATTTCTACATTGATAAAATTGAAACCGTCTGCGGCAAAAGGAACGTATATGAAGAGCATTTATCTTTCCAGTACAATGAGTCTGGGTATTAAAATAGACCCAAAATCAGTTGAAGTTTAATCAATTAAAATGAATAAGCGATGAAAAAGGAAGATAAAAGCGCAATTATAGAACAACTGTCAAAATACCTTCAGGAATATGATAACTTCTACCTGACAGACATCGAAGCATTGAATGCGGCGAAGACAAGTTCGCTCAGAAGGGCATGTTTCAAAAAGGAAATCAAATTGATGGTTGTCAAAAATACCTTGTTTAAGAAGGCATTGGAGAAAAGCGAAGGGACAGACTATAGTCCGCTGTATGAAACCCTTGTGGGAAATACGGCCATTATGTTCTCGAACGTAGCAAATGCTCCGGCACGCCTGATTAAAGAGTTTACCCAAACGAAGAACAAGAACGAGATTTTGAAGCCCCAGTTAAAAGCTGCATACGTGCAGGAAAGTTTTTATGTTGGAGCTGAGAATCTTGATGCACTGTTCAATGTGAAGAGCAAGGAAGAAATGCTTGGCGATCTGATTGCATTGTTGCAGTCGCCGGCCAAGAATTTGGTATCAGCGCTTCAGTCCGGAGGGCAAACGATTCATGGTATCTTAAAAACACTCGAAGAGAGGAAGTAAAATAAATTATTAATAGATTATAATCATTTAAATCATAAAAAAATGGCAGATTTGAAATCTTTAGCAGAACAATTAGTAAATCTTACTGTAAAAGAAGTTAGCGAATTAACAACGATTTTAAAAGATGAGTACGGTATTGAGCCAGCCGCTGCGGCGGTTGCGGTCGCTGCCGGTCCAGTTGCAGGTGGCGCGGCCGCCGCAGAGGAAGAAAAAACATCTTTTGATGTCGTATTGAAAGCGGCTGGCGCTAATAAGCTGGCAATCGTTAAGTTAGTTAAAGAATTGACCGGCCTGGGCTTGAAAGAAGCAAAAGATTTGGTTGATAGCGCTCCGAGTAATCTCAAGGAAGGAATTGCTAAGGCAGAAGCCGAAGCCCTGAAGAAAAGTTTGGAAGAAGCTGGAGCCGAAGTTGAGCTTAAATAGTCTTATAGTCCGGTAATCAGGTGATTTGGTTAGGAGTCTTCTCACAAAGAAGATTCTTAACCTTTTTGTGTCTATTGTCTTATAAAGTTCAAAATAATTCCTAACCAAATGTCTTTAACAACTGAAACTCAGAGGATTAATTTTGCTTCGATTCAGAATTTTCTGCCTTATCCGGATTTTCTCGAAGTACAATTAAAGTCCTTTCAAGATTTTTTGCAACTTGATACGCCCCCTGAAAAACGGAAAAAAGAGGGCTTGTATAAAGTATTTGCTGAAAACTTCCCGATAGCGGATACACGAAATAATTTCGTGTTGGAGTTTTTAGATTATTATGTTGATCCGCCGCGTTATACGATTGACGAGTGTATTGCCCGTGGACTTACCTACAGCGTACCTCTGAAAGCGAAATTAAAACTGTATTGTACCGATCCTGATCATGAGGATTTTGATACGGTTATACAGGATGTTTACTTGGGGCCTATCCCGTATATTACGGAGCGAGGCACCTTTGTGATCAATGGCGCCGAACGTGTCGTTGTATCTCAATTGCACCGTTCGCCGGGTGTATTTTTTGGTCAGAGCACTCATGCCAACGGGACTAAACTCTATTCCGCACGAATCATACCCTTTAGGGGATCATGGATTGAGTTTGCGACGGATATAAATAACGTAATGTATGCGTACATTGACCGCAAAAAGAAACTTCCCGTGACAACCCTTTTACGGGCGATAGGATTTGAGAGCGATAAGGATATCCTGGAAATTTTTAATCTGGCGGAAGAAATAAAAGTTTCAAGAGCCAACCTGAAAAAATATGTTGGTCGGAAACTGGCTGCCCGTGTACTAAAAACATGGGTAGAAGATTTCGTGGATGAAGATACGGGCGAAGTTGTATCTATCGAACGAAACGAAGTGATCATTGACCGTGAATCGGTTTTGGACAACGAACATATCAGTGCGATTATGGATTCCGGTGCACAACATATCCTGTTGCATCGCGAAGACCAGAACTTGTCTGATTATGCTATCATATATAATACGTTGCAAAAAGATCCGAGTAACTCCGAAAAAGAAGCCGTATTATATATCTACCGTCAGTTGAGAAACGCCGAACCGGCAGACGATGCGAGCGCACGTGAAGTCATTACCAATCTGTTCTTTTCGGAAAAAAGGTATGACCTTGGCGATGTAGGACGTTTCCGTATCAACCGGAAACTGAACCTGACCATCGGCGACGACGTGAAAGTGCTCACAAAAGAAGATATTATTGAGATTATCAAATATTTGATAGAACTCATTAATTCAAAAGCCGTTGTAGATGATATTGATCATTTGAGCAACAGGCGCGTACGGACAGTCGGCGAACAGTTATTCAATCAATTCGGAATCGGTCTGGCACGTATGTCGCGTACTGTCCGTGAACGAATGAATGTCCGTGACAATGAAGTATTTACTCCGATAGATTTGATTAATGCCAAAACCATATCGTCGGTTGTTAATTCGTTCTTCGGAACGAATGCCTTGTCGCAGTTTATGGATCAGACCAACCCGTTAGCGGAAATTACGCATAAACGGCGTCTGTCGGCCTTAGGGCCAGGCGGTCTGTCGCGTGAACGCGCCGGATTTGAAGTGCGCGACGTGCATTATACGCATTACGGACGCCTTTGTCCGATTGAAACGCCGGAAGGTCCGAATATCGGATTGATATCATCGCTTTGCGTATATGCAAAAATTAATGATTTGGGATTTATTTCTACTCCGTACCGGAAAGTGGAAGACGGAAAGGTGGATTTCTCAAAGGAGGCGTTGAAATATTATACGGCAGAAGAAGAAGAGGCAAAAATCATTGCACAAGGAAATGCTCCATTAGACATAGAAGGTCGTTTCATCCGCGATAAGGTAAAAGCTCGCTATGAAGCGGATTTCCCTGTTGTTGAACCCAATCAGGTGGATTTAATGGATGTGTCGCCGACGCAAATTGCATCCATTGCTGCGTCGCTGATCCCATTTCTTGAACATGACGATGCTAACCGTGCTTTGATGGGGTCGAACATGATGCGTCAGGCTGTTCCGTTAATACGTACGGACGCCCCGATTGTCGGCACCGGTATAGAGGCGCAGGTAGCACGTGATTCCAGAACGCAAATCATTGCCGAAGGGAACGGTGAAATCATTTACGTAGATTCCAACTGCATCCAGATTCAATATGATCGTACGGAAGACGAAGAATTTGTAAGTTTTGAGGATGCCCTTAAGACGTACAATATTCCGAAATGGCGCAAGACCAATCAAAGCACAACGGTTGATTTACAGCCCGTTTGCCGTCGTGGGCAGCGTGTGAAAACAGGAGATATCCTGACGGAAGGTTATTCGACGCAAAATGGCGAACTGGCGTTGGGACGGAATGTGAAAGTGGCTTACATGCCCTGGAAAGGATATAATTATGAAGATGCTATCGTTCTGAATGAGCGTATGGTACGTGACGATATCTTTACTTCGGTGCATGTGGACGAATATATTCTGGAAGTGCGCGAAACGAAACGGGGTATGGAGGAATTAACATCCGACATTCCGAACGTAAGCGAAGATGCTATCCGGAATCTGGACGATCGCGGTATCATTCGCGTCGGCGCTCATGTAGAGCCGGGGGATATCCTGATCGGAAAGATCACGCCGAAGGGCGAATCAGACCCGTCGCCTGAAGAAAAACTGTTGCGTGCCATCTTCGGCGATAAAGCAGGCGATGTAAAAGACGCTTCTTTGAAGGCGACTCCATCATTAGAAGGCGTTGTAATAGACACAAGTCTGTTCTGTAAGAATGTCAAAAAACCGGCCAATCGGCTGGCTGATAAAGCGGCGCTGCCGAAATTGGATGAGGAATATGAACAGAAAAAGGACGATTTGAAAAACGTTTTGGTGGATAAATTGCTGATTCTGACAAATGGAAAAACTTCGCAAGGCGTTAAGGATTATTTGAATACGGAGGTAATATCCAAAGGATCCAAATTCTCGCGGAGAGCCTTGGAGGAATTGGACTATAATTCCATACAAATCAGTAGGTGGACAACGGATTCACACAAGAACGATCTCATTAAGCGCCTGATAGTCAGTTATCTCAAGAAACATAAAGAATTGGATGCGGAATTACGCCGCAAGAAATTCGATTTGACCATCGGCGACGAATTGCCAACGGGTATCGTTCAGATTGCCAAGGTATATATTGCCAAAAAACGCAAGATACAGGTTGGTGACAAAATGGCGGGACGTCATGGAAACAAAGGTATTGTTTCAAAGATTGTACGTCAAGAAGATATGCCATTCCTCGAAGACGGTACGCCGGTGGATATCTGTTTGAACCCGCTGGGTGTGCCTTCGCGCATGAATCTGGGACAGATATTTGAAGCCGTATTAGGCTGGGCAGGTCAGACGCTGAATGTGAAATTCGCCACGCCGATTTTTGACGGCGCTTCCATTGACAATTTGAATGAGTGGACGGATAAAGCAGGCTTGCCCCGCTATGGAAAGACTTATCTCTATGACGGTGGAACGGGAGAACGTTTTGACCAACCGGCAACGGTCGGTGTGACCTACTTCCTGAAACTCGGTCACATGGTGGACGATAAGATGCATGCCCGTTCGATAGGCCCGTATTCGTTGATTACGCAACAGCCGTTGGGCGGAAAAGCGCAATTTGGCGGTCAGCGTTTTGGAGAGATGGAAGTATGGGCGCTGGAGGCATTTGGCGCGGCGCATGTATTGCAGGAAATATTGACTGTTAAGTCGGACGATGTTATTGGACGTTCCAAGGCATACGAGGCGATTGTGAAAGGTGAGACGATGGTACAGCCGGGTATTCCGGAATCATTGAACGTCTTGCTCCATGAATTGAGAGGGCTTTGTTTGAGTCTTACATTAGAATAATTTCTTTATAAACCAAAGGAAATATGGCTTTTAGAAAGGAAAATAAGTTAAAAAATAACTTTACGAAGATAAGTATAGGGCTGGCTTCGCCGGAAGAAATTCTTGAAAGTTCCTACGGAGAAGTGATGAAACCGGAAACGATTAATTATCGGACCTATAAACCGGAGCGTGACGGATTGTTTTGCGAACGCATTTTTGGTCCGGTCAAGAATTATGAATGTTATTGCGGTAAGTATAAACGGATTCGTTATAAAGGAGTTGTCTGTGATCGGTGCGGTGTGGAAGTGACGGAAAAGAAAGTGCGCCGCGAACGGATGGGGCATATCCATTTGGTTGTCCCTGTGGCGCATATATGGTATTTTCGTTCGCTCCCGAACAAGATAGGATATCTGTTGGGACTTCCTACGAAGAAGTTGGATGCAGTTATCTATTATGAACGCTACGTTGTGATTCAGCCGGGATGTGTGGATTCGGTCGCTCCGTTAGATTTGCTTTCGGAAGAAGAATATTTGAATATTATTGATAATCTCCCGAAAGAGAATCAGTTACTTGAAGATACCGATCCTAATAAATTCGTTGCAAAAATCGGTGCGGATGCCGTATATGATTTGTTGGTACGTTTGGATTTGGATACGCTGTCCTACGATTTGCGTCACCAGGCTACGACGGATACCTCTCAACAACGTAAGAACGAAGCGTTAAAGCGTTTACAGGTTGTCGAATCCTTCCGTGTGTCCAAAGGGAAAAACAAACCGGAATGGATGATTGTTAAAGTAGTGCCTGTCATCCCGCCGGAATTGCGTCCGCTTGTACCGTTGGATGGAGGGCGTTTTGCTACGTCCGATTTGAATGACCTGTATCGTCGTGTCATCATCCGCAATAATCGTCTGAAACGCCTGATTGATATCAAAGCGCCGGAGGTGATTTTGCGTAACGAGAAACGAATGTTGCAGGAAGCCGTTGATTCACTGTTTGATAATTCCCGCAAGTCAAGCGCAGTCAAAACAGACTCTAATCGTTTGTTGAAATCGTTGTCCGACAGTTTGAAAGGTAAACAGGGACGATTCCGTCAAAATTTGCTGGGTAAACGTGTGGACTATTCCGCCCGTTCGGTTATCGTAGTCGGGCCGGAACTCAAAATGCACGAGTGCGGTATCCCTAAAGGTATGGCCGCGGAGTTGTATAAACCATTTGTAATCCGCAAGTTAATAGAACGGGGAATTGTAAAAACCGTGAAATCGGCTAAAAAGATAGTGGACCGGAAGGATCCTGTCGTATGGGATATTTTAGAATACGTCATGAAAGGACATCCGGTATTGCTGAACCGAGCTCCTACACTGCACCGGCTTGGCATTCAGGCGTTTCAACCAAAGTTAATTGAAGGGAAGGCTATTCAGTTGCATCCATTGGCCTGTACGGCCTTTAACGCTGACTTTGACGGCGACCAGATGGCAGTTCACTTGCCGCTTGGCAATGAAGCTATTCTGGAAGCGCAAATGCTGATGCTGGCTTCACACAACATTCTGAATCCGGCTAACGGAGCGCCAATTACTGTGCCTTCGCAAGATATGGTACTCGGATTGTATTATATCACTAAACTCCGTCCGGGCGCCAAAGGAAGCGGATTAGTGTTCTATGGCCCGGAAGAAGCGACGGTTGCCTATAATGAGAAAAAGGTAGATATTCATGCTCCTGTTAAAGTCTATGTAAATGATCGTAATGAGCATGGAAAACCGGTACGGAGAATGATTGAAACGTCTGTGGGGCGCTTGATGGTGAATGATTATGTGCCTGCAGAAGTGGGATATGTCAATGAAGTGTGGGGTAAAAAAGCACTTCGCGATATCATTGGCAACGTGATCAAGGCTTGCGGAGTTGCGCGTACGGCGCGTTTCCTCGACGATATCAAAGATCTTGGATATTACATGGCATTCAAGGGCGGTTTGTCGTTCAATCTTTCTGATGTGTTGATTCCGCCCGACAAAGATGACCTTGTAAAAGAAGGTTATGATGAAGTGGAGCGTATCACGGCTAACTACAATATGGGGTTGATTACCAATAATGAACGGTATAATCAGATCATTGATACATGGACACATGTCAATAGCAAGTTGTCGGAATCGTTGATGGCTCAATTGAAGGATGATAATGCCGGATTTAATTCCGTATATATGATGATGCACTCCGGCGCTCGCGGTTCAAAGGAACAGATCCGTCAGTTGTCCGGTATGCGTGGATTGATGGCAAAACCTCAAAAGAGCGGCGCCGAAGGCGGGCAAATCATTGAAAACCCGATTCTTTCCAACTTTAAGGAAGGCTTGTCGGTGCTGGAATACTTCATTTCGACGCACGGCGCACGTAAAGGTCTTGCAGATACGGCTTTGAAGACTGCGGATGCAGGATATCTTACCCGTCGTCTGGTGGACGTGTCGCACGACGTGATTGTCAATGAGGAAGATTGCGGTACGCTACGTGGTCTGGTATGTACGGAGTTGAAAAATAATGAAGAAGTGATTGCTTCGTTGTACGAACGTATATTGGGACGTGTTTCTGTACATGACATTATTCATCCGAATACGGGAGAAATTATAGTTCCGGCCGGAGAAGAAATCCGGGAAGAAGCGGCCAGGATCATCCAGGAATCGCCGATTGAAAGTGTGGAAATTCGTTCCGTATTAACATGTGAATCGAAAAAAGGCGTATGCGCCAAATGCTATGGGCGCAATCTGGCTACCGGTCAGATGGTGCAGAAGGGCGAAGTGGTCGGTGTAACGGCTGCCCAATCTATCGGCGAACCGGGTACACAGTTGACGTTGCGTACATTCCATGTCGGAGGTATCGCATCAAACATTGTGACAGAAAACAGTCTGGTGTCGAAATTTGACGGAGAGCTTGAAATTGACGAACTTCGTACCGTAGAATCCGAAATTGATAAATGCCAGATAGTGGTAAGTCGTTTGGCGGAATTGAGAATCATTGATCCGAAGACAAGGATCGTGTTGCATACGCATAACATTCCATACGGCTCGAAACTGTATTTCAAACATGGAGATACGGTGAAAAAAGGCGATACGATCATTGAATGGGATCCGTTTAATGCAGTGATTATCTCCGAAGTAGGCGGTAAGATCGCATTTGAGAACATGATTGATAACATTACTTTTAAGATTGAGAGTGATGAAACGACCGGTCTTATCGAAAAAATCATCATTGAGTCGAGAGATAAAACGAAAGTTCCGGCGGCTCAAATCTTGGACAGCAAGAAGAAAGTCTTGAAGACGTATTCGTTGCCTTTAGGCGCTCACGTGGTGAAGGAAGAAGGCGATATGATCAAGACAGGTGAAGTGTTGGTTAAAATTCCGCGTGCCGTTGGTAAAACAGGTGATATTACCGGTGGGTTGCCTCGTGTGACCGAGCTGTTTGAAGCCCGTAATCCGTCGAATCCGGCGGTTGTGTCGGAAATTGACGGTGAGATCGGATTTGGCAAAATTAAACGAGGCAATCGTGAAATCAGCGTCACATCCAAACTTGGCGAAGTCAAGAAATATATGGTGCCGTTATCCAAGCAGTTATTAGTGCAGGAAAACGATTATGTGCGCGCTGGGATGCCGCTTTCCGACGGAGCGATTACACCCGCCGACATTCTGGCGATCAAAGGGCCGACGGCTGTGCAGGAATACATTGTGAATGAAGTGCAGGACGTTTATCGTCTGCAGGGCGTGAAAATCAATGACAAGCATTTTGAAGTGATTGTGCGTCAGATGATGCGCAAAGTTGAAATTGTAGATCCGGGTGATACGCGATTCCTTGAACAGCAGGTGGTTGATAAACTTGAAGTGATGGATGAGAATGACCGTATCTGGGGCAAGAAAGTGGTTGTGGATTCAGGTGATTCACAGACATTGAAAGCCGGGCAAATTGTTACGATCCGTAAGTTGAGGGATGAAAACAGTATGCTGAAACGCAGGGACTTAAAGCCTGTGGAGGCGCGTGATGCATTTCCTGCTACTACGAACCAGATTTTGCAAGGTATCACACGTGCTGCATTGCAAACAACAAGTTGGATGTCGGCTGCATCATTCCAGGAAACGACCAAGGTATTGAACGAAGCCGCTATTAGCGGTCGCCTTGATAAACTGGAAGGATTGAAAGAAAATGTGATTTGCGGGCACTTGATACCTGCCGGTACCGGCCAACGGGAATATGACCGTTTGGTAGTCGGAACGAAGGACGAGTTTGACCGGATTGCAAGCGGACGGGCTTCCATTATGGAAATGAGCAAAGAATCTAAAAGACACGCTAAATCGTAAAATTCTATTTTAGACAATTAGGGTCTCTGCTTAAAGTTAAATAATAAATATGGTTTTTGCATGTTTAGTTGAATCGGGCTGAGGTGATGCTTCAGCCCTGATTTTTTATATCCATGCAATTTTATAACAAATAACATTTTGAAAACATTTGAAGAATTAGGAATTGCCGAACCTATATTAAAGGCAATCCGGGAAATGGGCTACGAAATGCCCATGCCGGTACAGGAGGAAGTGATTCCTCTTTTGCTCGGGAATGATAACGATGTAATTGCACTGGCCCAGACCGGAACAGGGAAAACGGCTGCTTATGGATTGCCGGTACTGCAAAAAACACTTGTTCCCCAGACAGTAACACAGACATTGATTTTATGTCCGACGCGCGAACTTTGCCTGCAAATTGCCGGCGACCTGAGCGATTACTCCAAATACCTGAATGGCTTGAGGGTTTTACCGGTCTATGGTGGCTCAAGCATTGAAAGTCAGATAAAAACCCTTTCCAAAGGGGTGCATATCATCGTGGCTACTCCAGGGCGATTGCTTGACTTGATGAACAGGAAAAAGGTAAAACTGAATGATATACAAAACGTAATCCTGGACGAAGCGGATGAAATGCTTAACATGGGTTTTTCCGAGAGCATCCAGGTTATTTTGGCAGAGGTTCCCTCTTCGCGCAACATGCTTTTGTTTTCGGCCACGATGCCGCAGGAAATTGCCCGAATTACAAAACGTTACATGCACAATCCCGTCGAAATTGTTATCGGACGGAAAAATGAAGGCAACGAAAACATACGGCATATCTATTACATGGTTCATGCCCGCGACAAATATCTTGCATTGAAACGAATTGTTGATTTTTACCCTAACATCTACGGGATTGTTTTTTGCCGCACCCGCAAGGAAACGCAGGAAATTGCCGACCAGCTGATTAAGGATGGCTACAATGCCGACGCGCTGCATGGCGAACTCAGTCAGACGCAACGCGATTACGTGATGCAGAAATTCCGCGTCAGGAATTTACAGTTGTTAGTCGCTACTGATGTAGCTTCCAGGGGTTTAGATGTGGATGACCTGAGTCATGTGATTCATTATGGTTTGCCGGATGAAACAGAACATTATACCCATCGGAGCGGGCGTACCGCACGAGCCGGCAAGACAGGTCTTTCCATCGCTATTTGCCATGTACGTGAAAAGAAAAAACTGCAGAATATCGGGAAAAATATCAGCAAACCTTTTGAAAAAGGCGTACTTCCAACAGGGAAAGCCATTTGCGAAAAGCAACTGTTTAATCTGGTTGACCAGATTGAAAAGGTGAAAGTGGACGAAAAAGAAATCGTTTCACTGATGCCTTCAGTTTTTCATAGATTGGAATGGTTGGAAAAGGAAGATATAATTAAACGGCTTATATCCATGGAGTTTAACCGTATGATTGATTATTATCGCGATGCGGATGAAATTGAAATGGTGGATGAAGCAAGTTCCCGTAAAAACGGGCAAAAGGAACGCTCCAATACCCGTTCGCGCAAACCGGAAGAAGGCTATAAACGCTTGTCTCTGAATTTTGGGAAAGCGAATGGTCTGTTTGCTAATCATTTAATAGAGTTAGTGAATCGTTGTGTGCCGGGTAAAGTTCCCATCGGAAGGATTGATCTACAGGAAAATGTATCTTATTTTGAAGTGAAAGACAGTGTTGCCCAACGGGTTATTAGTCAGATGAATAGCTATGAAGTGGACGGTTCAGTCATTCATGTGCAGTATGCAGGAGAAAAAGAAGGCAAACCAAACGACCGCCGGAACAGGTCGAAAAAAAATAGCGATAAACCCTGGCGGCAACATCAACCGGAACGCGCCGGATATAAGAAACGTAACAGGCGCTGGTAGCGCTGTGGAGAACTCGTTGTAATATGCTGTTAAATTCGAGTATTAGCATTTTCAGAGATATAATTGTAAATAATTGCATTTTTTTGCCTTCTTTTTTGTATGTACAAAAAATATTTTGTATATTTGAAGCCGTAATGATGCGAAATATTATATATTCACAGCGATTGAGGAATGGAACGCATTCCTAACGGAATGCGAAAGCTGGTGAGAGCATTGCGTTTCTACCGATAGACAGATAGACACATTCCTACGGAATGTTGCTTTGCCGAAATATATCGTAATTACAATATTATGCGCTTTGAAATCGAGAAATTAAAATATAAATATTATGTTACCAGGACCGGATTTAGTTTATAAATGCCCGACTTGTGGCAGTTTATTAAAAAACAAAAGTTTAATGAGTGGGAATACTATTGGAGCAATTCTCTATTCTGATGCAAAACAAATTGCCCGAATGTTACCTCGCTATCCCAACTTAACAAAGTGCGAAAAGTGCAATTCAATCTTTTGGTTAAGCAACTTAAATGTGATTGGAGAATGTGGTTGGGAAGCAAATGAAAATCCAAGAGAATGGAACGATGCTCCTTATGCTGATTTTTTGAATATTAAAGATTTATTCAGGGCATTGCACGAAAATATGGATAAAGACAAAGAGATGTCTATTCGTCAAGATATTTGGTGGTCATATAATGATAGAGTTCGTAAAGATGAAACGTTATTAGACAGATTGGCAACATGGGACAGATTGGCAACATGGATAATCCATTCTAATGATAGAGTTCGTAAAGATGAAACATTAAAAGATGAAACGTTAAATGAAATGTTATTTGAAGGAGAAGAAGATGAAAAACAATGGAAAGAAAATTGCGAATCTATGATTAAGATATTGAATGATATTGCCCGTTGGTGGCCTTTTCGCCGGTTAAATGTAGGCCAAAAGATTATGATTGCAGAGTTGTATCGCAATTTAGGTCAGTTTGAGAAATGCGAAAAATTGATAAATGTACTTCCCAGTGGTTATGATTGGATTAAAACTCAATTTATGGAAGAATGTAAAAAGAAAAATACATATGTGTTCCGACTGAAATAATGGATAAAATATCCTCGTCCACGCCGACAATCTCAACAAATTGAAGTACTTGCCAAGCTCAGGGTATCCTGTTTATAACGCTTTGCAATAAACAGGAACGAAATTCGTTATAAAAGCAAATATTAGATAGATTTATAAACACTAATTAATTACACATTACAATCATGAAAAGAATATTTTTATTTATCATTTCAACCGTCTGTGCTACAACAATATACGCACAGTCGCATCAAGTAGATTATCGCTTTGCGCCGCAGTGGCATCAGTCATGTATCTCATTTCCCGACGACACCTGCAAGACATTGGTAGGGCCTCTCGGACAGTTGCTTATTGACTATCGCAAAGGCGAATTTTTTAATTACGTAGGAGGATATGGCACTGTTATACAGTTACTTGCCGATGAAAATATGAAAATAAACAGTCAGCGTCTGTATTCCGCCCGTGTGCCAATCGTCATCACCGAAGCTACGTATGCAAATATGAAGATTACGCAAGAGGCTTTTGCCATAGCTCAAAGTTATGTCCGCAGCAAAACATCCACGAAAAACGGTAATCGTGAAGACGTGATTCTGACCACTGTCAGCAACACGACCAACAGCCGACAAACACTGAATCCGGTATTGATTATCAACGTCAATAGTGAACAAAAAGCCAAAACAACCGAACGCACCACGCTACTCTATAACAGTGCACAGGTCATCTCTAATTTGAAACCTGCCATCGTGCGGCAGAATATCGCCGACTTCAAAACGCTTCTGTCATTGGAGCCAATCACCATAGAACCCGGCGAAACAAAGCAAATAGCCGTACTTTATGACAATGGACGTCCCTCTGCATTAGCCGCGCAATTCAAGTCCGATGCCGACGCTTTCATGGATCATATCAACGAAGTGCGCGCAGAAATGATTACTTACTGGGAAAACGGTACAGATATTCCTTATGGGCATATATATGTTCCTGATAACGAGATACAAAATCTTATTGACGCATCACTACGCGGGATATGGCAGGCACGAGAAATAAAAAAAGATAAAATTGCATTTCAGGTAGGACCAACTTGTTATCGAGGTCTTTGGGTGTCTGACGGCGCCACTTTACTTGAAACAGCTACAACATTTGATCGAGGAAGCGATGCCCGCGACGGAGTTGAATATACACTTACTTTCCAACGAGAAACCGGTCAATTTGGGATTATGGATTCGGTTTACTGGAAAGAAAACGGTCTGGTACTCTGGACATGTGTTCGTCATGCCTTGTTGATGCAGGATAAGACATGGTTAAAATCCGTTTGGCCTAAACTGCTTAAAACTGTGGACTATATAAAATTCCTCCGCGCAGAAACTTTGAAAAACAATATATCGCTTGATGATGGATTGATGCCACCCGGACAAATTGACGGCGGTCTTTTTGGAGAGGCCGACAAAGCCGAATATACCAACGTTTACTGGAATCTTGCCGGTCTGAAAGCTATGATACAGGCAGCTGAATGGCTTGGAGAGAAAAAGGATTTGAAAGCCTTACAAGCTGAATACGACGATTTCTTTTCTACTTTCAAACGCGCCGCCGAACGCGACATGGCTACCGATGATTTTGGTAACCGTTATATAGCTATACCTATGGATCCAGCCAAACGCTCTCTGCCTCAGCGCGCTCAATGGGCTTTTTGTCAAAGTGTTTATCCGGGTCAAATCTTTGAACCCGGCGACCCGGTGGCTATAGGCACTATGAATATGCTTCACACTACATTGCAGGAAGGTATGGTGATGGGTACCGGTTGGGCAATTGATGGAATATGGAGCTATTTTGCAGGATTCTATGGACATGCCTGCTTGTGGATGGGTGAAAGCAAACGTGCAACCAACGCCCTCTACTCATTCGCCAATCATGCTTCACCGGTTTATAACTGGCGTGAAGAACATTCGCCACGTGATTTGACGCCAAGTAAATATGTAGGCGATATGCCTCACAACTGGGCAAGCGCGCTATTTGCAGGACTGGCAGTTCATCTGCTGGCTTTAGACCGTGGCTCGGAAATGCACCTGCTTGAGGGAATCCCGCTTGAATGGCTGCAACCGGGTATGAAAACAATGCTGAAAAATATCAATACTCCTTTCGGAAAACTGTCATTTGTGCTTCAGGTCAATGCCGCCGGAACAAGCGCAACTCTTACAACCGACCCGCTCTCTGACCCTTCGTGTAAAGGTATATTCATCCATACGGACACATGGGGGAAAACAACAGACGGAAACCTGCTTAGGCTTGACCCAAAGAAAGGACATACTGTTACTATTGATTTAGTT
>JAISUI010000003.1 GCA_031272155.1 Tannerella sp. | reverse complement strand
CCCGTCAGCGTTGACAGGTTCTCCATCGCCGGCGTCTCGATCTGGCTGTAGCCGTAGAGGTGAAACACTTCGCGGATGGTGTCGAAGATATAATTGCGCCGCGCCGTCTCTTCGGGCGCGAAGTCGCGCGTCCCCTTGGGAATGGATGGTTTCTGCATACGTTTTGTCAGGATAAAAATTTACGGCTGCAAAGGTAGTGATTTTTTTCGGGCTCGCCGTGTATGTCGGGAATTTTCCTGTACCATGTGCCTAACGGCAGCAAATGCCGCCAAAAAAATTTTTTCATATTTGCTTTATTTAATGCATATTCCGATCCGCAAGAGAAACGGGGCGAGCGCGGTCGGACTTGCCGAACCTATTCGCTCAAAAACAGGAATGTTCCCTTTTTGTTTGATACGATGATGTCGGGTGTTTTATCGCCGTTTAGTTCAGCGACTGAAACTTGCATTCCGACTCCGCTATTGTCGTCAATCTTATGTGGGATAAAAGTTGCGCTGCCATCACTGTTCCGGTTCAATTCAAACCAATACAACACGGCAGGATTATTTGCCTCCACATCGCCTTTGGAGCCATGCGCCCAAAACCGTTTGCCGGTTACAAAATCCGTCAGGCCGTCGCCGTTGAAGTCTGCCTGCGCTAATGCATGCATTTGCGAGAAACTCAAAGCATCGGGTTTTTCCTTCGGATTAATTGGTAGAATTTCATTTTTCTCAAAAGATATTTGTCCGTCTTTTTGAATTTGTTTCCACCAAACAAGTCCGTAAAGGTGGCAATGCCAGGCACAAACCACATCGTTCCGATTGTCGCCGTCAACATCGAAAACAAGCATATTCGACGCGGCATCAGCAAACTGAAACGGATGAAATGTCCAAGGCGTTTTATCAGTTTCTTTCGGTTGTTCCCACCATCCCGCCGCTTCGAGAATATCCGTCAAGCCATCGCTATTCAGATCGCCTGCCCCGATGCCGTGTGTATATCGTTGATACCTTTCATTTTCGGTCGAAATTTGATGGAATGTCCAATCAGGCAGCCCGTCTATGACAGCAAAAGTGGCATAGCCGAGTTTGCCATCCATATTATAGAGCGGACCCGCCCCCTGACCTTTGATGATTTCTGTCCATTGCTGCGATTCGTTGCCAAATTGGTCGAGTGCAAAATGTTTAGTCCAATGCACACCGCTCACTTTCGGATTTTCATACCAGTAAGATTTTGTGCCCGGGTGAGGACAAACAAATACATCATCCCATCCGTCGCCGTTTAAGTCAGCGGCAAACACGATGAAGTTATCCGAGTATTCTTCGGGATCAAATGCTTCGACGGGATAAATCTCGTGTTTCTCTGTGAACGCAGGACCTGCATACCAATACGGACCTGCCACAACATCAGGCTTGCCGTCCCGATTAAAATCGCCCGATGTGGAACCTTCGGCATAGAACTTGTCCGAAAGGATAATCTTCTTAAATCCGGGTTCTTTGACGCCACCGGAACATGAAATAAACATCGCGATTGCAGCCACTCCTGCAAATTTACATCCTGTTTTCTTCATACAAACGTTATTATCCCCGCAAATATAAAATCAATTAGCAATTAACAAACATGGAAAAATTGATCGCAATCAAAAATGCGTTAATTCCGTCTGCCGCCAAGGAAAATCATCACGTAATAGAGCAGCGTTGCCAGTGAGCCGAGTGCAGCCACGACGTAGGTATAGGCGGCTGAGCGCAGGGCATCTTCAGCTTTGTCATGCGTTTCGATATTCGTGATGCCGGCGTTGCTGAGCCATGCGAGTGCGCGGCGGCTGGCGTTGATTTCGACCGGCAGTGTGATAAAACTGAACAACGTAGTGCATGCAAACAGCACGATCCCGATCAGCAGCAACTGCGGGAACGAGCGCAGAAGCAACATTCCGCCGAGCAGCACCCACTGCACGATGTTGGACGAGAACTGTACGACTGGCACTAAAGCCGAGCGCATTTTCAGCGGCGCGTAGGCGTGGGCGTGCTGCACGGCGTGTCCGCACTCGTGCGCGGCGACGGCAGCAGCGGCCACACTGCGGCTGCTATACACAGCTTCACTCAAGTTGACCGTATGGTTGGCGGGGTTATAATGGTCGGTCAGCGTCCCCGGCACGCAGGTAACGCTGACGTCGTAGATGCCGTTGTCGGCGAGCATCTTCTTTGCCACGTCGCAGCCCGACATTCCGTTGGGCAACGGGATTTTTGAATACTTCTCAAACTTGGCTTTCAGGCGATAGGATACTATCCAGCTCAAGACAGCCACTCCGATAAAAATCACCCAGTACAGGGCGTTTGTTGATGTTATCATTTCGTTTTCCGTTTAAATTACATTATTATTCACTGCAAAAATCTTGCCATTGACAGAATGGCAGGCAATCGCATTTATCTCATATCCTTCCATTTTTCCATTCCTGTAACATGCTTCATCTGCAGATGCAATTTTTTCTCCGCATTGATGCGGTATTCCAATACTTCCACGTATTTTTTCTGCAGTTTGACCCATTCATGGCTATCGCCCAACCGTTCCTCAAAAATCTGATAAGACAGGGTTGCCCAGGACAGCGCTTTTTCATAATCACCGCTTATCTCTGCCGTAAGCGCCAGGTTGGAAGCCAGACGCGCTTTTTCTTTCCAGGAACGCGCTTTTTCGTAGAGCGCCAACCAGATGGCAGCCGCATCTTTCCAATTTTCAACGGCAGCCAGTGCAGCCGCGTCTTTCCACTGGGATAAATAGGAGGTGTAATACCAACGCACATCTTCATTCCAGTATGGCACAAAAAGATTAGACTTACCGGTTGCCAGATAGTTGGATACTTCCCGCAAACCCATCGCCAACTCTTTCATGGAAGGCAGGGTATAAAAATATTCGCTATTCCAAACAGGCGCTATCGTATCCGACAGATAAACAGTGTTTAATGGACCTGTCCTGTCCGGCAAATAGGTGCGCAAAACGCCGGATACAATGAAATTAAGATTGCCTGTCAGTCCCATCCAGGTTTGCTCATAATTGTCTTCTATTTTGAACAACAGTTGGTCTAAAGAAATTACGGCATTAACCTGATGCTCATCGCAAAATGCCAAAACATCATCTTGCGTAAGCGACACGTCCGCGACAGCATTGCTGTCTTCGCGATAGCAACCTTCAAATAATCTGACATCTTCAAAATAGGGCGGATCCGCTATCGCCAAGGCTAATGCCAGGCAAAAATCGTAGGCTGTACTGTCTGCGGAAATCGTATCTGCATACAATTTTTGGGGCAACTTAGTCAAATAAGGGACTTCCGTCTGGGACGCCGCATTATTCACAACAAGCACCGTCTTCACTCCTTCGGGGAATGTGATTCCCGCAGGATGGAGCGTTTCTATCTCTATCTGACGCAGCGAACTGCACGCTGTCAGCAGGAGGACAATAAAGCAGACGTGCCTCGACAATGGTGCAAAAGAATAAATTCCGGACTAATATGCGCTTATCGCCTTGAAATACCCGATGGATTCGGCAATGCCGAAGAACGGATCTTTCATGTCTTTCTCGTATTCAAGGCTACATACGCCCGAATAATTCACCTTACGCATCATCTTTACGAGCGCAGGGAAATCAATTTTGCCGCGTCCCAATTCGATGCCTACACCCGCTTTGGTTGAATCCGTCACATCCTTGATGTGCATGTCAAACACGCGGGTATGGTACTGCTGCAAATCGGCAACCGGATCGCAACCATTACGAAGGTCATGACCGATGTCAAGACACATCCCTATGCGCGGATCTAAGTCTTTTGTATGTTCCCATGCATCTTTAGCATCCGGATATGTCTTAATATCAGGCCCATGCAAATGAATAGCATAGTGAAAATCATACTCTTTTACCTTCTTGTCCACATAAGGCAACAGTTCATATTCGGGCACGCCAACAATCAACTTAACGCCTACCCGTTTGGCATACGCAAAACCATCGTCTATTTCCTTTTCCGATTTCATGTAAATAGGCCCTACCCCATAACCGGTGACGCCATAGGAAGCGCATTGCTCATGAAATGCCTTGATTTGCTCGTCCGTACTGTCGAACGGCAAATGAAAATTCTTGATGCACAGATAATGAACGTCAAGCCGTTGCATCGTTTTCAACGTCGTTTCCAGGTCAAAGTTCACAAACGTGAAACCCGCCATTCCTAAACGAAAAGGATTTGTCGCCTTTGGCGTAACTCCCACCGGTTCATTTTTTTCGGAAGGGATGTTGCACGAAACGAAAGCCGCAGGGGCTGCTCCCAGCAATAAAGCGCCGGCCATTCCCTGTTTCATAAAATTTCTTCTTGAATTTTCCATATAGTTATTCTTTTAAATTAAACTTCCTTTTTTAATGAAGCGATCGCTTCTTCCAGACTTTTGATTTTACTCTCCGCATCTGCTTGTTTCTTTCGTTCATTTGCTACAATTTCCGGCTTGGCGTTCGCCACAAACTTCTCATTGCCCAGTTTTTTCATCACCGAAGCAAGAAATCCTTGCTGATACACCAATTCACCGTTCAATTTCTCCAATTCTTCTTCTACATTGAGCAACGCATTCAGGGGAATGGCAAATTCGGTTGTCCCGACTAAGAAAGAAACAGCGCCCGCCGTCTTTTCGTGCACCGTTGCAACGGCCGACAAACCGGCTAATTTCATAATCACCGGCGAAAACATCGGGTCATATTCGCCCAGTATCTGTAATTCAAGCAATTCTTTGTTCGGTATGTTTTTCTGGGCGCGAATGGCGCGGATGCCTGTAATGATTTCCTTGAACGATTCGTTAAGCCTTTCTTCCGTTTCTTTTCCTTCGGAAGAAGAGCTGGGAGGCGCTTGCGCTATCATAATGCTCTCGCCCGCTTTCCGTTCTTCCAGCGCCTGCCATAACTCTTCGGTAATAAACGGCATAAACGGATGCAGCAACCGCAGTAACGCGTCGAAGAAACGGAGCGTCGCATCGTATGTCCCGCGGTCAATAGCCTGACCATAAGCCGGTTTTACCATTTCAAGATACCACGACGAAAACTCGTCCCAGAACAGTTTGTAAACTTCCATCAAGGCCTCCGAAATACGGTATTTATCGAACAAATCGTCAACGATTGCAATTACTTCCGACAATTTGGTTTCAAACCACCGAATGGCTACAGCATTGGTTTCGGACATGGCCATCTTCTCCTGCGTTTCTATATTCCATCCCTTTACTAATCGAAACGCATTCCAAATCTTATTGTTAAAGTTGCGCCCCTGCTCGCAAAGCGCCTCGTCAAAAGGCAGGTCGTTGCCGGCGGGCGACGAGAGCAACATGCCCATCCGCACACCGTCGGCGCCATATTTGTTCATCAGTTCAATCGGGTCGGGTGAATTGCCAAGCGACTTCGACATTTTCCTGCCCAGTTTATCACGTACAATACCCGTAAAATAAACATTATAAAAACAGGGCAACTTGCGATATTCAAAACCGGAAATAATCATCCTCGCCACCCAGAAAAAGATGATTTCAGGCGCGGTAACTAAATCGTTAGTCGGATAATAGTAGTTTATATCCTTGTTGTCAGGCTTATTAATGCCGTCGAACACGGAGATAGGCCACAGCCACGACGAAAACCACGTGTCCAACACATCTTCATCCTGACGCAAATCGTCCATAGACAATGGATAATTAACAATGGACAATGCCTTTCGGCAGGCTTCTTCACGAGTTTCGGCCACAACGAAACCGCCCTGAGGTAAATAAAATGCTGGAATCCGGTGTCCCCACCACAACTGCCGCGAAATGCACCAGTCCTTGATGTTACTCATCCAATGGCGATACATGTTTTTAAACTTAACGGGATGAAAACGGATGGTGTCATCTTCAACCGCCTGCAATGCAGGTTTGGCCAGATCTTCCATTTTGAGAAACCATTGCATGGACAACTTCGGCTCAATGGGCACATTGGTGCGCTCCGAAAAGCCCACTTTATTGGTATAATCTTCAACTTTATCAAGCAGTCCGGCTTCGTCGAGGTCTATCACTATTTGTCGGCGCACGTCAAAACGGTCCATTCCGACGTAAATCTGACCGGCAGGGCTGATTGTACCATCGTCGTTGAAAATGTCTATAGACGGCAAGTTATATTTCTCGCCGAGCATATAGTCGTTTACGTCATGCGCAGGCGTCACTTTGAGGCAACCCGTACCAAACTCCATATCCACATATTCGTCTTCAATAACGGGGATTTCGCGGTTTACGAGCGGCACGATTACCCTTTTGCCTTTCAGCCAGGCTGTTTTCGGGTCATTCGGATTGATGCACATCGCCGTATCGCCCATAATGGTTTCCGGGCGGGTAGTTGCGACGACAGCCCACCCGGCATTGCGGGTTTGACCCGAAATCCCTTCATTATTCAGGGGATTCTGACGTTCGCCAGAATGACGGTCTGGAACAATTTTGTATCTTAAATAATACAACTTCCCTTGCTGCTCTTTGTAATTCACCTCCTCATCGGAGAGGGCTGTTTTGGCGGCAGGATCCCAATTGACCATGCGAACACCTCTATATATCAGTCCCTTATTATACAAATCCACAAAAACTTTAGTGACGCTTTCGGAGCGTTTCTCGTCCATCGTGAAGCACGTACGATCCCAGTCGCACGACGCTCCGAGTTTTTTCAGTTGCTCAAGGATGATACCGCCATGTTTGCGTGTCCATTCCCAGGCATGTTCGAGAAACTGTTCGCGGGTGAGATCGCTTTTTTTGACGCCTTCATCGGCGAGTTTGGCCACCACTTTAGCTTCGGTGGCGATAGAAGCATGGTCAGTACCCGGCACCCAACATGCGTTGCGGCCTTTCATCCTTGCGCGACGCACAAGGATATCCTGAATCGTGTTGTTGAGCATGTGTCCCATGTGGAGCACGCCCGTGACGTTCGGCGGCGGAATAACTACCGTAAAAGGCTCACGTTCATCAGGTTCTGAATGGAAAAATTTGTTCTCCAACCAATATCGGTACCATTTTTCCTCCACGCACGAAGGGTCATATTTATTTGCAATTTCCATCTGTTTCAATCACAGTTTTTGGCGAAATATCGCTGTTTTCTTTCTATTTTTACGGCGCAAAATTAAGAAAACATATTGACACCTCCAAATTCCATCACTGCGCCGCCTGAAAATCGGGGCTTGGTTTGCAACAGACAATAGCTTTACACAACCCCTGCGCCCATACGCCGACCGCCATTATTTCTCAACAGCAAAGCGATAAATGCACTCACTGACATATTTTTCGCCCGGACGGAGCACCGTAGTCGGGAAATCCGGATGATTCGGGCTGTCAGGATAATGCTGTGTTTCAAGGCAAAGTGCGCCGCGATGCGGATAAATTGTCCCAAATTTACCTTTATCGTCGCCTTCCATGAAATTACCCGTATAAAATTGCACTCCCGGTTCGTTCGTATAGACTTCGAGAACGATGCCGCTGACAGGGCTTACTGCCTTGGCTGCCAAAAGTTTGATGTCGCCCTTCGTGTTCAGAATCCAGTTATAATCGTAGCCATGTCCTTTCATCATCTGGTTGATATGGTCCTCAATCTTCTGACCGACAGGCGGGGGATTACGCTGTAACAACCTGATACTTGAAATTGTTAAGAGGTCGTTCATCTTCTTACCGATAGGCTGGAGATTGCGCAAATCAAGCGGCGTTCCTTCTACCGGCACTATCTCAAAGGGAATCAGCAGGCTGTCCACCGCTGTATAACTGTCGGCATTAATCATAATCAGATGGTCAAGAATCTGCGAGCCGGGGACGCCCGACAAGTTAAAATAACTGTGATTGGTAAGGTTCACGACCGTAGCTTTGTCGGTCGTCGCTTCATACAGGATGTCTAACGCATTGTCGTCCGTCAGCGTATAAGTAACTTTCACGTCGAGATTGCCGGGGAAACCTGCTTCACCGTCCACCGATTTGTACTTTAACTCAAGCGTATGGCCGTCTGTTTGTGTTGCATCCCATACGCGGGCATGAAAACCTTCCGGCCCGCCGTGCAGGCAATGGCCGTTATTGTTTTGCGGCAATTGATATTCCGTCCCGTCGAGCGTGAAACGTCCCTGCGCAATACGATTTCCGTAGCGGCCGATGAGCGCCCCATAATTGCCGTCCGACGCAAAATAATCGGCGATATTGTCGTATCCGAGCACGACATCCGTCGGTTTGCCATTGCGGTCAGGAACCATCAGGGACACAATTCGCCCGCCGTAGTTCGTGATACACGCTTCCGCTCCCTTCGCGTTTTTCAACACATACAACGCCGTTGGTTTGCCATCTTTTTCCGACACGAAGTCATTCTTATTCAACCCTGAAACAAGCGTTTCTTTCTTTTCTCCACACGACAGCATACACGCCGCCGCCAAAATTCCAACTATCCAAACTTTTTTCATCTTTCTTTGTTTTATAAATTAAATATTAGAGGACAAAAGTAATCAAAAAATTGATTCGATGGAAAAAATAAAAAAAATATTGTGTGTATTTGGACGGATATTTTCTTTTTTCCTATCTTTGCACGGATTTTACTGTTGATTATCAATAACCGCCATAAATATAGCGTATGAAAAGTTTAAGATATTTCGTTGTAATGCTTGTCGTTCTATTCACGGCAAATGGTGTCAGGGCGCAGCAGGAAAGCGACGAGGCGAAAGGAGACGTGATCGTCATAAACAAAGCCGATTTCCTGGAGAAAGTATATAACTACGAGAAGAACACTTCCGAATGGGTATATGAAGGAGAAAAGCCTTGCATCATTGATTTTTATGCCGACTGGTGCGGCCCATGCCGACGGATAGCGCCGATCATGAAGGAATTGGCAACCGAGTATAAAACGGACATCCTTATTTACAAGATAGATGTGGATAAGGAAAAGGAATTGGCCGCGCATTTTGGCGTGAGCAGTATTCCCATGATTCTTTTTGTCCCGAAAGAAGGTCGGCCTCAGTATCTGCTGGGCGCCTATCCGAAAGAAACAATTGTTGAAACGATCAACAGTTTTCTGCTGAAAAAGCAATAGCCGACGCCTTCCGTTTGGGTCATTATTCCCTTATTTAGCAAGCGTCTGACGGCAATATTCGTTACGGATTTATTTCTAACTCATTGCCAACATTTTGCATTTTTCTGCCACGAACATTTCCAAGGCTTCCATATAGATCTTCCCGGAGATAACCGGATCGAACTGGTCGGGATGGTCGCGAAAAAATTCGCGTACCACCCGCGTCCATATCAAACGCATGTCTGTTGCAATGTTAATTTTGCAGACGCCCAGACGGATAGCTTGCTGCAATTCTGTTTCATCCGTGCCTTTGGCATCGCTTTTCAATTGTCCTCCGGCCTGGTTAATGCGGACAATTTCGTCTGTCGGCACAGCGGAAGCGCCATGTAAAACGATGGGATAACCTGCCGCAAGACGATTACGGATAGCCGCCAATATATCCAACCGCAAACCGCGTCCGCCGGAAAATTTATAGGCGCCATGGCTCGTCCCGATTGCTACAGCCAAACTGTCACAACCGGTCAGCGCAATAAATCGCTCTACCTGAGCCGGATCTGTATAAAGCGCTTTATCATCGTCCACTTTCAAATGGTCTTCTACACCGCTCAGAACGCCGAGTTCCGCTTCTACCCAAATGCCTTTGGAATGGGCCTGATCAACGATTTTTTTCGTAATACGCACATTCTCTTCAAAAGATTCGTGCGATGCATCAATCATCACCGATGAATAATTGCCCTCTTCAATGGCCTGCAGGCAATGCTGCTCGTTGCCGTGATCAAGATGGACGCTGAACGTAACGTCCGGAAAATGTTGAGCGGCGCCGGCAATCATCCCTTCCAGCAATTCAGGATGGATATAGTTCCGCGCTACGGGCGTGATCTGGACAATAACCGGATAACCGGCCTTTTGCGCCCCTCGAAATACACCCAGCACCTGTTCCGCATTGAATACATTAAACGCTCCGATCCCATAATGACCGTAAGCCTGTGATAATAATTTCTTTTCGTGTACGCGCATCGTGTTTACCAGAAATAACAATATAAAAATGTAAGCATGCCAAAAATGCCGATAGCTATAATATTAAACGGCAACGTTGTCTTAAACAGACCCGTTTCAAAGACAAGCGCCTTTTGATCCATTTTGGTATATTTGGCATCGGTGACCAGCACGATCCCCAGCAAAATAAATGCAACCACCAACGTATAAACCGAATCCAATGCAAAGGTAGCATAACGCTGGAGGAAGAACATCGCGAAAAGACCGATACATGCAGCAATGGCAATGATCAGTGCACCGTTGCGAATATGGTTCCGTTTCTTTTCCGCACTTTCTTCGGGAGACGCAATCCGGCCTTTTCTGCCGGCAAGACTCAGCCCGACAAACACAACCGACAGGATAATAAACACATATCCAATGCGTACGATAAACGGCATGTCAGGCACAAAAAACTTGAATAAAACCGCTACCGGCAAGGTCAGAATCGCCGTCCACAAAGCCGCCTTGGAAGTGGCTTGTTTCCAAAACATGCCAAGGAAGAAAATCAGGAACACGCCCGGATAGATAAAACCGGTATATTCCTGTATAATAGGATAAACCTGATCCAAGGAAGCAAATCTTGGCGCAATCAGCGTTGCAATAAGCAACGAAACGAACGCTACGATTCGCCCTACTTTTACCAATTGTTTATCCCCGGCGTCGGGTTTGATATAGACCTTATAAATATCCATCGTAAATATCGTTGAAGCGCTGTTGATAATAGAACTTAGCGAAGAAACCACAGCTGCTACCAGTGCGGCGAACGCCAAACCGGTGATTCCCGCCGGCACAATGTTGTTTAACAGCCAGGGATAGGCCTCGTCCGATTTAGTAATGTCAGCCCGCAGTACATAGGCGCAAATGCCGGGAATAACCACCAACAATGGAACTAACAGCTTTAGAAATCCGGCGAACGCCAGTCCGTACTGCGCTTCCTTTGTACTTTTGGCTGCCAGTCCGCGCTGTATAATATACTGGTTAAATCCCCAAAAACAAATATTGGTCAGCCACATTGAGCCGAGAATAACGGCTACCCCCGGTAGGTCCAGAAACGCATCCTTCACAGCGCCCTCCGTCCCGTCGGGAACGAAAAACAGACCTTTCTCAATTATCATGTGGAAACGCTCCGGCGCTTGTCCAACAAGCGTCTGGAAACCGGCCAGTATGCCGGCGCCATGTCCTACCGCATTCAATGCAAGGAGTGTCGTCACCAAACCGCCGCCTATCAAAAAGACAACCTGTATCACGTCCGTCCATGCCACGGCCTTTAATCCGCCATACAGGGAATAGAGCGCCGAGAACAGGGATAATCCTATGATCCCGTAAAGCAACGGGATGCCCAACACCTTTTCCAGCGCCAACGCTCCTAAATAACTGACGGAAGTAAGATTAACAAACACGTACATCAACAGCCAGAATACCGACAAACTCGTGCTGACCGGACGGTTATAGCGTTGATTCAAAAACTGAGGCATCGTATAAATGCCGGTTCTCAGAAATACGGGCAGGAAAAATTTGGCAACAATAAGCAATACGGCTGCCGCCACCCATTCGTAACAGGCCACTGCCAGACCTATCGCATAACCGGAGCCGGACATCGCAATAAAATGCTCGGCGGAAATATTGGCTGCAATAAGCGATGCGCCGATTGCCCACCAGGGCAACGAACGTCCGGCTAAAAAATAATCGGATGTAGTTTTTTCTGCACCCTTTTTTGTGCGCGAAACCCACAGTCCTAATGCCATGACAATAAGCGCATAAATAACAAAGACTATCCAGTCTATTAGCGTAAAATGATTCATATCGTTTTAACAGGTTTGTAAGAATTGCTGCAAATATATACTTTTCTTAGCAAACAGCGTTTCTTTTTCAAAAAAAATTTTGTGCATTTTGTTATTTGAGAAATAATAATTAGTTTTGCAACCGTTTTATAACGAATAGATGAAGTATTTTTTCATAGTAGTAGCCCTGCTCTCGTGCTTCACCGTCGCGGAAGCTGAGACAATGCATATTCCGAAAGTCGGCGAATACGCCTGGCGATCGGAAGGGAATCCTTCTGCCGCTTCCGAAACCAAAAACGATGCCATGCTGACCGCCCAAAAAGACGTAACCGGCATCGCCCACCGGATAGAAGTGTTGAGCAACGAACTGAAACATCATTCCAGTATCATCCCGCGACGCACCATTCAACTTGTACACAGTATCGTCAATGTACGAATCCTGCGCAACTGCGAAAGAGAACACCAACAGTTCCGCCGAAAAAAGGAAGAACAACTCCGAAAAATATCCGAAACCGTATCGGATCATCTAATCACCAATTATTTTACACTGCTTTGCCGCAGGGGGTATTATATCTACACTTTGCGGAAACTTCTTATTTGAATCCCGATTATGATTTGGGACATAACAATTGTTATGCATTGAAATACAATTGTTTGGAATATGTTTAGTCCCTGATTTCAGACTGTCCAAAGTTCTGATGCCGTCATTTTATTTGTGAATTGTGACGGCAGTAATGACTTGCCGGACACAGTCCGTGCGCAATATGCGTACATCCATTATTTTTAATAACTTAAAACGAAATAAGATGAATATCAAACAGAAAAATAAATTGAAAAATAGTTTGTGCATCCTGTTTATTATTATCGGGTGCGTATTGGCCTGCAGTACGATTATTCCGAACGAATACCTGAAACTGGCCATTGTAATGGTTTGTTTGTTAGGCGGGTTATTCGGCGTATTCATATCGTTTAACGATCCCGAAAATACCGATAATATAAAATAAGGAAACGATGAAAGTAAAAATAAATAAAGATCTGGCCGAATCGCTGATGTTGCTGTCGGCCACTGCTCTGTTACTGCTCAGCGTGTCGGAATTTGATGATGCGGCCAAAAAGACAATCGTGATAGTAATTGTCAGCGTCATTTTGGTGATAACGATCGTGTGCCGCATTTGGGCGGCGCGCCGGCAATAATTCCGCATAGACGGATGTGAAAAGGGATTGCCTGAAAAAGTTCAGGCAACCCCTTGATTTTTAGTTCCATTGCACTTTACTTTGTTTTCCCTTCCCGAATCGCCTTATAAACAATGCCATCCTTCCAGCGGGGGAAATAACTTTCGTTTGCTAATCGAAGGCCAATGCCATAGAAAAGATAGATATCATCCAATGTGCCCGAAAAATCCCACCAGTCCTGGTATTCGTCACTTGGCTGATGATAGGTATTCGTCGGTGGATGCTCCGCCTGTTTTTTCTCTTCCGCTACGGGATCAAGCATTTCACTTCCGCCGCGAGCAATAATGACGGGCACGCCCACTTTGGCAAAACTGAAATGGTCGGAACGGTAATAAAGTCCGGTCGTGGACGGAGGCGCCGCTTTGACAATACGCCCCTGTGCAGCAGCCGCTTCAATGACATAGCGATCGGTCTCGGAATCACCGGCAGCGCTTATCAGCACGTCGTGTGTGCGTCCGGACGGGCCATAACAATCCATATTGAGATTCACCACGGTCTTATCCAGCGGCGCCAAGGGATGTTGTGAATAATAATCCGAACCTAACAATACCGATTCTTCTACGCTAACCGACAGAAACATAATAGACCGACGCGGACGCTGGGCAAGCAAGTTAAATTTGTTGGCAATAACAAACAACCCCGCTACACCGGTAGCATTATCCACCGCACCGTTATAAATACTGTCGTTATTAACAGGAATGCCAATGCCAAGATGATCCCAATGTGCGGAATATACGATGTATTCGTCTTTCAGGTCGGTGCCCGGCAAAATACCCGCTACATTGTATGTATCGCCTGTTTGGATGGTGTTATACAATTCTACCGTGCTTTTTGCGGCAATTGGGAAACTCTTAAAGCCTTTTTTTTGAGCGGCATTCACAGCATCATCGTACGACACACCGGCTTTTTCAAACAGTCTTTTGGCTGCATCGTTCGAAATCCAGCCCTGAAAACTCATCTGTGGTTTTTCAGAACGAAGATTCAGGTTTTTGCTTGACCACGAATTACGGATCACACTCCAGCTGTAGGAAGCCGGGGCCGTATCATGGATCACCAATGCACCGGCAGCGCCCTGTCGGGTGGCTTCCTCAAATTTGTACGTCCATCGTCCATAATAAGTCATGTTTTTCCCGCAAAACAGTCCGTCGTCATAATATCCGGGGTCATTAACTAAGATCACAACGATTTTCCCCTTTACGTCTATCCCTTCATAATCGTTCCAGTTGTATTCGGGCGCACAGATGCCGAATCCGACAAACACATACCCGGCTCCCGCCAGCGTTACCTTTTCCTTCAACGATTGCGACCATATAATGAAATCGTCGGAACTACGCAACGTGAGCGTTCCTTTCTTGCCGTTTATCGTCAGGCTGTTGTTTTTGACGCGCGTAGATATGCTCTGCAACGGTACGGACTGGAAATAACTGTCGCCGTTAACAGGCTGAAGTCCAAATTTCTTGAACTGATCGGCGATATAATTTATCGCCTTGGTCTCATAGGACGTTAGCGGTCCGCGTCCTCCAAATTCGTCGGAAGCAAGCGTTTGAATGCTTGTCCGGAAAATTTCTTCATCGGGATTCTGCGCATTCACCGCCATTATTATCCCGAAAAACAAACAAAGAAAACTGATTTTTTTCATCTCTATTATTTTTATAAAAATTAATTCCCATTTTGGCGCGATTTGGAGTTCCTTTCACGCGTTCGTCGTAACACATTGGCATTTTTCAAACGAGGTTTGCCGGCATGATCATTCAAGGCTTTTTTGTAGTCCTTGTTCTTCCCGGCAAATATTTCATAACATCTTAATTCACAATTCAATGATCCGTTCATTAACGGAATTCTGTGGTGATGATGCAGGCCGATTTTATCGAAACATTCGGCCTTGTGGCTAAGAATCCATGCCTGATAACCGGTGAAAACATGCTTCAACCGTTCGCCAATCATGCCGTACAAGCCGGATATATCGTCAGGTTTAATCCGTTCACCATACGGCGGATTTGTCATAAAGATGCCTTTCGGCGGCGCTTTCACATATTGCTGGAATGGCATCGTTTTCAGTTCAATATATTTGTCCAAGCCGGCGCGATGTACATTTTTTGCAGCTATTTCAATCGCAGTTGGCGAAATATCCGAGCCATAACATTTATAATTAAATTCCCGTTCGCCGGATTCATCGTCATAAATTTCATCAAAGAGATCGGAATCAAAGTCATGCCAGTGCTCAAACGCATATTCTTTACGGTAAATACCCGGCGGAATATTAAGCGCAATCATGGCAGCTTCAATCAACAACGTTCCGGAACCGCACATAGGATCAATAAAATCGGATTCGCCCCGCCAACCCGTTTTCAGAATCATCCCCGCCGCCAGCACCTCGTTGAGCGGGGCTTCCACCTGTTCCATCCGATAGCCGCGTTTGTGCAGGCTCTCGCCCGAACTGTCCAGCGACACCGTACAATCGTCGTGCGAAATATGAATATGGATATACATATCCGGACGACTGACGCGAACGCCCGGACGACAACCGCATTTTTCGTTGAAATAGTCCACGATAGCGTCTTTGGTGCGATAGGCCACGTATCTGGAGTGATGAAACCGTTCGGAATAAATGACTGATTCCACGGCAAAGGTTTGGTCAGGAGAAAAATACGTATCCCATTCGATTTTTTTGACATTTTCGTACACGGCGTCGGCATTATCGGCCTTGAAGTGCAGAATAGGTTTCAGGATACGGAGCGCCGTGCGACAATACAAATTTGCCCTGTACATCAGCGCATTATCTCCCTCAAAAGAAACCATTCGGCGCCCGGTCTCTACGTGGTCGGCTTTCAATGCCGTCAGTTCTTCTGCCAAAACATCTTCTAATCCATACAATGTCTTGGCTATCATTTTATAACGTCCATCCATCCCGTCCGTTTTACCAATTCATCACAATCCGGAAATCGCATGTCGGCGGGCGCAACCCTGTCATAAAATCCGAATAATGCACATAGAATGCGATGGAACCGGGCATGTAATCAAATGAATAGATTTCCGTCCAGAGCGATTCGCTGCCATTTGACAAGACTTCACCATGAGGCACTACGTGTGGTAGCGGGGTCAGCACTTCGCTGTTCAGCCCGGCGTCCAGAATCCGATATCCAAACACGTTTCCATCGGTGTAAATGAAATTGGACAGGCTATTCTCATTAAATTCGTACATAAAGTACGACTCAAGCGCATCCGGCTGGCCAATTAATTGCCAGTCACTCTCATGCACAACGTAGGTGACAATTTTCCAGTTCATCCCTTCGCCCGGTTCGCCCGCAGGCCCCATTGGCCCCGCAGGTCCTTCACACGACGCAAGCATAAACACCAATAAACCTGCTAATAAGAAATATTTTTTCATCCTTGTGATATTTAGTTCCGGCACAAAGATAAGAATAAATTTATGAAAACACAGCATCCAAAAAATCCGGTATCAAATTTCCTCCAGCGCATAATACTGAAAATCCCGCACAAGCGCCTGTAATAAGTTCTCGTCGCTGATGGACGGGTTGATTTTTAGAAACTCACGCACTTTAGCGGCCAAATCATGGATGCGTTGCGGGCGCTGAGCGTCGTAATGCAAAAGCGTTCGGTTGATGAAGTTTACCTGCTCCAAGGACAGGTTTTCAGCTTGCGGAAAGAAGGGGCGATAGTCGGCGTTGAAATGGTTAAATTCGTCGAGTGTTACGTGGACTCGCCGGTAATCTTTTTCTTTGATAACGAGTGTATGGGCAGCCAGATCACCAAGACGCTGGCGGTCTTTCGTCAGTGCAATGCTGATGATCCCGATGCAATTGAACAGATACAAATCTATCAGCAGCAATAGCCACCGGAGCAAGTAGGCGCTCATTCCCGGCACAGAACCATCCTTCATCACCACACGGATGCCAAGTATCTTCTTCCCAGGCGACTGTCCACGGTTGAAAAATTCCCACAGCGGCGAATAAAACAGTACGGGCAGAAGAAAAACAAAATAGACGGTAATGATCACATCTTCCGAAAAGCTATCATTAAGAACTCGAAAAAAAAACCAGTACAGAATGAAACTCATTGCCATATAGTAAATGACAAACAACAAAGTGTCAATAATCCGCGCCAATATCCGTTCCCCGATGCTGGCAGGCGTCTGATCTATCTGCACATACTGGCTCGTGATGATAGTGAATGCTGTCATTTTTCTCGTTTTTTTACGGCAAATATAAGAAGAATGTCTATATTTGCCAAAAATTAAACAATTTCTATATCGCAAGTAATGAAAGAGGCTTCATTTATCCGTCAAAACTTCCCAAAATGGAAAGAGTTAGAGAAGGTAATTGAGACTGCGGAAAAGCAAGACCCGGGACGTCTGGCCGACGCTTATACGGAAATCACAACCGACTTGTCCTTTTCCCGCAGCCACTATCCACATTCGCGCATCACGGTTTATCTGAACAACCTCGCCTCAGCGCTGCACAATCTATTGTACAAAAACAAGAAAGAATCCGTCTCGCGCATAGTGACGTTCTGGACGCGAGAAATCCCGCTTGTGATCTATCGTTCGCGGCGAGAATTGCTGTACTCGTTCCTGCTTTTTGCTGTATGCGTCGGTATCGGATGCCTGTCCACGTTGAAAGACGAGACGTTCCCGCGCCTGATACTGGGCGACGGCTATGTGGACATGACCCTGCATAACATTGAGCGCGGCGAACCAATGGCCGTCTATGCCCATGGCTCGCCAGTGCAGATGTTTTTCATGATTGTTTTCAATAACATACGGGTTTCTTTCGTGCTTTTTGTATCGGGAATATTGACCGGCTTCTTCACAGGGATGGTGATTTTGTATAACGGAGTGATGATTGGCGCCTTCCAGACATTTTTTTTCCAGCAGCACGCCGGACTGGAATCCCTGTTGGCGATCTGGCTCCACGGAACGCTGGAGATGTCGGAGATGGTCGTCACCGGTGCGGCCGGTTTTGCACTTGGCAACGGCTGGCTGTTCCCCGGCACATATCCGCGCGGCTATGCCTTCCGCGAAGGCGCCAAACGGGGACTGAAAATTGTAATTGGCGGAATCCCCATTACAGTAGTGGCCGGATTCGTCGAGAGTTTCCTCACGCGCCATACGTGGGCGCCTGATGTCATGCGTGGCGGATTTATTGTCGCTTGCATGGCTTTTGTTGTTTATTATTATGTTTATTTACCAAAACGATTATATCACAATGGAATTTCCGAACCCTAAAATCAAATTTTACAAAGTGCGTACGTTTAGCGAAAAATTGAACGTATCGTTTGCGTTCTTTCGTGAAACGTGGAAAACGTTCCTGAAATATTCACTCTATATAACGCTTCCCATCTGCCTCGTGCAGGCCTACGCCATGAACGCCTACCTGCACAACACGCTGCATCTTAGCTCAATAGAAAATGGCAGTTATTCGGACGCCATCATAACGCTGATTGCGGACTATGGACTGCTAATGCTTTGCGTCCTGATCGGACAATGCGTCCTGTCGGCACTTATTTTCAGCCTGATACAGGCATACGAAATGCGCGAAACACGGTTGCTCGACATTCGGTTTTCCGATTTCAAGACTTCATTTGTCGCCAACCTGAAGAAGATGCTCCGCCTGACGCTTTTCGGCTTCGCCGTGATACTGGCGGTCACCCTCATCGTCGGACTGTTGGCCTGGCTGGCGCTTTGGTCGCTGGCCATCACGCTTCCCTTATTGCTCATCGCCGCCATCCTCGTCATGATTCCCTTCATGCTGTTGCCTGCAGTCTATCTGTTGGGCAGGCATACGTTTTCCGTTGCACTGAAGAAAACATTCCGGTACGGCTTTGCGACATGGGGCGAAACGTTTTTAGTCGTGCTGGTTTTTGGCTTGCTGGCCAATATTATTTCCGGCGTGACCACCATGCCGTGGTACATCGTTACCATTATCGGAGAAATCCTCTCGCTCGGAAATCCCGATTCCGCTTTCAATATGTCGGTCTGGTATCAGTTCGGCGCTTATCTGCTGGCAGTTATCCAGGCGTTCGGCGCTTATCTGTCCGTCATCCTCACAACAACAGGCATGGCGTTCCACTATTTCAGCGTGGTCGAAAAGAAGGATAATGTTTTGTTTGATGAAAATATCCGTAACTTTGAACAATTATGACAAAAGCGATACAGGCCATGGATACGCTGGTGTACGACTCCGTCAAGATTGCCGCTTACCTGGCTGATCCCCGGTATAACTACAATAGTCAGGCCGATTTCGGCAACGACAACCTGATAGACTATTTTTTTCATTGGCTTGACCGGCTCATTCGCGATTTTGCCCTACTGGGCGATTCGCGCGGCGGGCAGTGGTTTCTGGCGCTGTTCTTCGTGGCCGTTGTGCTGGCGACGGTCTTTTTTATCTACAGAAAACGTCCCGAACTTTTTTTTCGCGCCAAAACAATGCCTCTTCCGGTTGAAATAACGGAAGAAAATATTTATGGCGTGAATTTTGAAACCGAACTCGCAAAGGCGCTCGACGCAGGCGACTACCGTTCGGCTGTCCGCATCCTTTACCTGCAGACGTTGCGCCTCGCGGCCGACAGGGAATGGATAGACTGGCAAATTTACAAAACACCCACAGAATACGTTTACGAACTGAAACCTGCCGCTTTGCGGACTGCATTCCGCGAACTCACAAAACGATTCCTGCAAGTGCGTTACGGCAATTTCAAAGCAACCGCCAAACTGTACGAATCCATGCGCCGGCTGCAGGATAGCCTGAGAGAATCAGGTTATTAATTTACCAAAAAGGGGATATTTTTCAAAAAAATTCCCAGCCGATTAAAAAATTTGCCAAACTCCGCTTGTTAATTAAAAACTAATTCTCATCTTTGTAGCCGCAAAAAAACAGTGAAACTTATGGCAACCTTTGTTAATAGATTAACTTTGAGTAAAATATATACCTTACTTAATAACGCCATCAGAGACGCATGGCGCCCTTTTCATAGAGTTATTGGGCATAATTTGATGTTCAATACGTTATCTACCAAATTGACTTGGATAGCGCTGTTGCTGTCCATAACCTCGCTAACTGAGGTGAACGCTTTGGCAACAAATGTCGTTAATTTAACCTCAAGCAATACGACGCAAACCCTTTATACAGGCAATATTTATCACGTTCGCGGAAACGTAACAATACAAGTAACAAGCGGCCCGGGACTTAGAATTAACGGTACGGATGTAGTACTCTGGATTGACGCAGGTTCAACCCTCACCGTTAAAGGTGCGGATGGTAATGGCACAACACCGGGTCAGCCAGGCATAGAACTGCTTAGTCCCAACGCACTTACAATAACCGGCGCCGGAACGCTTAATGCTACCGGAGGCGCAAGCGGGCAAGCAGCAAACGGCAACAAAGGTCAAAATGCGACCGGCGGAGGTAGCGGAGATGGTGGTAATGGCGGCGCCGGAGCAGGAGGGCCGGGCGCAGGTATTGGAACTGCCGGAGGCGCCGGAGGCGCCGGTGGTGCCGGAGGTCATGGTGATTTTTGGTTGTGGAATGACACTAAAGATGGTAGCGACGGAAGCGACGGCGCGACTGCTCCTGTAAATTACGGAACTTTATATAATGTCGGCAACACAGTCATAAATGCAACCGGCGGAACCAGTAAAACCGGCGGAAAAGGCGGTGATGCGGGTGATACATGGGGAGCCTATCCCGGCGGCGGCGGCGGCGGCGGCGGCGGTCCGTCTTCTTCTGCATCCGGCTATGGTTCCGGAGGCGGCGGCGGCGGGGGCGGCGGCGGCGGCGGCGGCAGTTTTACCGGCAGGCGCGGACATGGCGGTAATGGCGGTAACTATATAGGAATTGATTTTATAAATACTTATACTACAGGGGAATCCGGCACTTCAACCCAAGGCGGACATGGCGGGGTTGATGATATTGGCGCAGATAAACTGGAACGTAACGGTGGCGCAGGCGGTGCGCAAGGCCATGCAGGAACTGCAGGAACTGTCAGTAATTCCAGAACTTATGTTACGCGCACAGTAACACTTGACAATAACGGCGGTTCCGGCGCTGCCTCCGCAACGCTGTATTTCGGTGTAACAACAGATTTAGAAACCATTCCGACAAAAACGAATTTGCATTTCGCAGGATACTGGACAAATGATGAAATTCAGGTGTTTGATGCGGATGGGAATGCCCTGTCCTATACACGTCACACTACTGCCGATATGGTTTGGAAAGAAAGTGGGCAATCTGTCACGATCTACGCCAAATGGATAGCGCAGGTTACGTTCGATTTGAATGGCGGCAACGGAAGCGGCGACTATTCGCAACAAAATATATTGGTTTACGGGAGTAATACGGCGACCAAACCCGCTAACGACCCTGCGAAAACCAATACCGTATTTAGGCATTGGGCGGTCAACGGCGGCGACTTGAATACTCCCTACAATTTTTCTGCCCCTGTAACGCAAGATATAGAACTTATCGCTGTTTATACAAACCTTTATTCGGTTACGTACAATCCGGGAACGCATGGCGCCTGGACGCAGGCAGTCCATTCTTCCATCCCGGAAAATGCGTCGCGTCCGGCAGAACCTAATAATTACGATCAAAGCAATAACGCCGGCTATGAGTTCGATACGTGGTCGCCTGCGCTACAGAATACGGTTACCTCCAACGTTGAATATATTGCTCAGTGGAGACCTAAAACCTACACCATCACCTACGACGGCAACGGTGCGACAAGCGTCGCCATGAGCGCTCAAACCGCTACGTATGACCAAACACTAACGCTAAATCCAAATACGTTCGTGAAATCGGGCTACACCTTTGCCGGATGGAGCAGTAATGGCGCCGACAATTCGGTCGAATACGCAAATGGATATTCTTTCAATCCATGGACGTTAACAAATAACCTTACGCTTACTGCCGTATGGACGCCGAAAACATATACGGTCCGGTTTAATACCGGCACGGTAACCGACGGCGGTACATATCAGGGCTACTGGTGGTCGGACGCAGCAAGTGATTTCTCCCTCACAACGGGAACGAAGACATACACGATTCCCCCTGTTACGAATGTCAAATGGGATGATATACTGACCATTCCTCCGCGCTGGCTCTATATTGACGCGCCGGGCTACTATTTTTCGCATTGGGAAGTGACGGAAAATGAGAAAAATGCTAACCCCATCAGTAATGGCACCAATATGAAATATGGCGATTTGGCAAACAGCGATACTAATCCCATGTATATAACCATTACGGCAATTTGGGATCAATACAGATACCATGTTTATTTGGATTACAATGATGGAGTAACGGAAGATATTATCAACGTGGCTGATCCTGCAGACCCTGTCACCGTTCTGCCTCTTCCTAATCGTGTCGGATATACGTTCAACAATTGGAAGAATACAGTATATAACGAAAGCAGTCCGGGGTCAAACGCTTTATATTCGGCGGGAGCCTCGCCTACTTACGCGACGTTGGCAAATGCCTTTTATGTTGCGAATAATAATACTTATCCCGAAACGGTCACCCTTACCGCGCAGTGGACGGCAAACACAAACACGCCGTACAAAGTCGAGCATTGGGTGATGGACACGTCCGGCAATTATGTAAAGGACGGCGCGGACGACAACCTGACCGGTACTACGAACGCGATTTTGACGCTTGCGAATTTGAAACGTTCATCGCTCGAAGTTCCAAACGGCATCGTTTACAAAGAGGCGAAAGTGGGCGGCGGCGCCGTAACCACAGCCAACATTCTTGCCGACGGTTCGCTGGTCGTGAAACTCTATTACGAACGTAAACAATATACACTCACCGTTTCAGCGGGCACGGGCGTTGCAACTACAACCGGCAGCGGATTGAAATACTACGGCGAAAGTATCAGCCCCGGCGCAACCGCCAAAACAGGATATACTGCTCCGTTCGGTTATTCGCCGAATCCGGCGACAATGCCGGCTAATAGCCTGACAATTACAGCAACGGCAACCCCGGAAGTCTATGGCATCAAATACTTCAACGGCGCTACGGAACTGACAACGCTGTCGCCAAACACCTACACTTACGGCGTGAGTACGCCATTACCTGCGTTGCCGGCCAAAATCGGCTACACGCCGAGCGGCTGGTATGAACACAGTGATTTTTCGGGCGCTGCCGTAACCACAATCGGCGCAAGCGAGACCGGAAATAAAACATTCTATGTCAAATACACGGCAAACTCTAACACAGTGTACAACGTCGAACATTATGTGATGAATACGTCCGGCGTGTATGTTTTGGCATACGACAGCAGGCTGACCGGTACAACAGGCGCACTGCTGACGCTTGCGGATTTGAAACATTCGTCATTGGAGGTTACAAACGGCATCACTTACAAAGAGGCGACGGTGGACGGCAGCCTCGCAACCACGGCAACCATTCTTGCCGACGGTTCGCTTGTTGTGAAACTCTATTACGACCGTAAACAATATGCACTCACCGTTACGGCGGGTACGGGCGTTACGGCTACAACCGGCAGCGGAACGTATTATTACGGGGCGACTATTTCATACAGCGGCGACGGTCTTGCAACCGGATACAAACTCCCATATAGCTATTCTTCAACGCTTGGATCCATGCCGGCCGATAACCTGACCATAACAGTAACGGCAACGCTGGAACTCTATAGCATCAGATACTTCGACGATGCTACGGAACTGACAATGCTGTCGCCGAATGGCTATACCTACGGTGCAGGCGCAACATTACCCGCGCTGCCGAGAAAAAACGGATACACGGCAAGCGGTTGGTATGAAGACAGCAATTTTTCGGGCGCCGTCATAACTTCCGTAGGCGCAAGCGAGACCGGGGCTAAAACGTTCTATATCCAATACACCGCCAAAAGCACAGACCCGGCAGACCCAAACTGCTGGCGCCATCCTTACGAGCGCCGGATTCGCGGTCAGGTGACGGACGTGGATACCATCATGCCGCTTGATACAGTGGTGATTACGTCCCTCGACTCCGTCACGCTCGAACGTCAGCCCTCCGTAGTGTATGACCATACGGTGGTCACATTCCTCACGGACAGTTTCTACCACGGCAGTCGCTATCGCAACGCGCAGATTTTCTCCGACACGACGCGCATCCGCCATCAGGTAGAGTTCTGGGCTTCGGACGACCATACGCACGACAGTCAATTGGAACTGGTATCGGAAATCCAGATGAATACGAAAGAATATGCAGGCATCTATACGCGCCACCTGCACCTTGAGCCGATCGGCGCGTGCAACCAGCCCTTCAGCGAACTGTGGCCACAGGATCCGTCGGTGGATGTAATCACGAGTTCGCGCCTGGGCGGCTTCGGAACAATCTATTCGGATGTCTATGTAGAGTTGGAGGGCGCCCTGGCGCCGGGCTATGAATCGTTGCGCGAAAAAGGCGCCGGTTACGAGTTGCAGGCCGGATGGATGGACATACAGCAACTGCGGTTGGATCAGGGCGCCGAGATACGCTTCTCGATAGGCGACCTCGACGGCTTTATGGATCGCGAAAACGAAGAACATCTTCTGGCTGACCTGCTGTATGTGACAGACCTGATCGCCCGCGGCACGGTGAATGTGGTGATAGAGAAACGCGACGGCGAAAATTGCATACCGGGGTGCTACCCGATCATCAAATATGAGAACGCTGCGCCAGGTATGTTGAACCTTTTGACACTCAAGACTAAAGAGATAAACGGACAGCCCTTGGCGCTGGACTTTAATACCCAGCCCGGCACGGTGCTGCTATGCGTAGGCAGTCCCGGCGACCCGCGCGTACAGCGCGAGATAAGGATCCCGTCCGTCGCAGGTGCGACGACCTGGCCGCCCGCCGGCACGCACTATACGGAATGGGGCAAGGATTTTGCATTTACAATCCAATTCGACGGCAAACCGTTAACAGTGAAAACAAGCCGCTATTTCGACGGCCTGCAGGAAGAACTCCCCGGTACGCTCAATGCAAACGGCGAGTACCAATACCTGATCCGCGCAGTCAAGACGCAACCGATCTATATTTACATCGGCCCGGAAGCAGTAGCGAACGAAACGCTATCCGGCCCGGACGTATGGGCGCACGGGAACATGCTCTATATCCGCGTGGCGCACGAAACCACCGCAAACATTTATTCAATAGCAGGCCAATTGGTTAAAATCCTTAAGCTGGGCGAGGGCGTAACGGCGATCCCGCTGGGACGGGGCGTATATATAGTAACTCTTAAGGATAACGTCATACATAAAGTGATCATTCGATAGCATTTATATTATTACATCATCCCGATTCACTTCGCGAGAAGAGAACAGGAAACAGAGGCTGCCTTGACTTTTTGAGGCAGCCTCCGTTTTTTGTCCGTCTGCACATAATTCCGAAAATTTATGTACATTTGCCGATGTTATGAAACAATATTTGGATTTACTCGAACATGTGCTTGAACACGGCATACAGAAAGAAGACCGTACCGGTACGGGTACGCTAAGCATTTTCGGCTATCAGATGCGGTTTGACCTGCGCGACGGATTCCCGTTGCTGACAACGAAAAAACTGCACCTCAAGTCCATCATCTATGAACTGTTATGGTTTCTGCAGGGCGACACCAATGTCCGTTACCTCCGGGATCACGGCGTAAGGATATGGAACGAATGGGCTGACGGTAACGGCGACCTGGGGCATATCTACGGCTATCAGTGGCGCTCGTGGCCTGACTACGAAGGCGGTTTTATTGACCAGATAAGCGAAGCCGTCCAAACCATCTGCACCGATCCCAATTCGCGCCGTATCATCGTCAGTTCGTGGAACGTAGGCGACCTTCGGAAGATGAAACTGCCGCCATGCCATGCCTTTTTTCAGTTCTATGTGGCCGAAGGACGGTTGAGCCTCCAACTCTACCAGCGCAGCGCCGACATTTTCCTCGGCGTGCCGTTTAATATTGCCTCATACGCTTTGCTGCTGCAGATGATGGCGCAGGTTACCGATCTCCGGGCAGGCGATTTGGTTCACACACTCGGCGACGCCCATATCTACAATAATCATCTTGAACAGGTGCGCCTGCAACTGTCCCGCGACCCGCGACCCCTCCCACAGATGCGCATCAATCCGGAAGTGAAAAGCATTTTTGACTTCCATTACGAAGATTTTGAACTTATGAATTACGATCCGTATCCGCATATCAAAGGAGATGTTGCGGTATAAAAAACAGCAGCCGATGAAACCACTTATTTCGATTATTGTTGCGACGGACGAACGCCGCGCTATCGGCAAAAACGGGAAATTGCTCTGGCATTTGCCCGGCGACCTGAAATATTTCAAGTCCGTAACGAACGGACACACCGTGATCATGGGACGAAAAACCTTCGACTCCCTGCCGAACGGGGCGTTGCCCGGCAGAAAAAACATCGTAATCAGCCGTAATCCCGATCTGCGATATGAAAACTGCATGATCTGCGGGACTGTAGAAGAAGCCTTGGCGGCTTGCGACGGGGAACAGGAAATTTTTATCCTTGGCGGAGAAAGCATCTACAGGCAAACATTGCCGCTTGCCGATAAATTATACCTGACACTGGTTCATGCCCAATTTCCCGACGCCGACCACTATTTTCCCGCAATAACGGCCTCGGAATGGGAAGAAACAGGGCGTACGAAATGCCCTGCAGACGAAAAAAATCCTTATTCTCACAGCTTTTTGACGTATATTCGCAAAAAATAAACCGAATTTTGATACAACATAAAAAAAATTCGACTACTTTTGCAACCGTATTAACATAAATGTATTTAGTAATGAAACGTATTTTATTTGTTTTAATGGTCGTTGTAATGACGACAGGGGTCGCTTCCGCACAACAAAGGGAAGCTGCAATTACAGTAACCGACAGCGCATCTTACGATTTTGGCGACATTCCGGAAGATGGCGGTTTGGCTACGCATATCTTTACTGTTATGAACAACGGTGAAATGCCTTTGGTGATTACACGTGTGGTCGCTTCGTGCGGCTGTACGACGCCCGACTGGACAAAAGAACCGATAGCCCCGGGACAAACCGGCGATATCAAAGTTTCTTACAACCCGGACGGACGTCCCGGCAGGTTTACAAAAACCGTCAGCGTGTACAGTAATGGGAAAGAGGGCAGCTATGTATTGACAATCAGGGGAAACGTGCTACCCAAACAACAATAAAAAATGCTCAAAGGTTCTCGTATCTTTAAAACGTGTCTTTTCGGGCTTTTTTTATTGATACAGTCGGTTGCTGCGCAAAATCAGGCGAAGCAAACGGAAGGAAAAGATGCGCCCGTCTTTACGATGGACGAGCGCACTTTTGATTTCGGACTGATTCATGAAGAAGACGGATTGGCTACGCATGTGTTCGTATTCAAAAACACCGGAACGGCGCCGCTCCTCATTTCCCATGTGCAGACATCATGCGGCTGCACCGAGCCGCAGTGGCCGAAACAGCCCATTGAGCCGGGGAAAGAAGGGCAAATAGCCGTCACATTTGACGCCCGTAACCGTCCGGGGCCTTTCAAAAAAAATATTACCGTTTACACCAACGAAAAAACGCTTCGCCAGCGCCTGACAATCACGGGCGACGTGATTCCCAAACCAAACGCACTTGACCTGGCTTTCCGCGATACCATCGGCGCCGTCCAGATGGAAGCGGCCAAATTCCTGTTTCATACGGCCAATCTGGGCGACCACCTCAAGCAGGACATCTGGATACGCAACTTTTCCGACGAAGACCTGACCCTGTCGGTGGAAAACGCGCCCGAATATCTTACGATCAAAGCGCCTGCACAGTTGAAAAGCGGCAAGGCCGAACGGCTCCGCGTTGAACTCGACGGCTCCAAAGTGCCGCAGGAAAAAGGACGTTTTGTGACCGGCTTTACCTGGAAAACAACCGGAGCATCCCAAATGGCCAATGCTACGCAAATGATCCCGGTAACCGTCAATTTCGTGGACGACCGCGCCACGCTGCGCGCGCTTCAGGGCGCCGACGCTCCGGCGCTGGAACTGTCGGCCGACACGGTGGATTTCGGAAAGATAAAAAGCAAGGGCGGTTTTCTCGGATTGAAGAAAATCAAAACCGTTTCCCGTCCAATCACACTGACCAACAAGGGAAAAACAGATCTGGCGCTCTACAGCCTTTCGTGCGACGACCCGCGGGCGGTGGTCAGCGGATGGAATCAAAAGGCAATACTTCCTGCCGGCGAAGCGCTGACTGTCCAAATCATGCTTCGCCCGAATGAAACGGGAACTGCCTTTACAACTGATTTTCATGTTGTTTGCAACGATCCGGCCAATCAGGTACATTCGGCCCACATAAAGGCCGAACGGCAATGACATCATCTTATATATATATTAATGTATGGAGCACCCTGAAAACGACGCGCAATATAAAGGACTGAAAGTAAATAAGGGAGTGAAGAACGTACCGTCCGTCAATCCGTATTTCAAGAAAATTCCCGGCTTGAAACCCTGTACAACGTCCGACTATGTCGAAGGCATTTTAAAGGGCGACATTGCTATGCTCAGCCGCGCCGTCACGCTGATAGAAAGCGTCAGGGACGACCACCAGCGGCAGGCGCAGGAAATCATCGAACGCTGCCTTCCCCACACCGGCCAGTCGGTGCGGGTCGGGATTACCGGCGTGCCGGGCGCCGGCAAAAGCACCTCCATTGATGCATTTGGCATGTATATCCTGCAAAAGGGGCATCGCTTGGCAGTGCTGGCGATTGACCCCAGCAGCGAACGCTCCAAAGGCAGTATCCTCGGCGATAAAACGCGGATGGAAGCCCTGTCGCGCGAAAAAAACGCCTTTATCCGCCCTTCCCCGACAGCCGGATCACTGGGGGGAGTTGCCCGTAAAACACGGGAAACCATCATCCTGTGCGAAGCCGCCGGATTTGATACCATCTTCGTCGAAACAGTCGGCGTGGGGCAAAGCGAAACCGTTGTCCACTCCATGGTGGATTTCTTCCTGCTTATCCAATTGGCCGGTACGGGCGACGAACTGCAGGGCATCAAACGCGGAATCATGGAAATGGCCGATGGCATCGTCATTAATAAAGCCGATGGCGACAACATCGAACGCGCCAACTTAGCCGCTAATCATTTCCGGAATGCACTGCATCTTTTCCCGCCGGCCGATTCGGGCTGGACGCCGGCAGTGCTTACCTATTCCGGATACTACGGCCTTGGAATCAAGGAAATATGGGACATGATAGATGATTATATCAGCTTCACGAAAGCCAACGGCTATTTCGGACATAAACGAAACGAACAGGCCAAATACTGGATGTATGAAAGCATCCGCGACATGCTGCAAAATGCGTTTTTCCACCATCCGCAGATCGAAAAACAACTGCCACTGATGGAACAAAAAGTGCTGGACCATCAAATCAGCTCGTTTATCGCCGCCAAACAAATGATGGATCTGTTTTTGGAAAAACACAATATTATCTAATATAAATCCCGGTTGAAAATTTTTTTGCAAAAAAAGTTGTAAAATTATTTGGCGGTTTCGGCTTTTATGCGGATATTTGTACCCGAAACAAATATGTAATTGTTACAAAAATGACGGAATTGAGGAAAAAATATTTGGTAAAACATGGCATCAGGCCTTCCCTTCAGCGGATGGCCATCATGGATTATTTGTTGGATCATCATACGCATCCGACAGTAGATGAAATTTATACGGCTATTTCGCCGCGCATCCCGACTTTGTCGCGAACAACAGTTTACAATACGCTTAAACTGTTTGTGAGCCAAGGCGTTGCATTATATATCAGTATTGATGACCGGAATGCACGCTTCGACGGCGTCATAGATAAACACGCGCATTTTCGTTGCAAGGACTGTGGAAGAATCATTGATATTCCCCTCAGCGGACGCGAAGAACTGTTTACCGAATTGCAGGGAATGATTGTGGACTATACCTCTATCAACATCAAAGGCCTGTGTAAACTTTGTGCAAAACAAAAACGGCTGTCGCAAGCGCAGCCCATATTAAAATATTAATTAATTATAAATAAACGAGTTATGAAGAAAAAATTTATTTGTACCGTATGTGGTTATGTACATGAAGGGGACGAAGCTCCCGAATTTTGTCCGATGTGTAAACAACCGAAAGAGAAATTCAAGGAAGTGATAGACGACGACAAACTGACCTTTGCCGACGAGCACGTGCTTGGCGTTGCCAAAGGCGTTGACCCAGTTATTTGGGATGGATTGCAGGCTCATTTTATGGGCGAAGCGACGGAAGTAGGTATGTATATTGCAATGAGCCGGCAGGCCGACAGGGAAGGATATTCCGAAATAGCCGAAGCCTTCAAACGATATGCCTTTGAAGAAGCCGACCATTGCGCACGTTTTGCCGAACTGCTCGGCGAAATCGTTTGGGATACCAAAACCAACGTCTATAAACGCATGTTGGCCGAACAGGGCGCCTGCGAAGACAAAAAACGCATCGCAACCCTGGCGAAACAGCAAAACTTAGACGCAATTCATGACACCGTGCATGAAATGTGTAAAGATGAAGCCCGCCATGGCAAAGGCTTTGAAGGACTGTACAACCGTTATTTCGCAAAGAAATAACACCACCCTGCGGAAAAAGAGACGTTTAAATCCCTTTTTTCGCTATTGAAAACGAAAGCCGGAAGGAACTGTTCAACCTCTCCGGCTTTCATTTTTTGTCAATACTCCTCCACTACCAAATCACTTGCAATCAAATCCTTTATTCCCTCCGAAAAAGCAGCGAAATAATCGGACGACGCATGTTTCAGGAAAGCATCCTCGTCTTCATAAATCTCATAAAAGATAAAATCCGACTTGCTTTCCGGCGATTGATACAGCGTGTAAAAAAGATTGCCCGGCTCCTGACGGGTTTTTTCAACCAGCTGCGACGCCACGTTGATAAAATCCGCTTCTTTCTCCGGTTTCACGGAAACGCGCGCAACAACCACTTTCTCTTTCTTTTCCGGCGCTGCCTCCGAAACATCCTTGCCCTCGCAAGATGCGTTTTCGCAACATTTCTTCCCTCCGTTGCAGGACGCCGCTCCCAGCATCAGAAGCGCGATCACTGCCATGTACAATTTTTTCATAATGTCATTTTTTAAAACCTATTCGCCTGCAAAATTAATTAAATAAAATGGTCTGCCGAATAAAAATTTAATCTTTATGCAATATTTTTTTTCATTATGCTTGTTTGTTAGAAAAAAACCCTTTATATTTGTCGCCTTAATAAACAATTTAAATTTTAGTAAAAATGAGAACCGTAAAATTTTTATGTATGACGCTCGCGCTGCTGCTCGTATGCAGTGTAGCGCAGGCGCAGTTCGGCAGACGTCTCGGCAAAGCCGTCGAAAATGCCGCAAAGAACACAGCCGTCCGCAAAGCGGAACAAAAAACCGAGCAGGCGGTCAGTTCAGCCATAGACAAGGCTACCGACCCCGACACCTACGAGAACAACGAGAAAGCCACCACCGAAAAGACGAAAGGCTGGACATGTCCCTCGTGCAAACATGCAGGCAACACGGGCAAGTTCTGTACCGAGTGCGGCGCCAAACAACCCGACGCCTCCGGCTGGACATGCCCCTCATGCAAGCATAAAGGCAACACCGGCAAGTTCTGCACCGAATGCGGGGCCAAACAACCCGATGCTTCGACAGGCGCAACAACCGGAACAGCCGCCGCAACTGCAACAAACAACGCTACTTCGACAGGCGCAACAGCCACAACAGCCGAAGTCCCAGCCGCCACCCCCGCCGAAATGGCTTATGCCAAAAGCGACTTCGTGCCGGGCGACGAGATTATCTTCTCCGACGACTTCGCCAACGAACAGATGGGCGAGTTCCCCACGCAGTGGGATGCCGGAGAAGGCAGCATCGAAGTTGTGCAGGTCAATGGCGAGAAAGTCATCGAACTGTTGGACGGAGGCTATATGATGCCGTTGATGAAAAGCAAAAAGGCATATCTGCCCGATGTGTTCAC
>JAISUI010000125.1 GCA_031272155.1 Tannerella sp. | reverse complement strand
CTGCCGCAACTGCGCCTGCCGCAACTGCTGCACAAAATTATTTTACAGAAAAAACGCTTTTAACTGTTCCCGACAAATGGGATATAGAGCTTGTAAACCGCTGGACGGGAGAGAGTTATGTGTTTGAAAATTCCGCGCTCTTCGACTGGACGCAACATCCGTCCGACAACATCCGCTATTTTTCCGGTACGGCAACATACAAAAACGTTTTCAATATTCCTGCATCTATCTGTATATCAGATGTTTATATCACCATCGAAGAGGTTGGCGTTGTAGCGACGGTATTTGTCAATGGCGTCGAAGCGGGCACAATATGGACAAAACCATATCGCCTGAAAATTGGCGACTTGTTGAAAGAGGGTGATAATATTCTGGAAATCAAGGTGTTAAATGTATGGCGTAACAAGGTAGTGGACAAATTAAACAACATCACCCCCAACAATCCCGTTTATCTGCTCGATCCGCCGTCCCGCGAAAGTTATAACACATGGCTTGTACCATCGGGATTATGGGGAACGGTCCGCATCGTAAAATTGGAATGATGATTTTTATACAATAATTCTGGCAGTTACGTAAAAATCATCCGTTACTCATTGTCAATTAGTAATTATTTTGTATCTTTACCCCCTCAAAAAGACAGAAATATAATTATGGGACATTTACCTCCATTAATTCACGACCTTGCGCTGATATTGATTACGGCGGGGGGAGTGACGGTTTTATTCAAATGGCTGAAACAGCCTGTAGTATTAGGTTATATTGTGGCGGGATTTTTAGCAGGGCCAAATTTCGTATTTTTCCCGTCCATCACCGATTCGATCAATATCCAAATTTGGGCTGAAATAGGCGTGATTTTCCTGCTGTTCGCGCTGGGGCTGGAGTTTAGTTTTAAAAAACTTATCAGCGTAGGCGGCTCAGCGTCAATCGCTACCATCATTACGATGGGTTCGATGATGGCTATCGGCTATCTTGTTGGCACCTTGCTGGGATGGTCGGCTATGAACAGTATTTTCCTTGGCTGTATGATTTCAATGTCTTCTACTACAATTATTATCAAGACATTGACTGATATGGGCATGGAAAAACAGAAGTTTGCCAACATTGTATTCGCCATGTTGATTGTGGAAGATCTGGTCGCTATCCTGATGATGGTATTGCTATCTACATTTGCAGTCAGCAAACAGTTTAAGGGTCTGGAATTAGCACAGAACATGGTGATGCTTGTATTTTTCCTGCTGATCTGGTTTATCGGAGGAATTTATCTTATTCCCAGTTTGTTAAAACGGTTTCAGTTATACCTGAATAATGAGACATTGCTGGTGATTGTCATCGGATTGTGTCTTGGCATGGTATTATTTGCATCGTCCGTAGGGTTTTCATCGGCGCTCGGCGCTTTCGTGATGGGTTCAATTTTGGCGGAAACAATTGAAATGAAACGTATTGAACATCTTGTGGAGCCGTTGAAGAATCTATTTGGTGCAGTCTTTTTCGTGTCGGTCGGCATGATGATTGACCCCGCTATCATTGTTGAACATATTGGTACAATCCTGTTAATTAGCCTTGTGGTAATCACAGGAATGATACTTTTCTCCACGCTTGGCGTATTTGTATCGGGACAAAGCCTGCGGGTGGCCATACAGTCCGGTTTCTGTCTGTCGCAAATCGGCGAGTTCTCGTTTATTATTGCTACGCTTGGACTTACGCTCGGCGTAATTGACAAGTTCCTCTATCCCGTCATCGTAGCCGTTTCGACGCTTACAACATTCGGGACGCCCTATTTTGTCAAGGCGGCGACGCCCGTGTATGCGTTTCTCGAAAAACGCATACCTCCTAAGTGGGAACGGGTGCTCAAAGGCTATTCCGCTCAAGGTTATGCGACGCCGGTAAATCGTCGTTCGGAATGGAATACGTTACTAAAAAATGTCCTGCACATTGTTTTGGTTTATTTGTTGATATGCCTGTCTATCCTGTTTGTGTCGGGGCAGTTTTTCCGCCCTTGGGTATTGAACGAAATTCCGTCTTTCTGGGGAAAACTGATTGTAGCCATAACGACAATTATCGCTATTGCGCCGTTCATGCGGGCGATGGTGGTGCGCAAGAACGGATCGCCGGAGTTTAAGAAATTATGGAATGATAGCCAGCTTAATCGTACGGGACTTATAATGATGACCGTAGCGCGTTATTTGATATGCCTCGGATTAGTATTGGCGGTGCTTATGCCGCTGTTTCCCGGCGCTACGGCAGCGCTTTGTCTCATTGCCTTGCTCATCGTGACATTCATCCTCTGGTCGCAAGTAATCAAAAAACATTCGCGACGGATCGAACAGGTATTTCTCGAAAACCTGAACCGTAAAGAAGACATGGAAGAACGAATGAGAACCGTCCGGAAGAAAACAGTCAAAGACCTGTTAGATAAAGATGTGCATGTGGAAGAAGTTACTGTGTCGCAAAACTCGCCCAGCGTGGGTAAGACACTACGCGAACTGAACTTCAAGCAGATTGCCGGCGTAAACATTGTATCCATCATACGTGGCTCGCAAAAAATCAATATTCCGGATGGCAACGTCAGGCTGTATCCATTTGACAAACTCGTTGTAGCAGGCTCCGACGAAGAAATACAAAAATGCCTTAACCGCATTGCACAATTTCAAATTCAGGGCGAAACCGAAGATGAAGCCATTCACCACATCGTCCTCTCAAACTATGTAATTGAATCCCATTCGCCCCTTGCCGGCAAGACGATACGCGAACTCAATACACGCGAACGAGCGGAATGTATGATCATCGGCATTGACCGTAACGGCCATTCAATCACCAACTTTTCCGCCGATTTTCTGCTTGAAAAAGACGATGTATTATGGCTGGCAGGCGAAAAGGAATATGTGGATGCGTTTGGAGAAAAGTACGCGCAAAATCCGGAGGATAACTGAGCAAAACAATGAGTATAGCAATTTTAGGCATAGAATCATCGTGCGACGACACGTCGTGCGCCGTAATACGCGATGGCGTCCTGCTGTCCAATGTCATCGCCGGTCAGGCTGTTCATGAGGCCTATGGCGGAGTAGTGCCGGAATTGGCTTCGCGGGCGCACCAGCAGAATATCATCCCTGTAGCGACCGAAGCCGTCAAGCGCTCCGGCATAGACAAGTCGGTGTTGAGCGCCGTGGCATTTACGCGCGGTCCCGGACTGATGGGATCATTGCTTGTCGGTACGTCATTTGCCAAAGGCCTGGCGCTTGCCCTGCAAATCCCGATGATTGAAGTCAATCATTTACAGGCGCATGTATTGGCTCATTTTATTCGTCGAACTCCTGACGACATCGAACCGAAACCGTCTTTTCCGTTTTTATGCCTGCTCGTTTCCGGCGGCAATTCCCAAATTATCAAGGTAAATGCCTATAATAAAATGGAAGTTATCGGACAAACAATAGACGACGCAGCAGGGGAAGCATTTGATAAATGTGCCAAAATCATGGGATTGGGTTATCCGGGTGGCCCGGTTGTCAATCGCTTGGCCAATGAAGGCAATCCAAAAGCATTTCATTTCAGTAAACCGCATGTGCCCGAATATGATTACAGTTTTAGCGGGCTAAAAACCTCTTTTTTATATACTTTGCGTGATGCATTACCCGGCGATCCGGATTTCATCGAACATCATAAGGCTGATCTATGCGCTTCACTGCAGGCCACTGTGATAGACATTCTGATGGAAAAATTGCGTAAAGCAGCTACGGATTTGAAAATAAATGAAATCGCTGTTGCGGGTGGAGTTTCTGCCAATTCCGGACTAAGGGACGCTTTCCGTGACTGTTCCCAAAAATTCGGATGGCATATTTATCTACCGCCCAATGCTTTTACCACCGACAATGCAGCGATGGTAGCCATCACTGGTTACTATAAATACATGGACGGCGATTTCTGTACGGCCAGCGTTATCCCGTTTGCACGAGTAGAGTTATAAACGGAATAAATAAAAAATGAAAGTAGAAATTATTACAATAGGCGATGAACTGTTGATCGGACAGGTAGTGGATACAAATTCTGCCTGGATGGGCAGAATACTGAATGATATTGGGTTCGAGATCGTTCATAAAACAGTAGTTGGCGATGATGTCGATGCAATAATCGCCGCAATAAATGCCGCAAAAAACAGGGTGTCCCTTGTACTTATGACAGGTGGACTTGGCCCTACCAAAGACGATATTACGATGCGAACATTATGTCGTTTTTTTAATTGCGGACTGCGTTTTTCAGAAGAAGTCCATGCAAATATTGAACGGATTTTTAGCCGTAATGGTCGTTCGATGAATGAATTGACGCACATGCAGGCTATGGTGCCCGATAAATGTACAGTCATACAGAATCAAGCCGGCACAGCGCCCTGCACATGGTTTGAACAGGACGGACTGACGCTTATCTCAATGCCCGGCGTACCGTCGGAAATGAAATGGTTGATGACGAACGAAATTGTTCCACGCCTGACAAAACGTTTCCGGCAGGACCTGTACATCCTGCATCGCAGTTTCTGGGTAATCGGATTTACGGAATCGGCGCTGGCTATCCGGCTGACTGAGTTCGAAGATCAGTTGCCGCCGGAAGTAAAGTTAGCTTATCTTCCGCAATCAGGCATCATCCGTCTGCGCCTTTCAACCTATTGCAAGCAGGAAGAAGAAGCCTTACATGCCATTAATACTCAACAGGAACTGCTACAGGATGCACTTGGAGAACATATCCTTGCTGAAGATGATCGAAATATCAGTGAAATAGTTGGCGACCGACTACGTGAGAAAGGATGGAAAGTCGGGACGGCAGAAAGCTGTACCGGTGGTGCAATCGCCGCCTTGCTGACTGCGACATCGGGGAGTTCCGACTATTATGTTGGCAGCATTGTAGCATATTCTAACCTCGTCAAACAAAATGTATTGGGCGTATCAGCAACCGATTTGCAACAGCACGGCGCCGTAAGTCGCGAGGTAGTGGAGCAGATGGCAAAGGGTGCGTTGAAAGTATTAGGATGCGACTGTGCAATTGCCACATCAGGCATTGCCGGACCAAACGGCGGTACCCCTGAAAAACCCGTCGGAACCGTGTGGATTGCAGTCGCAAACAAAGATGCAGTCATCTCGGAATGTTGTATGTTTGGCATTGTCCGCGAACAAAATATTCAACGCGCCGTCCATACAGGATTGTTGATGTTAATGGAGATGATTGGAGGGAGCGCGATAAATCGCCATCGTTAGCTATTCTTTTGATTCCGGATTCTTTTGTGTTTCCAGCGGCAAAGATATTTTGCAAAATACCAAAATCGCATCATAATTACATCATCTTCCATAAGCGCTTTGTTTGCTGCAAACGCACAACAAATTTTTGAATTTTGTAAGAAATTACGGGGAAAAGTTGGTTGGTGATGAAAATTTGGCTATATTTGCGGCTATTAAAGATAAAGAAAATGGCACAAGTAATCAACAAAGACCCTGATATTTTGGGTGGTACGCCTGTGTTTTATGGCACTCGCGTACCTGTCAAGAACTTGTTCGACTATTTAGAGACGGGCGAGAGCATTGACGCCTTCCTCGCTGATTTCGATACAGTCAGCAAGGAACAGACTCTGCGTGTACTTCATTTGGCAAAAAGCATTATTGAAATATCAAATGCTGATGTATATGAAAATGTTGCTTGACGAGTGCATACCCAAACGGCTGAAAGCAAAGTTCGGAACAATCGAAGTTTACACCGTATCGGAGATGGGCTGGAGTGGAGTGAAGAACGGCAATTTGATGAAGTTATGTGTTGCTAATCAATTTGACATATTGCTGACGATAGACAAAAATATGGTACATCAGCAAAACCTTGATAGGTACAATATTACTGTTGCGGTCTTGAACTCCCACACCAGTAAAATAGAAGAATTAAGCCTGTTCATCCCATCATTTCTACAACAACTGCCGGATTTTCAAAAGCATCAAGCTTACTACATTGAAAAATAAACAGGAAGTATGAGCCGATGTTCTTGTTCGATTACTGACACGGTTACGGTATGTTCTTGAATTTGGCAGGTCATAGTATTTCGGCAAAAAACTCTTTCTCTAATTCAGGCGTATATTCGACGGTTTTGCCATCTTCGACATTCTTTATTCGCTCGTCAAGCATGGAAAAATATTCGGATTTCGACATTAAAGCGCCGTCTGTTCGTTTTTCGGCATACCGGGAAAAACGAATATTCAGTTCTGTCAAAAGAGCCTCTAATACAGAGACCTACTTTTTAGTTTTTGGATAAACCAATAATGCATCCGCAAAACTGTTCCGAAAAATTCGGAAGCACGCAAAGAAACAGCCGCATCCCGTCAAAAAAATCCTTATTCTGTAAGGCGGCTACGAAAGGCGCTTTCGAGAATAAGGTTTTTTAAACTTAGATATTCCATTTTTCAAAAAAATGGAATATCTACCCACAGAGCGACCTGTCCATGACGGGATAGGCAAATCTCCGTCCACTATTACTCAATCGAAATATTTGATGCCAAATCTATTATGTATAAAACTTATCGAACGGCGATTTTCTCGACCGTATTGCCGGCTTTAACGATGTAAATTCCGTTGGGAAGTATGACACTCGTTTTGCCGATTCCGAATGTTTGTTGCTTGACTAACTGTCCTGAAATAGAATATATTTCGATTTCAACGGGCTGCGTGCTGCTTACATACAGTTCCCCTGCCGCCGACCATATTTTTATGCCGGAGGCTTCAAGAACATCGTTTGCCGTAGTGAATTTGCCGCCGCCTGAAATAGTTTTAGTCGGGCCGTAATAGGCAAAGACATCTTTCCGGTCTTCATTATAAGCGTCAACCCAAACGCCGTTAATGGTAAAACGACTGCCGCTAACAGAAATACCATAGCCGGCTTCAACTCCGCGGGCAACGACTTCGCCTGTGCCTGCAATTGTTAGAGCATACGGACAATGGATGCCATCGCCGGAAGTGTCGTATTGATCTTCATGCGGATACTCGGCTCCATAACCGCCAATAGCTGTTATCGCTCCGGGACGGTCGGAAGTAACTGTGATGTGTCCGGACATTCCTATGTATAATCCGGTTGTCCCGTACGGACTGTCCTCACTGGCGCTTTCGCCCTTGGCTACCAATTTGGCATGTTCGGCAACGGTCAATTCATAACATTCTACTGCTGCAGAATATTTTGAACCGTTATAAGAATATGAAGCATTTACGGTTGCGTCGCCCGTGATTATCAATTCATCAAATCCGGAAAGTTTTATTCCACCCTGACCGCCTTTGAAATTAAAGGTGCCGTTTCCATTCACAGTTATTCGGGCTTCATAAGTGTTGTTGGTTCTCAGTCCAAAACCATAATTGATGCCTTCTGTGTTCAAAACACTTCCGTCTGTTGCGGTAAGCGTCAAGTCATTCTCGGCTACGATACCTGTATAGCCTTTCAGGTTGACGGTTCCTTCGATGAAAACCGTTAGCGCACCTTCTCCTGTGAATACATTACTCTCCTGCTGCAAGCTGAGGTTCTTAAGAGTAATCGTTTGATTGACGCTTGAGGATACTTCGATATAAATTCCGTCTTCGGCTACTCCGGTTACGATGTAGGCGTTATCGGCGCCGCTGATGTTGATTGCGCCGGACGTTTCGTTGAATGTCCAGCCTGTGCCGCCGGCGTCGGCTGTGCCTTTGTGAAGCGTTGAGACGTCTATCGTTATTGTTGCTGCGCCGGCCGCCATGATTGACAGGGCTGCAAACATGCCGGCGAGGTAAAGCCTCAAATTTCTCCTACTCCTTATAAGGTTTTTCGGACTAACCCCGTTTTTTTGAATGGTCTCTGTCTCCATTGCGCTGCAACTGTGTGCACCCGCCGTCTTACGTAAAAATAATGTATTCATAAAATATAAAATTTAGAAATAAAAAACTCAAACTCAATTCCCGTGCTTTCTGCTATCGTCTGTTCATTTTCTGCCGCCGTTTCCCCCTTATCGCTCGCCTTCCGTCCCTGCCACCGTTTCAGCGCGGTGTCGTAGCGTTCGATGTTAGTATTCAGTTTGCGGACAAAGGCATCGGAATGGCTCGCCAAGTGTCTGTCGCGCTTTCCGACGATGTCGGAAAGTCGTATATTTAGTGAAGTACTTTTTCGGGAAATTTGTGTTATCTTACGCGCGTATGCGCGTTCTTTATTATATATGTAAAGTAAGTAGAGAGAGAGAGAGAGAGAGAGAGAGAGAGAGAGAGAGTAACAAAATATTCGGGACAAACAAATTACGTGGCATAAAAAAACCTAATTTTTCCATGCTTGCAACACCTTGACCGATAGTTATTTCATATCTCATAGTTTCCGTTTTTTTACCTGTATTTATCTTCTTTCTTACTTGTCGGCGCTTCATCCAACCCTGCAAATATAGGAATAGTTTTTTACATAACTGATATAAAGAAAAATTTTTGATGATTTTTTTTCTGTCCGTATCATGGCGCGCCGAAAAGCATACGGTCAGGGAGTTTTAAGCGATTAAGAAAAAAAATCCGCGAAAACGACAAAAAAGTTATCTAAATGAAAAAATAATCAGTATATTTGCGGCATATTGACACAGTTTGAAGGAGTACTAACTATAAACGTAAGAATATGCAAGCATTAATAGACCAAAGAGAAGCCGTTAATAAATGGCTTGAACGGTTTGGCGTCAGGTTCGGGATATACAAAAGCGGTGTTTTCCACGAACAGCTGTTTCCGTTCGACCCGATTGCCCGCGTAATAAAAAAAGAAGAATGGGCCTTTATTAAAAAAGGGCTAATTCAACGAGTGAAGGCGCTGAATACTTTTCTTGGGGATATTTATACGGACAAGAAAATCGTAAAAGATGGCGTTATTCCCGAAGAATTTATCTATTCATCAAAGGGCTATCTGCCGCAATGCGAAAAGATTATTCCTCCGAAAGGCATCTATACGCATATATCGGGCATAGACCTTGTGCAGTCGAAAGACGGTTCATGGATTATCCTGGAAGATAATCTGCGGATTCCTTCGGGCGCGTCGTATCCTATCATCGCGCGGACGATCACGCGAAAAGTGTCGCCCCACACTTTCGAGAACATGCGCCTTAGCGACAACCGCGACTATGCGGACTTGCTTCGCGAAATGATGGACTATGTAAAAGTTGGCGACGGGATGAGCGTCATCCTGACCCCCGGACGCTATAATTCAGCCTTTTTTGAACACTCGTTTTTCGCTGAAAAGACAGGCGCTACGCTGGCCTTTCCGGGCGATCTGGTTGTGGAAAACGACCAGGTCTATTACAAAGGTCTGTTTAATGTAGGCGAGCGAGTAGGAGTGATCTACCGTCGTGTGTCGGACGAATATCTTGATCCACTCGTGTTCGAGAAAACATCCCTGCTGGGGATTCCCAATATTATGCAGGCTTATGCCAAAGGCAATATCGCCATTGTGAATGCCGTAGGCAACGGCATAGCCGACGATAAAGGGATATGTTATTTCGTCCCGAAGATGATAGAATACTATCTCGGCGAAACGCCAATCCTGCAAAACGCGCCCACATACCTTCCCTATTACGAAGAGGACAGGAAGTATGTGCTCAATAATATCGGCAAACTTGTAATCAAAGACGTTGCGGAAGCAGGCGGCTACGGGGTGATGTTCGGGCGCGATATGAACGCCGAACAGTTGAGCGATATCCGGCAACTGATCATTGACCAGCCTCGACGCTGGATAGCACAGGAGGTAATTGATTTTATTGATCTTGAAGTGCTCGAAGGCAATACGACGGTATATCGCAAGGCCGACCTCAGGGCATTTATCCTCTACGGGAATGAAATCAAAGTCTGGAGCAGCGGATTGACACGATTCGCCCGTCAGCCCGATTCGTTCGTCGTCAATTCCTCCCAGGGCGGCGGATTCAAGGATACGTGGGTGGAAAAATAATGAATGGATAATTAGAATTAATCACTAAACTCTAACAATTATGGCAACAACATTTTCAAATGCAAAGGTGAACAACCTGTTTTGGCTCGGGCGGTATGTCCAGCGAGTCTATCTGATCCTGCATTTTATGCGCAAATACAGGGACGAAATGATAGACAAGGACGAAGACAGGAACGCATACATCCGTTTCTGTGCAAAGGCGGGAATCGCCAATACTTATTCATCTAACGATGATTTCCTGCATCACTATTTGTTCGATCGCAACAATCCCGTTTCGCTTATTATTGCACTGTCGAACGCGAGCGATAATGCTACTCTGCTTCGCGAAGAAATCAAAAGCGAATCATTCGCGTACATCCAAATGGCAATAACCCATACCGAGCGATGCGCTGAAGATTCCGATATTGAAGTGCTTCAGATGGTGACCGACTGTATGCTGGCATTCTGGGGATCGCTCGACGAACGGATGAACAAGGGCGAGGCGCGCAGTATAATAAAGGCCGGCAAATATCTTGAAAACCTTGACCTGTACGTGCGTTTCGAGTACCCGCAGGAAAGGTTGCTCTATATACTTGATAATTTTGAATGGCATGCGGAGAAAGAAAAGGCTGTTTTTGATCAAATACAACTCTTTCAGTTGCGCAAAATACTGGAACATAAAAATTTTGATAAAATCAAAGTGTTGGAAACGATAAACAAAATATTTATCGTCTGATAGCGTTATTAATGTCAATGAAGCGATTAACATATCTGTTCAAAACAAGAGTTACGTTTTCTGACGCCATCAGCAATCATTCCTTTTTGCTGCGGTGTGTGCCATCTGATAATGATTATCAAAAACTTGTCTCCGGAACATGCGAGGTAAGTCCCTGTTGTCGGCTTTCCCGTTCGGAGGACGTTTTTGGAAATCTCGTCCACAGCGGCGTGATTTCCGAGCCGCATGATTCGTTTGTTTATGAATCGGGTGGGGAAGTCACGCTTGCCGATGTTTATGCGCTAAATGAGCCTCTGAACCGCATCTATCTTTATCCGTCTCCCTATACGGCTATGGATGAGCGTTTGTTTTCTATGCTTCAAACAGTTGAAATATCGGCAGATATGAGCGTAACCGATAAAGTATCCATGCTTTCCGACGCCGTCTATAAAAATATTGACTATGCGCCTGCCGCCACAACTGTTCATACCACCGCCTCCGAAGCGCTGGCAATAGGTCGCGGCGTCTGTCAGGATTATTCCCATATCCTTATTGCTTTGTGCCGCGCTTCGGGGATTGCTTCGCGCTATGTGGCTGGATTTTATGAAGGTGAGAAATATACTCATGCCTGGGTAGAATACTACGAAAAAGATGGCTGGAAAGCCATTGACCCCACTAACAATCGAGCGGTCGAATGTGGGTATGTTAAATTATCGCACGGTCGGGACTACGAAGATTGCTCCGTCGAGCGCGGAGTCTTCACCGGTATTGTTCAGCAACATCTTGAGATACAGCTGCAAGCAATTTCATCTGATGAAAATTCCGGATAATGTGGGTAAATTCAAAATTTCAGTGTATTTTTGCAGCGTTTTATAGAGAGGATAAATGATTAAAACGATTGTTTCGGAAGAACTTCCCGTCAAGGAGATGTTTACTATTAAGAAAAACGTCATTTACGGGAAAGCGGCAAGGGAGGAACCCGTCATTGCGAACGCAGTGAAGCAATCTCCCCCCCGCCTCTGCGTCGTAACCGGCACGCACGGCGACGAACTCGAAGGGCAGTACGTATGCTTCGAACTTGCGCGACGCCTCAACGAACATCTTGACAATCTGTACGGTACGGTAGAGATATACCCTGCCCTCAACCCGCTTGGCGTGGA
>JAISUI010000110.1 GCA_031272155.1 Tannerella sp. | reverse complement strand
CCCGTAACGGCGTGAAGCATATACATTTGCTTGACTTTTTGAATGGTGAAGTGTAAGTGAAGATTTCATAGCACAAAGATAGCACATTTTTTTTGATAGCCAACAGAAATGCGGATTTTTTGTTGTGAGCAAACATTGTCATAAGCCATGTTCAACAAAATAGCGGCTTCATTTTGAGGGTGAAGCCGCTACCAACGTTTACTTATGAGAAATCATGACTGTTTTTACCATCCCGGATTCTGCGTAATATTCGCATTATTATCTATTACCGCTTGTGGTATCGGCCAAACATATCCTTTGGATGCATCAAACTTAATAGGCTCTGCTATAATCTTTTCACATGCCCAGTGACCGCAACTGTCCTGATACGCCTGGAGACTTGCGTTTACTCCGTAAAGCACATTGTCCGGCGGATTCATATAAATCTCGGCTTGTTTGGTACGCATTAAGTCCCAATAACGTTTGTCTTCATTAACCAGTTCGACACGCCGTTCATGGAATATCTTCTTCCGCATTTCGTCCTGGTTGCCGAGCAGAGACGCTACCGAAGGCAGTCCGCCACGTTTGATGCGAATTTCGTCCATCGCCCAACGGATAGAATCGTTCGACGGTTCACATTCGTTCAAACTTTCGGCAAGGAAAAGCAATGCTTCCGGGTAACGATAGATAATCCAGTTTTGAAAACCGCTTTGGAATAACGATTCCATTTCCACGCCTTTGATACACCAATATCCGCTACGACCGCCACCACCTTCACCGCCAATGGCTTCGCGGTTGGTGTTTTTATAGTCGGGATGCGATTCGAAAGGCGTATAAGTACCATCAGCACGCAAAACCGGCTCTCCCGGAAGCAGATACCACGCTTTCAAACGTTTATCCCTGTTTTCCCATGGCTTTTTGAAATCATACAGTGGCGATTCGTAAATCGTCTTTCCGTCCGTACATTCATAGTCGTCCACCAGACTGCGGGGAGCGCTGAAACTTGCCCAACCACCGCCACGCAGACTGACGCCACCCGGAACACCCAACATATTCGTAACGTTCGTTATTTCGTTCTCTACATATTGGTATGCCAGAATCGTTTCGTCGTCTGTATTGTTCGTGGAGCTTTCAAACAGTTTCACAAAATCATCTTCCAATTTGTATTCACCTGACTGAATGACGCCCTGAATCGTACTGGCCGCTTCACGCCACAACTGTTGACTGCTTTTGTCGCTCATCTTCTTCCCATGGAATTGGTCGAGGCTCGCCAACCAAATCAAGACTTCCGCCTTTGCGCACAAAGCGGCATGGCGGGTGATTTTCCCGGTTTTATCCTTTGTGTTGGGCAAATAAGCGATCGCTTTATCCAGATTTTCAACTGCATAGTCAAAAACCTCTTTACGAGGGCTTTTCCCGATGCCGCGGGCTTCTTCCAGCGTCAGAGGTTTTTCCTTTACTAACGGTACATCTCCGAATATGCGGGCTAAATAAAAATATTTCAGCGCCAATACAAAACGGGCTTCGCCTTCCATTTGTTTACGGGTATTTTCGTTAGCAAACGGCACATTCTCAAGATTTACCAAGAAATACAGGATATTACGGATCTGGTCGTATTTCCAAAATGTAAAATTTGACTGCGTTAAATTACTTACACTGGCATGAAGGTTTCCCTGTTTGATTTCACCCATGCCGCCCTCGCCCCAGGCATTTGTCATAATGGCGTTGTCACTGAGACATTCCGTCCAATATCTGTATTGATTCGGAAGATAACTGTATAGATTATTCAGTGCCATTTGAGCGTCATCTTCAGATTTCCAGAAGGTTGTCACGTCTGGCGTATGCAATGGCGCCTGTTCCAGTATATCCGAACAGGATGCTAACAGGAACGCCATAATTATCTGTATTATAAATATATACTTTTTCATGTTGATTATTTTTTTAGAATTGAAGTTGAATACCGAATGAAATAGTTCGCATCAGCGGATAATAACCGCCTTCCGGATCAAATCCGATGTAATCGGAAAGGATTCCAAGGTTTTGACCGGACAGATAAAATCGCAAATTATCTATCCCCGCCTGCTTGATTAATTTGGACGGAATAGTATATCCTATCTGTACATTCTGAATTTTTAGGTAGTTGGCTTTACGCATCCAGTAGGATGAATAGTTGGTGTCATTACCTGTCATATTAGTAGTTATCCGCGGATAGGAAGCGTCTTTATTCTCTGGCGTCCATGAATCCAAATGCCACGGACGGGCATTTGTTGTCAGGTAGAACGCCCATCCTTCGTAACCGCTGATGTAACGCATGTTGTTGAACTTCCCATAGAAAGAAGCCGAGAGATCAAAATCCCTGTAACCCAAACTCAGGTTGAATCCAAATCGAACCGGAACTTTATCATTGATGATAACGCGGTCGTCGCCGTCAATCTTGCCGTCGTTATTTTGATCTTTATATTTGATATTTCCAGCCGTAACATTCGTCTGTTTTTGCAGATCCGGGTCGTTGGCATCCTGAAACAGGCCGATAGCTTCGTATCCATAAGGCATTTCCAATTGAGTGCCTACGTCTGTAAACGTATTGCCGCTTTTCCATGGACCGGTACCGTACAAATCAAGCACCTTGTTTTTATTGTAGCTCAAGTTAAAGTCGGCGCTGACTTTCCAGTCTCCGAAACGGTCATTATAACCAACCAAAAATTCTACCCCTCGATTGCGCATCTTCAGTGCGTTGATGTAAGGCGCGCTTAAACCGTATTCGTAAGGCACGGGAGCACGATACAGGATGTCTTTCCGGATGTTATTGAAATAGTCAAACTCAAGGGAAATTCGGTTTTCAAGGAAACCAAGATCCACGCCAAAGTTGGTCATCTGCGCCTTTTCCCATGTAATGTTTGGGTCGTAAGAAGCAGAACTCCAGGCTGATGGCGCTATGGTTCCACTATATGCATATCCTTTATAGTTGAAACTCAGCAAATCCCGTGTTTCATAACGTCCTATTTTCAAGGCGTCGCCAAGGATACCCCACGAACCGCGCAGTTTCAGCCGCGACAGGATAGGATTGCCTTCCAAAAACTTTTCGCGATGCACGTTCCAGCCGCCGGAAAACGACGGGAAAACACCGATGCGGTGACCCTCCGTAAAACGCGAAGCGCCGTCTATACGAACATTGGCTTCTAACAAGTATTTGCCGTCATAATCATAGGCGATCCGACCGAATCCGGATGCCATTGCAGACTGTCCGGCTGTCCCGGCATTGTCCTTATTTTCTTGGTAAACATCCAGTACATAAATATCATAGAAGGCGGGATTTCGGCGAGATGCGCTGTATGATTCATCATAGCTGTATTCTTGAGAATAACCTGCTAGCAGCGAGAAGTTATGTTTTTCCAGCAGCGAAAATGCATAGTCGCTCGTCACCTGAATAATCCGGTTCAAATCGGCAATAGTGGATTCGTATAAAGTTTGCGTTTTTAATCGTCCGGGCGTATAAACGCTGCCGTCTTCATTATATAACGTAATGGGACGGGTGTATTGATGTTGCCGTTGGTCTGTAGTCCGTAATGATAACATCGGGCGGATGTGCCAGTTTGCAAGCGGAGTAATGTCAGCCGAGAAGATAGACAGCATTTCCTTGTACTTGTCATGATTAGTACCTCCCTGCGCCAATTCGCCGACTGGATTTCCGCCCAAGTTCGTACCACCCAAATATTGCCCTTGTGAATTGACAGCCTGTACGGTAGGCTCGCAACGGGTTGCAGCCACTAAATAACTTTGCGCACCGCCCTGAGGCTCTTTGAGGTGTGTTTCCGTATATTGCACATTTGCACGGATAGAAAGCCATTTGGTTGGGATAAATGTCAGGTCGGGTTTGACGATGTAGCGGTTGTAGTCGTTTCGCTTCACGCTTCCGGATTGATAATCGTAAGCTGCCGAGAGGTTGTATTTCAGCATCTTCGTTTTCCCAGACAAAGAAATATGGTTATTGTTGATTAATTGATTGCTTTCAAAAATCTCTTTATACCATATATTCTCTTTTCGTTTTCCCGTACGAAAATCATCAAAATCCTGTTGTTTATAAAGCGGATCGTTCCCTTCATTGCTGCGAGCCAGATTATAGAGGGTCATAAAATCTTCCGCTCCTACAAAATCAATGAAATGCAACGGATTCTGCACACCAAGACTGGTATTGACATTCACTTGCAGTTCCTTTTTGTCCGTACCGCCTTTGGTAGTAATCAACATAACACCGTTGGCGGCGCGGGAACCATAGATAGCCGCTGAGGCTGCGTCTTTCAATACCGAAATGCTTTCGATATCGTTCGAGTTGAGCGTATAGATATTTCCGGGTACGCCATCAATGATCACAAGGATACCCGAACTGCCGCCGATGGTGGATGTTCCGCGAATATCCATTGAGGCGCCGCTACCGGGCTGGCCACTTGATTTGGTCACATTCAATCCGGGCGATTTGCCTTGCAACAACTCTTGAACATTAGTGACTGATTGTCCGTCAAGCGCTTCGGCCTTCACCGTACCTACAGAACCAGTCAAATTAACCTTCTTCTGCGTACCGTAACCGACCACCACCACTTCTTCCAGCGCCAGGGTGTTTTCCCTGAGCGTGACGTCAATCTTTGTCTGGTTTCCGACAGTGATTTCCTG
>JAISUI010000084.1 GCA_031272155.1 Tannerella sp. | reverse complement strand
TACGGCATCCGACGTAACAACCGGACGTATAAGACGCAAATCAACCAGATTATTTAAAAGGTTGATTACCTTCGGATTAATAATATCAAAACTGATGGTTTGCATATCGTTTTCATTTTTAATTTCATGCAAAAATACAACTTATTTACAACTACACAAAATTATTTCCGATTTGAGACAAAAATCTTCTTAATTATTAATTGTTAATTATTAATTATTAATTGCCAAAGCCTTACCTAAGGATACATCAACATCAGTTTCAGCGTAGCCGGTTTGTCGGTTATAATAAAATCAATATCCTGGAGGATAAAGTCGTGCATAAGTTGCAATTCATTGACTGTCCATACGTTTGTGGTGAGGCCGAGTTGTTTGGCTTCGGGAATCCAGGTGGGATTATTGAGCAGGGCGGCGTAGGGATAGGATATGCCTGTCAGTCCGAGTTCTTTTATCAGTGCGGGCGATTTATCGCCGGCGAGGTAGGTCACAGACGAGGCGGGAACTCTCTGAATAAGATGTTTGCAGATATCGAGGCTGAAGGAGGAATATTCCACCTGCTGCTGCATTTCGAGTCGGGCGACGGTTTCGACGACCGTATTCACTAGCAAGACATTGTCGTCGGGCGACTTATGCACCTTCACTTCCAAAAGGAGCCGGATTTCCCGGTCTTTGGCGCGCTCAAGGTATTGCTGGAGCGTAGGGATGGTTTCGCCGTTTTTCAGTTTAATGGTTTGGAGGCTGCTCCAGGGCGTTGATTCGACCACGAGATTCTGGATGCGGTCGTCGTGGAGGATGATGGGCACTTTGTCGCGGGTCAGGCGAACGTCGAACTCGCAGCCGTAGAATCCGGCTGCGACGGCGCGGTCGAGGGCGGTAAGCGAGTTTTCGGCCGAGCCGCGCGTATTCCAGTAGCCACGGTGGGCTACGATTTGGGTCTGCGCCCGGAATCCAAGGCGCAACTGTACGGGAATCGTTTCCATGTCCAGTCCTTCGTCATACTCTTCCGCGGGGTCATGAGAACAGGACAGGAGAAAGATGCCTGCAAAAAGTGTAACTATATAAATCAGAATCTGTTTCTTAAATACGATTGACATTCTGTTTCGGTTTTTTCAATAATAATCGTGTGCAAAAATAAGCAATAATTTCAAAACCCGTTCCTGTTTTTCGGTAAAAAATCCTGCCCGCATATCCACTTTTTTGAAACACAAAAAGATAGCCTTTCATCCGTTAATTCCCATGCTTTTGATAAGGATTCCGCACCGTTTGTCCAAAATCGTTTAAAAACTATTGACAAACTGCATATTGTGCGTATATTTGCAGAGTATTTAGACATAATACTTCATAAAATTAGTCTTTTAGTGGTAAAGGTAAATGGTTAATGCAAAAAAATCCTGGACGTGATGTCCGGGATTTTTTGTTTTCGGGATGTGACGGGTTGCTCTACATAACCTGTACATTATTATATATATATGTAAAGCCCCTCCCCTATTTCTTTCCGTCCAGCCGAATTTTGATCGTGTCGTTTCCGCCCATCACGGAGTGGAAAGACAGCTGGAGTGTAGCCGCCGGGTTATTCGTCAGCACGGTATAGGAAAATGTCTGTACCGACTGGGCTTTGGTGCGGAAGGTAGCCGTCTTGCCTGCCGGCGTCGTTTCCTTGCCGAAGGCGTAGCGGTTGCCCATGCCGCCCATCATTCCCATCATGGCGCCCATGCCGCCGCCGTCGGCTGCCCGCGAGCCTTCTTTGTCCGATGCGACAGGTTCGATGATCTGTCCTGCCGACAGGGAAGCGTCAATGCGGTCGAGCGTGCAGCGCTTGAGCTGGAGCGAGCGGTCGGAGATGGTTGGAAACATCCGGTCGTTCACTATTTCCACATCTACCTGATAGAGATTGTCGCCCAGCGACGTCACCTTCGTGTTGCCGAAGTGCGGGCGTGGAAATTCTTCGAGGCAGTGGATGACGAAGAGGCTGTTCTTCATCGCTTCTTCTTCGATATAGCGGGCGGGAGGGTTGCGGTCAATGTGGCGCTTGTGCGTCCCGCCGATCCATACTTTACCCAACTGCGGGTGGTTGTATTCCTTCGGTGCAATCCAGCCGTCGCCGCCCAGGTCGAGTTCGATCCATTTGGCAAATTCTTCGTCCGACACGTAGCCGTCGCCATTGGTATCGGCGTAGGGCGTGGGCTGTCCCCAGAGTTCCATCAGGAAGGCATAAGCGCCGAGGATATGATAGAGCGAGGCGGGATGTTCGCCGTTCAGCCAGGTTTCTTCAGGAGCCGTATAGTCCTTGAGGATATAGAGGCCGTCGCTGACCATGGCCGTCACCACGTCGAGGTCGTGCTGGTATTCGGGATCCACTATATGTTTCACGCTGAAGGCGTATTTGTCTTTCGTCGCAAAACGACCTCCTCTTGCGGGGCCTCCGGTGACGCGCGTCGAGGGCTTCATGGACTTCGGCGGCATGGTGAACATGATCCACCGTCCGGAATTATGGTAGTTGAAGGTCATGAAGATGTTGCGGTGATCCTTCTGGAAGTTCCACACGTTGCGCGCTTCGGGTTCGGAGAGCGGATAGGTCTTGTTGACCGGTTTGTTATTGTCGTAGGGGAAGCCGCGGTTCATGTCTATCCCGCCGAGGTCGTCTTCGGCTGTGAGGCCGTCGCCGTCGTTGTCGTATCCTTCCACGCCCACGAGCGTAAAGCGTTTGCCTTCCCAGTCGCCATCCTCAATACGGATGAAGCGCTTGCCGTCCTTGCTGAGGCGGTAGGCGCCGCTGGGGTCTTCGACATACATCATGGATATCTCGCCGTCGCCGTCCACGTCTTCGGCCATGTCTTCGTCATACAGTCCGTCGCCGTCGTCATCCACCGGACGGAACGGCTCGCGTGGATTGCTGTCCGTATTGGGAAAGCGGGTGTAGGAATCGTAGGCGTCCACATTGAAGATGGGCAGCGAATAGATCGTCAGTCTGTTGACGATGTCGTGCACCTTCGGGTCGTAATCGTAGCGCGTGAGCAGATACCAGGCCGTGTAGAGGCAGCAGGTGACGGCGTTCAGCTCGTTGCCGTGAATCACACCGTCCATCCACAGCGCCGGCTTGTCGGTATCCTTGCCCGTTTGCTTGGCGGTGATGACCAGCATGTACTGATCGCGTCCCATCCGGCTCTTGCCAAGGCTCTGCACCGAGCAGAGGTCGGGATATTTTTTCTGGAGGTCGAAGAAAATCTTCACACATTCGTCGTAGGTATAGACCTGTTTCCAGTTGATGACGAAATCCGTTTCGCCGTGCGGCCGTCCGAGGTCTGTCTGTACGTTTTTCTGCGCGGCCGCAGGTATGATGCAGAGCGCGGCCAGCAGGGTAACCGATAATAAAATGATATATTTTTTCATTGTGATCTGTTTTTGGAATTAATATTTGACTTGTTTCACCACGGTGCCGCCCTTGAGCGAAGAGGCGACGACTTTGATTTTCTCGTTTCCCTGCGGGGAAACGATCCACCGGACGGTTGCCTTGCTCTTGCCGGCGGGCGTATCGGGTATCGCCAGCGTACCGTCGAGCGTGCCGATTTTCTGGCAGGCCTTGCCGGAGAGGAAAAGGAGTTTGTTGTTCTCGCCGATGAGCCATACGACATCGCCGCGATTCATCGGCATCGTTTCCGCTCGTTGCAGCGTGGTGGGCAGGGCGCCGGTGTTTTCTACCTCCGCCGTGATTTCGAGCACGGTCGTGCCGCCTTCCGTTTTCTTTGTCACGCGGACGTCGTTGATCTGCAGTTGCGGCATCAGTTCCGTCCGGTAGAGGTCGTATGTCCATTGCCGTTCGCATATCTTTTCGAGTATGGCGCCGGGGAAGGCATTGTCGCCTCCGATACCACCGACCCATCCGCCTACTTCCACGTCGCCGTATTCAGCATGTTTGGCCGGTTTCCAGTCGAGGAAGAGACTGTTGCGGGCGCCATAGTCGGCCAGCGCCTTTGGCAGGGCTTCTTTTTTCAGTCCGTTGAGTTCAGGCACGTCGCGCCCGGGATTCCAGAGGTGGGTTTCGATGGCGTAGATGCCGTTTTGCTTGTAAAGCCAGTCGGTCATCAGGCCATGAGCGCCGTTGCCCGTCGTTTCGTCGTAGGGCGATTTCCATTCAGCCGGAAAAAGATAGCCTCTGGCCGCCGCCTGTTTGCGGGCGCCTGCGGCGAGGGCTTCCTTGCCGCTTGCTAAGGCGTCGGACGACGTCCAGGCCGACGGCACGTCAGCGCCAATCAGTTCGAGATATTTCTTTCCCATGATGCGGTCATAGACAATGATGTCGCGCGGCTCTACCCGACGGTCGCCGCTCGCTCCCAGCGGACGATAGACGAAACCGCCCGCCGTCTGATAGACGTTGGCCATGATGATATTGGGATGCGTCACGAAAAACTCGCACAGCGCCTGCACTTCCGGCTCCGAAGTGGCAAATTCGCCAGAGCCGGCCGGCCACATGTCGCCGCGATAGCCGCTCATCCGGTCGGTATAGACGTAGCTCACGTCGGGCATGACATCGCCCTTCCACCAGCCTTCGGGGAAATTGCGGTTGAGGTCAACGCCCCTGTCCGTCGCCGCTTCGTTAATGACAACATAACGCTCCGCACCGGGGTATTCGCCGCGAGCTGCACAAAGCATGACGCGCGGGTCGGACGGGTCTTTCACCCACTCCCCTGTGGCGGACTTGTAGCGGACTTGCGAGAACAGTTTGTCGCCGTTCAGGTCTTTCCGCCCCGGTGCGCCGGCTTCCAGCGCCGTGCAGAGTCCGTCGGGATCTATCACGGGACAGATGTAAAAGACTTTGCTGTCGAGCAGCGAGGTGACGGCGTTGTCCGTCCCGTAGCCCGACACTAACTTGTCAATGACGTAAAGGCATACCTCTGTGCCCGTCATCTCGTTGCCATGCGCCGAGCCGCTGATGAAATGCCCGGGCTTGCCGAGGTCGAGGGGGAGCAGCGGCGGGTTGGGCACTTCCAACTTGCGCTCATAGACCAACTTTTTCTCCCTGTCGAGCGTAGTTCCCGTCTTTTTGTTGGTGAGAACCAATACGTACAGGGGTCGTCCCTGTGCGCTTTTCCCGATCTCCGCCAGTTCGGCAATGTCGGGATACGCCTTCTCGACGGCCTTCAGGTAGTCCGCTGTTGCGGCATAACCGTGATACTTGTCGAAGGCGATGTTTACTTTTCGGGCGGCGCCTGCCATTGCCGGTATAACAATGAAAGCGGCTATCGCCATACAAATGCTAAAAACCTTTTTCATACTAACTTAAGTGGCGGACTTCTTGTATTTTTTCTCTTATTTTTCAGATATGTCCTTTCCGGCCTCACGAAGTCCGGATTAAATGCTGCCGGAAAATGACGCTACAAATGTAAATAAATTAATTGAAAGTCGGGAATTATTTCCTACCTTTGCCCCGCAATTTTTTGATTTACGCACGAAACTTTATGAAAGAAAACAAGATAAGCGGCTCGGAAGCGTTATTGAAAACGCTGGTTGCCGAGGGCGTGGACACGATTTTCGGCTACCCGGGCGGTCAGGCCATCCCGATTTACGACAGTTTGTACGACTACAAGGACAAAGTGCGGCACGTGCTGGTGCGTCATGAACAGGGCGCAACCCATGCGGCGCAGGGCTATGCAAGGGTGAGCGGCAAGGTGGGCGTGGTCATCGTCACGTCGGGACCGGGCGCGACCAATACGATCACCGGCATTGCCGATGCGATGATTGACAGTACGCCGATTGTGGTGATTACCGGTCAGGTAGCATCGTCCATGCTTGGCACTGACGCTTTTCAGGAAGTGGATATGATTGGCATTGCGCTGCCCATCACCAAGTGGGCGTATCAGGTCAGGAAAGCGGAAGAGATCGCCTGGGCTATCTCGCGGGCGTTCTATATCGCTTCGTCGGGACGTCCGGGGCCGGTGCTGATTGACTTAGCAAAGGATGCACAGGTCGGGCTGGTGGACTATGTCTATGAACCGGTCAGGCATGTGAGGAGTTATGATCCTGCACCCGAAATCAATCCTGAACAGATTGCCGCCGCCGCTGCACTTATCAACGGCGCACAGCGACCGTTTGCACTTGTCGGACAGGGCGTTATCCTCGGTAATGCCGAAAAGGAACTGCAGGCCTTTCTTGAAAAGGCGGACATCCCGTTTGGTTCTACAATGCTGGGACTTTCCGCCCTTCCGTCGGATCACCGACTGAACAAGGGGCTGCTGGGGATGCACGGCAACATTGGCCCGAATCGAAAGACGAACGAGTGCGATGTGCTGATCGCTGTCGGGATGCGCTTTGACGACCGTGTAACGGGCGATCTCAACGCCTACGCGCCTCAGGCAAAGATTATACATTTCGACATAGACGTATCGGAAATCGGGAAAAATGTGCCGGTAGATGTGCCGGTGCCGGGCAATGCCAAAAAGACGCTGGCCGCCGTCACGCAACAGTTACAGCCCACCCGCCACGACGGATGGATTGCCTCGTTCGACGCCGATGAACAGGAAGAAACAGCCAAAGTCATCAGCCGCGAAGTATATCCCTCCGAAGGGCCTCTGCGGATGGGCGAAGTCGTGCGCAAAGTATCGGAAGCAACCGGCAACGATGCCGTGCTCGTGACCGACGTAGGTCAAAACCAGATGATGGGCGTGCGCTATTTCCGCTTCAAACATACGCGCAGTTGCGTTACTTCGGGCGGACTGGGTACGATGGGCTATGCGCTGCCCGCAGCCATCGGCGCAAAGATCGGGGCGCCCGAACGTACGGTCTGCGCCTTTGTGGGCGACGGCGGTTTCCAGATGACGTTGCAGGAATTGGGCACTATCATGCAGGAGAAACTGAATCTGAAAATCATCCTTCTCAACAACGATTTCCTCGGTATGGTGCGCCAGTGGCAGGAACTGTTCTGGGACGAACGCTATTCGTTTACGAAGATGCAAAATCCTGATTTTACGGCCATCGCCAAGGCTTATGGAATAGCCGCAAACGATATCAGGCGACGCGAAGACCTCGACGGCGCCATACGCGAAATGCTTGACCACGACGGCGCTTACCTGCTTGTCGCTCACGTCGAACACGAAGGTATGGTGTATCCGATGGTGCCCGCAGGCAAGAGCCTGAATGACATGATTATTGAATAACGTTTTGAAAATAAAGAATATGCAGGACAAGAAATTATATACGGTCATCATCTTTTCGGAAAATACGGTCGGTTTGCTCAACCAGATCGCCATCATCTTCACGCGGCGGCAACTGAACATTGAGACGCTTTCCGTTTCGCCGTCGGCCATCGTCGGTATCCACAAGTTTACCATTACCACCTTTGCCGACAGGGATATGATCAGCAAAGTAGTGAAGCAGATAGATAAGCGCGTGGATATCCTCAAAGCGTATTATAATACGGACGAAGACCTTGTTTATCAGGAGATTGCACTTTATAAATTAAGCACGGAACAGTTCTTGAAACTTCCGTCCGTTGAACAACTGATACGCAAGTACAACGCCCATGTGCTCGACATCAACGAGACCTGCGTCGTGCTCGAAAAGAACGGCCATTACGAAGAGACGCAGGCGCTCTTCAACGAATTAAGCCAAACCATTGGCGTATTGCAGTTTATCCGCTCAGGGCGAATAGCCATCACCAAAAGCAAAGTCGAACGTTTGAGCGATATGCTCAAGGCGATGGAGGAACGGCTGGGGACACGGAGCTAAATTTGCGGATTGAGGTCATTGCCGTTAGCGCTATTTTCTACACCATCAGTTATCGGAGTGGTTTTCAGGCTTTCTCCTCTTGTATCACGGCTCATCTCAGAAAGAATAAGTCCCATCATCATCATTACAAAAAAACCGCCCTGGGCAATGAATGCAGGACCGGTAGTGCTCTCAATCGCCAGAAATCCAACAATCAACAAGACGATTGCCAATAGCTTGACATTGCCATTTTTGAAATAGCGTGAGAACGCTTTCCGTATGATATACACCCAAAACAGTACAAACAGCGCGATCCCAACCACGCCAAATTGCGCAAGCGAAGGATAGAACGTATCGGATATGAAGGCAGAATAGCTTTTACTCAATCCCCATACATATTCCAGCCCGTATTTCGCATAGAGGTCTGAGTAATATACTCCCGATGAATGAGTTGCGTATGATGCGAAACCGCTTCCAAAAGGGAAATAATCATGAAGAATTTCCGGAAAAGTGCGATACAGCACGAAACGCGCCATCATATCCGGGTCTATATCGCCACTGCCTATCATGGCGTTAAAAAAATAAAAAGATATTTTATTCCATGCTACTAAAACGATTGCACCAAGCATACAGAGGAAAAACATCACGGTTTTCAGGTTCAACTTGAGACGGTCAATATGCGTAAAAAACAGAACCATAAAAACAGCTAAGATAAAGAAACCGAAAAACTTGGATCGCCCGCAAAAGATGCCAATAGACAACAATAATAAAAAGACAAGCTTATCTCGCAAGGTATTACGGCTGCAATAATAAACGCAAAGCGACACTATAGTAACTGCGATGCCATAATAGGAAGGATGTTCCATGGTAAGCATAAACACTCTTTCATTCACGAGCGAGATCAGGCCAATGGGCAGCAGGAAAATAAACCAGAACAGCAGGCAAACATCCCTCAGCAGCCGTTTCCGCGATTCGGTCATAACCGGCTTCAGCTGATAAATACAAAAAAACGCGATATACGGTTTCATCTGTATCACTAAGTCGTTAAAAATAGCCCGTTTGGAATTGCTTCCTATCCAAACCGAGTAGATAGTATAAAAGGCGAAAATCCCCAACATGATCAGAAACGCCTTGTTAAAAGTCCAGTTCGGCGTTCTCATCAACGCATAGAAAAACATTACCAACAGTCCGGCCGCACAGAGTTCGTCCATGTAATCAAAACCGATGGTCTTGTACAGTAAAATGACAAAAATCAGCGAAAATACGAATAATGCAAAGAAAAATTTATCAACGAATGATTGCACCATAATTATATATTATATCTTTAAAACGGGATAATTCCTCTTTTAGTATAGACCGAATTATCTTTTCGCACGATGGCTACCGTCATGCAAAGATACGTTTATTCCGCCAATAATAATATCCCGCCGCTACTTTTTATTCTGATAATGTTTTTGTACTTTTGCCCCGTAAAATAATGAATTGCATGAAATCAATTACGATAGATGAATGTCACCAACTCCTCCTGTCCATTGCTGTGGAGTTCGACAAAATATGTATAAAGCACCGCATTCCTTATTACATGCTGGGAGGAACGATGCTGGGGGCTGTCAGGCACAACGGTTTTATACCCTGGGACGACGACATGGATTTTGGCGTTCCCCGCAGTTTTTACAACAGGTTAATCCAAGCTTTATCCAATGAATTGCCCTCGCATTTAAGGGTATTGACGCGGGAAAATAACGAATTTGCCGAATTTAATTATATCAAGATTGACGATACGCGCACGCGCCTGTCCGATGTCTGGTATGATGGAAAAATGGCGCTGGGCATCCATATTGATATATTCCCACTCGACGACGGGACGAAATGGCCTGTGTGCACATATCCTTTTGCTTCGTATATCGCTTTTTTATTAAGAATAAAAGACTATTTAGCTATTTCCCCGAAAAAACGTAAGGGATTTAAAAAAATCATCGCCTGCGCGCTCCGCTGTTTGTTTCCCTTAAAAACGGTGTGGTTATTACGATTCATTGCCTGGTGCATTCAAGTATTCACCGCTAAATATTCGAAGTTTTATATCAATTATTACGGGCATTGGCACACGAAAGAAGTAGTAAGGAAAACTATTTTCGGGATACCGAAAGTATATGATTTTGCCGGCCATTCATTCTTGGGCATTAATAATGCAAACAGCTATCTCAAAAAACTTTACGGCAATTACATGAAATTGCCTCCGAAAAAGAAACGACTTGTTCATGTCGCTGAAATGTATTACGACGATTCAACGGAAAATCAAATTTTTCCATTCCACTAATCCGTATTTCCTGCTGTAATAAAACCTGTAAGCCAACACAATTATTTCGGCCAACGTTAATATCCAGGCATACAGATAAACGGAATAATTGTTTGTAAACGCCATCAGGGCATAGCAAGCCACAAGCACCAAGGTGGACAGGATAACACTTTGATTAAAAGGACGCTGGTGATCAAATGCAACCAATACCGAAGAACCCAAGAAAATGGAAAAGCCGGACAGGAACCTGTATAAACAGAGGATTTGCAGGATGCCTGCCGCCTGTGGCGTTTTTCCGGCCGATAAAAGATCGGTAGCCACGTTGGAAATGAGAAATAAGATCACCGCAACAACGCTTGTAATGACCGCAGTCACTCCGAAACTGTGCCGCAACAGCTTCTTGTCCTGCGAATTACTCAGATTGGGATACAAGGCCTGAGTAAACATCTGTATCGGAATCATACCGCCATTACATATTTTCTGGGCAACGTCAAAAGCCGTCACATCCGCTTTCGTCAGTCCGATATCGCACATAATCTTGGCTATCTGTCCATTAATCGCTAATGCGACCCTCGACAGGAAAAAAGGCGCACTTTCACGAAATTTCTGCCATACGACAGGAAGTGACGGAATATAAAAATGTACCTTATCTTTTACGAAAACAAAATAACATGAAATCAGGCCTGACAGAATCAACCCAACAGACTGTAATAACGGAATATACGGATAATCGTCAGCTGAATGGATAAAGATGAAAATCGTCCCCGTATAAAATGCTATCGAAAAAAAGCGAACAATAGTTAATATCTTCATATTTTCCTTTCCCTGATAATACCAGACCGGTATCAGTACGTCTGCAATGCAGGTCAGGAAAGCATAATACAGCAAAACGGACATTCGATTGAAATAGGGAACCGTATGAACCAGCAGCATCAAAAGCACAAATGCGAGAAAAAACAATACTGTTTTGATAATCAGCACCGACGAAACGATTTCATGGGTTTTGCGCCGGTCATTTCTGCATTGTGCAATGTCTTTTACAGCCGATATATCCAAGCCAAAATTCACCAATAAAGAAGCAAATGCGATATAGGCCTGAGCTACAACAACTGCGCCATAATGCTCTTTACCAACGGTATATATCAGGTATGGCATGGCAATAAAGGGCATGATAACCCGCATGATCTCAAAGACCGTCAGATAGGAAGCATTTTTTACGATGATGGCATATTTCCCTAATGATAACGGCTTTAATTTCATAGAAGTGATTTAACGCATTTTTATTTTGTCCGTTTGTATTCTTCTTTTACTCCGTTCCAGATGTCTTTCAAAAACAGAAACGCTACCGGAATAATCAATGTCAATGCAATGATCCCGATACCGGCGAACAACATTCTTGGTCCGACCGGCTTTTTAAAAATAAAGGCCGGGTCAATGATTCGTGCATGTTCTTTCCGCTGTCCCAGCGAAAGCGCTGTTTCTTCCCGTTTCTGGAGGAGTACAATATAGACGCCCTGCAGTATTTCTTGCTGACGTTTAAATTCCACATATTCACGTTCTTGGGATGGGACGCTTTTCATTTTGTCCATCAAAAATTTCTCTTTCGATTTCAGGTCGGCCAGCGTTTCGCTGCACGTCTTTTCCGCATTCTCAATCATTTGAAAAACGCCTTCGCGAAGACTGTTCACCTGATCGTCCATCGTTTTGAAAATCAGGTTATTTTCATTGGAATTTCTCAACAGCCGGTCGCGTTCAAGAAGCGCTTCATTATAAAGGGTGATCGCACTACCCTTCTCGCCCTCCGCAATCGAGAGCAACGACGGCACTACACTGTATTTGTTTTTCGGATTCTTCACGTAATCATCCATCATCTTAATGAGACGCGATTCGGCCTCGACCTCTATAATCTTGAGTTCAAGCTCTTTCATCTGTTCCGTATAGAACAGAACGTCCGATTCCAGCAGGGTGAGTTGATTTTTCGTTTTGTATTTTTCGATTTTCCATTCCACATCTTGAAGTTCGGACACCACCCCGTTAATGCGATTGTCCACAAAATCAAGCATTTGATGGTCTAACGTTCGTTTGAACGTATCGGCGTCTTCATTGTATTTCCGCATCAGTACATTCAGCGTCGCTTTGCCCCGTTCACGCACATGATCCGTACAGCTTAATTCAATGATATTGGATGTTTTTGATACTTCTTCTATGATAAAATCGTCCGCAAATTCTTCAGCCAGCCAACTGGCGGGCTTGCACCGGATATTCAGCCGGAAGTTTTCATTTGCCGAGGCTCCATGGTCGAAATCAAGCATAAACACTTGCCCGTCAAAGTCAATCCTTGCCGGCAACGACGGACAGGTATATTTTCCCTTCTTTTTCCCCAGTACATTTTTGACCTTTACTTTGACTTTTTCTTTCGATACGGAAACGGAAAATTTGTATTCGTCTTCCAATTGCGCCATAGCCGCAGAATCCATTGTCAGTTTCAACGGCGCACTGTTATACATTTTATAAAATGAGAATGGTTTGGTATAGGTCACATTCAAACCGAGTTCATAAATCATCTGACTCATCAACCGGCTGGAAGACAGGAGCGAAATTTCATCTTCAATATTAACGGAACCCACGCTTCCGCCACTTATCCCGAACGATTTCATGATGCCTGCCGCTTCGCCAAGTCCGAACCCTGCGGGCGTAATGCCTGCATCCTCCTGCACCTGCAGACGCGCCATAAACTCATACGTGCGGGGATAAAGATTCAAATATAGGATGGCCGGAATAAATGAACACAAAAATACGGCCAGGAACAATTTCCAGTGATGCAGATAGTGTACAATCACACTTTTCAAACCAATTGCTTCGTTGTCTTTCGTCGTTTCCATAAATTTTATTTTTCGCTTAAGGCAATGATAGCTATAATAGAAGAAGTCAGTACCGAAATGCCGGACACGGTGGTCGAAATAATGGACAGCGTGTATTGTTGCGCCGCGCTGTAGTTCGCGTTCCGTTTCTTGGCCGCATTCGGTTCTACATAGACTATATCGTTCTGTTTCAGATAAAAATAGGGCGAGGCGAAAATATTGGGATCGGTCATATCAAAACGTGTATATTCTTTATGTCCGTTGTTGTCGCGTATCAGCAGGATATTCTTCCGGTTGGCGTTGATAGTCAGGTCGCCCGCCATCGCGACCAGGTCCAGAATAGAAATTCGGTTATTGCGGATGGTATAAATATTCGACCGCGCCACTTCGCCATAGATGCCGACTTTGAAATTCACAATCTGGACATTGACCAGCGCATCAGGCACAGCAGGCTTGATCAGGTCTCGCAGTTTGCTGTTCGCTTCGTGTATCGTCAATCCGGCCAATTGCACCCGCCCCAGAACAGGAAAATTAATATATCCTTCTTTATCTACAATATAGGTATAGAGACTTTCGACGGAAGACTCGGCGCCCTCCTGCTCTCCCTGCTTGTAATAGCTGTAAGCCGGCGGATTATATGGCATCGTCAAACTCGGATCCCACGATGACACATTGATAGTCAGCAAGTCATCTTCGCAAATTTTAGCGTTATAGGTCTGGTTCATCATCTCCAGTTGCTTTTCGGTAATATCGTCAATGCCCTGGAAATAAGTTATGTCCTTAGGCACCTTGCAGGAGCCTAACCATAACAACATCCATATCCCCCCTCCTATTATGATCTGTTTCATCTCGTCTTTTTATTAAAAAGGTGCAAAGATACAATATTTCTTCTGATACGCCATGCACACATCTTCTATTTTTAAACTACTTTAAACTACACATACTATAACGCAACCCTTCTTTGAATATTGCACCGGACAGGGATTTATTATTCCCGAAAAAATAAAATAAAAAAATGCCGTGAAACATGTTTTATGCTGTTTTTTTCTTAATTTTGTTCCCTGTATGAAGATCAAAACAAGGTATAACAGATTTCAATGGGCAATTAAAGCGCTGATATTGTGGATGATTATCCAGACCGGATGCACTCATGACGGTAACAGACAGCCCTATCCCGAATTGTCGGCACGCGCCGACAGTGTACGGCAGCGGTACGTTCCCGACAAACGGGATGACGTATTCGAGATTGCCGTTGTCGAACGCGACGGATGTCCGGTCGTCAAAGGCGTCACGTCCGTAGCCGAAGCGAAAACGGAAACGCTTCGGTTGTTGCGTGAAGCGAATCCGGCCGTTGTGGACAGTATCAGGGTATTGCCCGACGAAACGGTCGGCGAACAGGTTTACGGCGTCATCAACGTTTCGGTGGCCGACGCGCGTATGGGCGCAGACTATGACGCCGAGATGGGTACGCAATGGCTGCTGGGAGCGCCGGTGCAAATACTTCAACATGCCGGCTGGTGGCGCGTGAAAGGCGCTGAAGGCTATGTGGCCTGGCTGATGGGGAGTTCTTTTGTGCGAATGGATGAAGAGACTTTCGACCAATGGCGAAATGCTAAAAAGATCGTCTTTACGGACATCTATGGCTTTGGCTACGAAACGCCCGACGAAACGGGACAGCACGTCGCCGACCTCGTCGCCGGCAACCTGTTGAAATATGAAAGCGATGCGGGACGTTTTTACAAGACCTCGTATCCTGACGGGCGCACGGCCTACGTCCTGAAAAGCCAAAGCAAGCCATTCGAGGAATGGCTGTCGTCCATCCGGCTTACGGAAGAAAGCATTATCCGTACCGCCCTGACACTTAAGGGGATTCCTTATGTATGGGGCGGCACTTCGACAAAAGGAATGGATTGCAGCGGCTTCACGAAAACAGTCCTGATGATGCACGGCATCATCCTGCGCCGCGACGCATCGCAGCAGGTGAAAACCGGCATTCCCATTGACCTGTCCGATGGATATGGAAATCTGCGTCCAGGCGACCTGATGTTTTTCGGAAAAAAAGCGCAGGAAGGCCGCAAGGAACGTATCCGGCATGTGGGTTTCTATCTGGGCGACAATGAGTTTATTCATGCCATCGGCTACGTAAGAATCAACAGTTTGGACCCGCAGAAAGCCAATTATGACGAACAGAACACCCGCGAATTTGTACGGGCGTCGCGGATTATCGGCGCTGTGGATTCCCCAGGTATTCAGTCCGTTGGCCATCACCCTTTGTATCAGTCACAACCATAATTATATAAGCAGTAAAATGAACTATACACGACGTAATTTTTTAAAAACATCGGCGGTATCTGCCGGAGCAGGCATCGCAGCCCTGTCGCCGCTGCATTTACCGGCGCAGGTCGGAAAAACGAAAAATGCCGCACCCAAGGGCAAAATGAAACTCACCTTTAAGCCCTATGATTTGCAACTGAGGCATGTATTTACGATTGCCAACTCATCGCGGACAACTACACCCGTTGTCCTGACCGAAATTGAATATGATGGCCTCACCGGCTACGGCGAAGCCTCCCTGCCGCCTTATCTGGGCGAAACGCAGGCCTCCGTCACGGAATTTCTGAAGAAAGTGGATCTTTCCCAATTTTCAGGACCGTTTGAAATGGAAGATATTCTGACGTATGTGGACAAAATAGCCGAAAACAATACGGCGGCTAAAGCGGCAATAGATATTGCACTCCACGACCTGACCGGCAAAATCATGGGGCAACCCTGGCATCGTATATGGGGTTTGGACAAGTCGAAAGCGCCCTCCACGACGTTTACCATCGGGATTGACACAGCCGATGTAGTCAAAGAAAAAACGCGCGAAGCCGCTCCTTTGTACAACATCCTGAAAGTGAAGCTCGGACGCGACAACGACAAAGAAATGATTGAAACCATCCGCACCGTAACCGACAAACCCATCGCCATAGACGCCAACCAGGGCTGGACAGACAAACATTATGCGCTCGACATGATTTACTGGCTGCAAGAAAGGGGAATCGTGATGATAGAACAGCCGATGTCAAAACATAACCTCGACGACATCGCCTGGATCACGGAACGCAGCCCCTTGCCCGTCTTTGCCGACGAATCGTTTCAGCGGCTGACGGACATGATGCGGCTCAAAGACGCCTTTACGGGCGTCAATATCAAACTGATGAAGTGCACCGGCATGCGCGAGGCGTGGAAAATCCTTACAATGGCGCGCGCCCTCCACATGCAAGTGATGATCGGCTGCATGACCGAAACGTCGTGCGCCATCTCGGCAGCCTCGCAGTTGTCGCCGGCAGTTGATTTTGCCGATCTCGACGGAAATCTTCTGATTAGCAATGACATCTTTGACGGAACAACCGTCGTAAACGGCAAATTAACCCTGAATGATTTGCCCGGAATAGGAATTAAGAATGTAAAATCATAAAATGAATAAGGTATGAAAAAGTTTTTTTCTCTTTTGATTCTCAGTACGGCAGTCGCCTGTTGCCCTAAGCAGGCGGAACTGGTCAGTCTTGCGCAGATTGACCGCGAAGAACAGGCCGGAAACTTTACAAGCGCTATCTATCTGATAGATTTGTATATTGCGCAACACAAACCTTCGGCCGATTCGGTCTATCAATTCCAATGGCGCAAGGACAAAATGCGCCGGATAGCCATGGATTTTGACAAGAGCAAAGAAGATGTCCTGACCGTCGTCCGGAAGTATTACCCCGACGTGACTGATGAAATGCTTGCCAAATGGGAAAATGACAAGTCGCTGGAATATATGATAATAGATGGCAAGAAGCGCTATTTTGACCGTGCCGCCAACAACTTGTTCCGCATTGACAAAGAGGCCATTGCCAAGAAAAAGGAAATAGACCAGCCCAAGGCGACGCCTAAGGATGAAACTTTCCAGTTGCCGGCGCTCGTCGCCCAACTGAAAAAAACAGGCCGGACACAGTCAGACCCGGTAGAAGTAAAAGTACGCGCTACCTTGACGTTGAAAGCCGACGTCGTACCTGACGGCGAAGTAGTCCGTTGCTGGTTGCCTTACCCGCGTGAAGACCATCGCCGGCAGTCGAACGTAAAACTCCTGTCCATCAATGACAGCGTATATCTCATTGCGCCGCCGCAATATCCTCACCGTTCGCTGTATGTGGAGAAAAAGGCAAAAAAGGGAGAACCGCTCGTATTTGCTTACGAATTTTCCTACCGTTCCGTAGCCGAATGGTTTAATCTTGATGAAAAAACGTTGGATACAGCCCCGATCAACCCTGAAATCTTGAAGACCTACACGGCCGAACGTCCGCCCCATATCGTATTTACCGATTCTATCAAAGCCATCTCCGAGCGGATTGTTGGCCGGGAAACCAACCCGTATCAAAAGGTCAAGAAAATATTCAAATGGGTGGACGATACGTTTCCCTGGGCCGGTGCACGGGAATATTCAACGATTGACAATATCCCGGAATATGTCCTGACCAACGGTCATGGCGACTGCGGGCAAGTCACGCTGCTGTTTATCACCCTGGCGCGTTACAACGGTATTCCTGCTCGTTGGCAGAGCGGATTCACCGTATTTCCCGAAACCAAAAACCTGCATGACTGGGGCGAATTCTACCTTGAAGGAATGGGTTGGTTGCCTATAGACCAGTCCTACGGACAAAACTCCTTCGCCACCGACGACCAGGTGCGTTATTTCTACTCCAACGGCATTGACGCCTACCGATGGATTGTCAACAGTGACTATTCTCAACCTCTCTATCCTGCAAAAATCTTTCCTCGCAGCGACAATGTGGATTTCCAGCGCGGCGAATTGGAATGGAAGGGCGGCAATCTGTTTTATGACGTCTGGCGATTCAGGTACGAAACGGAAATAAAATAAATTTGTGGCTTAACGCCGCACTAAAAAAATAACCCCCCACTCGACGCTTGTGGGGGGTTATTCTGCTATAAGTTTACCTCATCTCCTGCTCGCGTCCGATTTGTAATCGGCGTGATTATTTTGCATTTGACGAACCACCGATTGCAAATCGGTGGTAGCAGGGCAAAAAAACCTCATTCGCACCTTCGTATTCAGTATCAATTTCACACCCCCTGATCAATTCCCGACCCATCCTGCCAGGCGCTTACCGACATTGTGCCGAAAGCAACTGCATTGGCAGAGATGATCAGATTGTACATATACTGCGTG
>JAISUI010000076.1 GCA_031272155.1 Tannerella sp. | reverse complement strand
TCTTCCTACTTTCGTTTTCCGACCTCCATTCAGGACTTGCACCTGTTAGATATGAATCACGCTGAAAATAATCTGACTTCTTTCCTTTCTACTAATACCACAGTGGCGACCACCAATGGCGAACGGATCTTTTCTGCAAGTTTCAGTTGTGACTACGGGGTGCGTACCTATACCGAAAATGTGGAACTGAAATGTAAGGATGGATATTACAAACGGGATGCGGGCACGCCCAATAACAACTATGATGATGAATGCCTGAGAGTCAGCCGAAGGGTGAGCAAGGAGTTTCCGTCATCGTGTCCGGCACAGTACAGCACTGCTAATCTGGGTTGTACGGTGAGTTGTGGCGGGGGACAGTATAAAATCAGTTGTACGGACGGGCATTACTCCGACAGCAGAACGGTCTATTGTGATGCGGTCAAGAGGGACGGCACAAAAATCTCGGGCGTAGATATTTCTGTTTGCCGCGACGCCACGAGTTACGCCGGCAACGAGCCTGACCGAAACTATTCCTGTACCGCCCGCTGCCCTTCAAGTTCTTGGACAGAAGGAAGTTGTAATACACAAAGCTGTTGCCCTTCTGCGGTAAGTTGCACCTACGGATGTGCGTCCTACTGTGAGGGAAATTGTGTGAGTTGTAATAACCCGCCAAGTAGTAGTTCTTCTTGATGATGAACAACTTGATGTCCAAGTGGAGAAGTACAGGTTGGTGGTTACTGCTGTCCGGATATTTCCTCCAAATGTTCGGAAACGACTATAGAAGGTCCGGAGTGGGCTACACCATGGTGTGATACAACGCAGTGAGCCTGAAATTCTGCGGCATACACCTATCTGCTTACTTCTGCCTCTAAAACAACTGAATGTGAATATGATGGACTTATCCTTACACGCAAGTATGGATACAGATACGTAAGGTTGGACGAATGGACTAATGCGACAATTCTGGAAAACGATTATCCTGAGTGTAAAACCAATAGCAATCCGTATCATTGTGCTTGAACAAAAGCATGTGCAGCTTCCACAAAAAACAGTGTTCCTGCACGAACGCCGTCTTCATCACAATGGACTTTAGACAGTCAGGATGTTTCCGGTAAGGTAGATGAAAAATGTACGGCGATGGCGGATGTAGTAGTGTATGTTAATTTGGATGACGAAGGAATAAACGCCAAGGTAGAAGGAGATTATTGTGCACCAGGTACAAAGGTTGCTAAATGAGAGTACAACTGGAATTATACTTATTGTAGTGTAACATTTGCAGATAACTATAGAGTAGAATGATCACTCAAGTATCAAATGGATTGTCCTGGAGATGCAGACTTCTGCTGTGCACCGGGTCGTTATTCGGAAAAGAGGGGCGGGCAGGGAGAAGCGAAATATGGCAGTTCCACCAGTACAATTACTTCATTCTGATCTCCTGTCGCAAAGCGAAACGGGAAAGAGGTTAGTGTAGAGACCTTTTGGAACAATTGCAGTATGTCATACACCAGATGATCTTAGCCGGATGCACTTATTTTCCAAAGAAAACAACCGAAAATAGCAGTATCACATCACAAGTATTTTCGTGGTTTTATTATCGTATTTAACCAAATACAAACCTCGTGGCAACGGAATAGTCGTATTTCCTGCTGTAACAGTTTGCCGTTTCACTAAAGCTCCGGAAAGCGTATAAATGCTGATTGTCGTTGCGTCGGAAACACTGATATACAGATTTCCATCAGATGACCAGACTTTATAATTATTTATCGTTTCGTTGGATTGGGGAACGCCTTCTATAATATTTCTAAATTCCTTCCATACGTCAGCTGCTTCATAGAGTGCTTTCGTGCCTGACGGAACATATAAAGTATCCCTACCACAGCTAAAATTTGGTGTTCCTAATGTTACCATTGAAGGGTTCGACCACTGTATTGATACCCAATTTAGCCGACAACAGTCCACAAAAGCCCAATTATCAATAAATGTGACACTTGATGGAATGATTATAGACGTTAAACTGCCACAATTTAAAAAGGCACCATTCCCAATAGATATGACGCCATTTGGAATTGATATGGATTTTAAACTGCTACATTCTTCAAATGCTCCAGCCCCAATATCTTTAATGCTGCTTGGAATAGTTATGGATTTCAGACTGCGGCAGGAATAAAAAATACCATCGGCAATACTTGTGACTCCTTCGGGAATATTTATAGAAGTTAAACTTTCGCAGAATTGAAAAGCTCCTTCACCGATGGTTGTCACTTCTTCCGGGATGATTATGGATGCTATTTTTGGACAGTTATTAAAAGCACCATCACCGATTCTTGTAACGCTGACAGGAATATCTATGGAGAGCATGTTTTCTAAACCAACTAAAGAACGATTGCCGATTGCAGTTACACCTTCTTTAATGATGACGGTTTTTATTTTACTCCTAACACTATTCCAAGGTTTCACCCTGCCAAGCTCGTAATCAGGAATTGCTCCATTCCCGCTAATGGTGAACGTACTGTCTTTAAATTCCCAAGTTAATGTTCCCATTGTCCCGCTCTGACCGAATACTTGCGTAGTCATCGCCACGCACAAAATTAAAAATCCGATTTTTCTCATTTCTATCATAAAAAACAATTCGTTCAACATGCTGACAAAGATAGAAAGAATTTTTGATATTGGTACGGGATGAGGGGGAAAATGTGATTTTTTTTCAGACTTTGAATTGATTTTTTCCATAGCAGGGGAAAATGAGTCCGTATTGGGATTTTGGCATTTTTTTTTGGAGATTTTTTCGCTGACTCGAAAACAATGACTATCTTTGCGGACGAGAAATTTATTAATCAAAGAATTATGGCAACACAGTTAGATAAACAGACAAGCGACAAGGTGAGTTTCATCACTTTCATTATCCCTGAGTTTGCCCGCTCGTATAAGATGAAGATGCAGGACGCTTTTTTTTATCTGAAAAAATATGGCGGATGGGATTACCTGAACAGTCACTGGTGGGCTTTGCACACTGATAATCTGCCATATACGCTGAACAACATATATGAAGTCTGTTATAAAAACGGAGGGCGACGCTGATGCAGGTCTATCACGGCAGTTATACGGAAATTGAAGAGATTGATCTCTCGAAAGCCCAACCGCACAAGGACTTCGGGCAAGGTTTCTATGTAACAAAATATCGTGAGCAAGCCGAAAGTTGGGCTAAAATTATCGGCAGCAAATACGGCAACGATGGTTTTGTAACGGAATTTACCTATTGTGATACTGCTTTTACAGAACATTTGTGCAAGGTCAAACATTTTGCTTCGTATGATGAAGAATGGCTTGATTTTGTTGTGATGAACCGAAACACGATGCTGCCTCAACCTGCCCATGACTATGATATTGTTGAAGGACCTGTCGCCAACGACAAAGTTCAGCGAACGCTGACCAGATATTTGGCAGGAAAAATAACGAAAGAAAATTTTTTGAAAATGCTTTCTTACCATGAACCGACGCATCAGATTTGTTTTTGCACAATGCGTTCTCTGCTGGTTTTGGACAAGGCGTACAACGACAGTATCTTTGACATAGAAGACCGTGCCGAATCAATAGTCGAGCAGTTGATGCTTGATTATCAATTAGATGAAAAAAGGGCGGCTGACTTGTTTTACAGTTCTGCCACCTTCACCCGACTGTCAGATCGGTCAACCGAATACTATCTCAAATCTTGGCAGGAAATCTACGAAATGCTTAAAACGGAATTTATTTTGCCGGTAACTGAAAAATAGTTACATTCGCAAATCCTATTCGGGCGTGTTCAATGTACGTATCAACTCCGACCTGCACCGTCGTGCGGCAATCTCTGCAAAACTGCATGGCAAGACGCTCAATTCGTTTGTGAAAGAAGCTATTGAACGGCGGGTTGAGCTTCCTGTTACATAAAATTACGACAAAATCAACGCCCGTAAATTCCCGATTTTGTTCACTCCGTCGTCAGTTCCAACCCGTCAGTCCTTCCCTTCTTCGTAGCGGGAATGCCATATTTCATCCATGCAGGCATGGGATCGCCTTTCAGGTAATGGTCGAAAAACTGCTGCAGGCGAATGCTCAGGTCGCACATATTACGGCGTTGCGTCAAGTTATGCGCTTCGCCGTTGTACTGGAGCATCCAGACGGTTTTACCGAGGCGGCGCAGGGCGGTGAAATATTCTATGCCTTGATACCAGGGCACAGCCCCGTCGTTATCATTATGCGTCATCAGCAGCGGCGTTTCCACTTTGTCGGCAAAGAACAAAGGCGAATTTTCGATGTAAAGGTCACGCGCTTCCCACAGCGTTTTTCCGATACGGCTTTGTTGGCGTTCATACTGCATCTGTCTGTTCAGGCCTGATTCCCAGCGAATACCGCCATAGGCGCTCGCCATGTTCGACACCGGTGCACCGGCTCCTGCGGCGGCAAACATATTGGTCTGCGTAATCAGGAACGCCACCTGATAACCGCCCCAACTTTGTCCTTGAATACCAATATGTTCCTTGTCCACCCAGGGATATTGGCAAAGCATCTCCGCGCCGGCGATGATCGAATGACAGGCGCTTCGTCCCGGATGCCCGTCCACATAATGAATGTTCGGTGTAAAGACCAAATAGCCCCGGCTGCAGAAAAATGGAATATTAATGATGGAACGGCTCGGCGTCGGCATGAAATGGCGGTAAAGTTCATCTGCATGACGTTCATAAAAATAGATTATCATGGGATATTTTTTTGCCGGATCAAAATTTTCCGGTTTATACAGAATCCCTTCGAGCGGAAAACTGTCTTTCGACATCCAGTGCACCAATTCCGCAGTGCCCCAGAGATAGTCTTTCATCTGGGGATTGATATGGCTGAGTTGCGTTTCTTTTTTCCACCAGTCGGCTGTTTCCCAGAGATCAGGAGTGGTATTGAAATTCGATTTCGTATAAATAAAAACCTCTGCATTTTTGGCTTTGACGGGCGTAGAGAACGAATATTTCCCAAAAGTCAGTTTCTTCAATCCCTTTTTAGGTGAAAGCGTATAAAAGCCACTTTCTTTCGACACATTATCAAAAGCGGAAAGCAGGAATGACTCACCGGCCTTCAGGTATTCGTATTCATTGGTTAACCGGATGTTACGGAAGGTGAGTTGCCGTTCGCGTCCATCAGTAAGGCGTTTGGGCGGTAATTGTCCGACAGGATCAAACTGCCAGATATCGTATTGATCATAAAGATAGACATACCGGTCGTTTTCGCTCCACCCCATTCCTCCGAAAGGACCCGGTTTGTCGGGACGTTCAGCCCGCGCATCCTCAAAAGCGATTTCCAAACCGGCCGTCAGGCAACGGGTCTGCCCATCAACAATGGAATAAACATACCAGTCGGCAGACGTTCTGTCAAACCAAAGCAAGTAGTTGCCCGCGGGCGAAAATCCCGGACGGGTATCCATCCCTTCGGCAAGCAGTTTCTTCTCACCCGTTGTCGTGGAAATCACATAGACGTCATTCCGCACAATACCTGTCCATTGCGATTCTTTACGATAACTGACCGTGCTGAATCCTACTGCGTGTTCGCCGTTGCCCTTATCCGAATATACAATCTCTTCCAGTTCGGGCGAGCCAAGTTGGACAAACCGGTTCAGATCCTTCACGTCAAAAACGCAAAGACAGGATCGTTTTAACTCTTTGTCAAGTTGTTTCAACTGGTAGGTGGGCAGATAATCATCGTCATAAAACCACACATCCAACTTCACCTTCTCACTCTCGTCCACAGTTGTATCCCTTGGCGGGATGATGGGCGAAATTCCAAAATAAAGTTTAGCGCCATTTTTACTGAAACAGGCCTCATGGTACGCATTAACACTCCATTTATCAGGCATTTGCACAGAAAGCGTATCCGCAATGGCACGCACAGCTGGTTGAGCAGTGGATGTATAGTAAAGGTTGAATAACTTGGATTCGTTTTTGGTTGTATCTGCAGTGGCATAGAAAACGAGTTGATCGCCCGTTTCATCAAAAACGGGCGATTTATATTCGCCCTTCCCTTCCTTCAGGATGACCGATTGCTGCGTAGCCGGGTCATAGAGATAGATTCCCGGCACGGCGATGCTGTCTTTTTCGGATGGTTTTGTGATGTAAGACAGGTATTTCCCGTTTTTACTGACAGTATAGTTTGCCACGAAAGGAATCGTATCTTTCTGTCCGGATAAAAACCGGTAAACAATCAAATAATCATGCTTTTCATCTTTTCTGTCCGGATGAACAGTATCCTTGGGCATAGCCGTCGTGCAGGCAAAGAAATCCGATGCTTTTTCAGACATCTGATAAGATTTGACGGCTGCAATTTTTTCAACGTGTTTCGTTCCCAAACGGAGAATACCCAAACTGTCCTGAGGCATTTCGGCAGCCGGTTTCTTTTCTTTTCGCGCCTGTTTTTTCTCGGCCTGTGTCGGTTTGATCAGGAAAACGAGCGTTTTCGAATCGTCCGTGAACTGCGGACGATAACCCCTTTCAATCTGCACGGACGACAGCGATGGCAAGTGGGTAACTGTGAGCAAACTGTCGCCCTCCTGCGGCCCAACCTGATGAACGGCATACAAGCCGTTATTACTGATAAGCGATAAAGTAATGCTTTCCCACGAGTCATATACACTGTGGTCAAGTGGTTTTTTCTGACTGAACAACAGCCCCGGAATCAAAGTTAATGCAATAAAAATCAGCCGTTTTATCTTCATAAGAAATTTCATTTAAAATAATCGTATGCAAAAATAGTGCACAAAATGCGAATCGCAAAGAAAATGAGCAAAAAAATACAAAAAACGCCGCGCGTACATAAAATAAATATAACATTTAGCCCTTTTTTTGGCCAATTCAAAAAGAATGTCTATTTTTATGCGCTGAAAGAAAAAATATAATTAGAATATGAAAAGTAAAAGATTGAAAATGGGAATGGTAGGTGGCGGGAGCACCGGTTTTATCGGTGCAATTCACCTGCGTGCCGCCTTAATGGAGAATCATGTCGAGTTGGTATGTGGTTGTTTTAGTGCAAATCCTGAAGTATCAAAAAACTCAGGCCGTGCATACTTGTTGCCCGACGAGAGAATTTATGCAACGTATCAGGAAATGTTCGAACGCGAGATGCAATTGCCTGAAGATGAACGGATGGACTTTGTGACTATTGTTACACCCAACATCTATCATTTTGAGCCGGCCATGATGGCGCTCGAAAGAGGAATCCACGTCGTGCTTGACAAGCCGATGACGTTCTCGCTCGACGAAGCGAAAATGTTGCAAAAAAAAGTAGAAGAGACCGGATTGACGCTGGCTTTGACGCATGTTTACACCGGCTATCCGGCAGTGAAAGAAATGAAAGCTCGTATTGCAAGAGGCGACTTTGGGAAACTGCGCCGCGTCTATGTGGAGTATCCGCAGGGCTGGCTATCAGAGCGTATTGAACTGCAAAGCGGCAACAACGCCGGATGGCGTACCGACCCGAAACGTTCGGGCAAAGCAGGCTGCATCGGCGACATCGGTACGCACGCATGGCACTTGAGTGAATACATCACCGGACAGAAAGTGACTGAACTGTGCGCCGAACTCAATACGTTTGTCCCCGGACGACCCATTGACGACGATGGCGCCGCGTTCCTGCACTACGACGGCGGGCTGAAAGGCGTACTGACCGCTTCGCAAGTAGCTGTAGGAGAAGCCAATAACATCAATATTCGCATTTATGGCGAAAAAGGCGGTGTAGAATGGCATCAGGAAGAACCCAACAAATTATTTATCAAATGGAGTAATCGCCCGACGGAAATTATTCCCATTGGCGGGAGCAATCTCCTCGGCAAAGAAGCCCTCTGGGATGTCCGCACTCCGACAGGCCATCCGGAAGGATTTATAGAAGCGTTTGCCAACATTTACAGGAATTTCACGCTGACTGTCCTTGCCAAACGCAACGGCGAACAGCCGACAAAAGACATGTTGGATTTCCCCAACGTCTATGACGGCGTACGCGGAATGCAGTTCATCGAAACAATGGTGACTGCCGGCTGGGATAATGACAGGAAATGGCAACCGTGGATAGAATAAACGAGAGAGGGTGATAATATGCGAAGAAAATCATATTCATACAATACACAAAGGCCTAAGAAAAAGAAAAATAAGTATATCTTCTGGATTGGATTCCTGATTGGGGCGGCATGTTTTGTCGCCCTCTATCAGGCGACTGTTTATTTTTCCACCGACGAGTCCTGCATGATGTGCCATGTGCATCCACATGCCACAGACAGTTGGAAATTGTCCAAACATGTGAATAACAACAGCGGCGTGACTGTGCACTGCGTGGACTGCCACCTGCCGCCCAAAACGCAAACCGTCAGCCACTACATGGCAAAGGCAAGCCTTGGACTCAAAGATGTTTGGGGATATATAGCAAAAGACAGTGCGGATTACAAATGGGAAATGAAATCCGAACTCGAACACGCTGTGAAGTATATTCCCAACGAATCCTGCAAAGACTGTCATCGGAATCTTTTCCCTCAAGGCGTTACGGATGATGCTATTACGGCGCATCTTTATTACGAGGAAAACGAAAAAAAACTGGATTTACAGTGCATCAGCTGCCACTTGGACGCAGGACATTATAATCCGAACTACAAACATGGTAAAATGACCGGAATCCCGGTCGGAGGAAGCGCTTCATCTTCCGGCATTGTCTATGACAAAGCGACCGAAGTGACTGCTTTTGCCGACTATACCGAGCATATTCCCGGCACGTCGGTGTCAATCAATATGATAGCGATTCCCGGCGGCACGTTCCGTATGGGCAGTTCGGAAAAAGAGGCGTTCCACAAACCGGACGAATCGCCGGTGCGCGAAGTGACGGTCAGCCCGTTCTTTATGGCCGAGGTTGAAACGACTTGGGAACAATACTGGGCATTTTTCGGAAACACGGCAAGTGAAGGACGCACACCGCCCGAACAGATATATGCAAACAACAGCAATCCGAAGGCAGATGCCATCTCCGGCCCAACTCCGCCATTCGGCTATCCTGACCAGGGATGGGGATTCGGCGACCGTCCGGCCATTACGATGACGCACTATGCTGCCGAAACGTTCTGCCTGTGGCTGTCAAAGAAAACCGGTAAAAAATATCGCCTGCCGACAGAGGCCGAGTGGGAATACGCCGCTCGCGGAGGGACAGAAACACCCTACTTTTTTGCAGGCAATCCGAAAGATTTTTCCGATCATGGCTTTTGGCGTAAATTCTTTGCCGCCAAAACCGACAGCATCAGCGCTTACGTGATTTACGCCAAAAACAGCGGAAACAAGACGCAGGAACCGATAGCCGTCAAACCGAATCCGTTCGGATTGAAAAATATGATCGGCAACGTAATGGAATATTGCGCTGACAAATACGACGCGGAAGCCTATGCCAAAGGCGGTGAAAACGTGACGAATCCATTGGTGACGGAAGGCGAGGAATGGGTTGTCCGCGGCGGCAACTATACGTCCGACGCTGCCGACGTCCGCGTAGCTGCACGTGACTACAGCCGGCATGATGCCTGGCTGAAAACTGACCCGCAACAACCTAAAAGCATCTGGTGGTACTCCGACATCCGGGGCATTGGATTCAGGATTGTGTGCGAACCAAACGAGTCAATTCAAACAACAAAATAAAATTATTCATTTAAAATAGAATTCATTATGAAGAAAGAAAACATCAACAGAAGAACTTTTTTGAAAAGCACGGCTATGGCCGGCGCTTTGGGGGCGATAGGAACAGGAAGCGCCTCCGTATTAACATCATGTGGCGGCGGCGCGGCAAGCGGTAACGCTCAGGCAAAAAACGTCCCTTTAAAAGAACCGGGATCGTATTACATTCCCGAACTGCCCGATTTCGCTGACGACGGAAAAGAAATCAAAGCCGGCGTAATAGGTTGCGGCGGACGCGGTAAAGGCGCAACATGGAACTTCCTTGCTGCCGCTAATGGACTGAAAATAACCGCAATAGGCGATACGTTTCAGGACAGGGTAGATGACTTTGCCAACGAACTGAAAGAAAAGAATGGTTTTGAGGTACAGAAGTTTGTAGGTTTAGACGCTTACAAAAAGGTGATAGACAGCGATGTGGACGTCATCATCACTGCTACTCCTCCGAATTTCCGTCCTATCATCTTCCAGTATGCCGTAGAGAAAGGAAAACACTGTTTCCTCGAAAAACCCATCTGCGTTGACCCGGTGGGCTACCGGCTAATCATTGCAACGGCAAAGCAGGCGGCCGCTAAGGGTTTGGCTGTCGTTACCGGTACGCAGCGTCATCACAACCGTGACTATGTCGCTTCGTTCCAGCAGATTATGGATGGAGCTATCGGCGAAATCACCGGCGGAGCAGTTTATTGGTGCGGCGGCATGCTCTGGTTTAACGACCGTAAACCGGGCTGGTCGGACTGTGAGTGGATGATTCGCGACTGGGTGAACTGGACCTGGCTTTCAGGCGACCATATCGTTGAACAGCATGTGCATAATCTGGACGTATGGACTTGGTTTACAGGCGGTTTAAAACCTGTTTCGGCTCTCGGCTTTGGCTCGCGTCAGCGCCGCGTTACGGGCGACCAGTTCGATAATTTCAGCATTGACTTCGAGATGGAGAACGGCATTCACCTCCACAGCATGTGCCGTCAGGTGAACGAAACAGAAGGTGGCGTACATGAGTTTATTCAGGGAACGAAAGGTTCATGGTCTTCTGCACGCGAACATGTAATTAAAGACCTGAAAGGTAATGTTGTATGGAAATTCGACTATGAAAAGTCAAAAGCGGACTTCAAACAGCATGACCCCTACACACTCGAACATGTCAACTGGATAAATCATATCCGCGCAGGCAAGCCCATTGACCAGGCTTCCGAAACAGCGCTGTCGAACATGTATGCCATTATGGGACGCGAAGCGGCATATACCGGCAAAAAAGTAACTTGGGACAAGATGACTGCATCTACTCAAAACTTGTATCCGGAAAATATTGACCTCGTTAAACCAATGGGCATCAGTGGATTCGGCGCCAACAAAGAGTATAAATTGCCGGACTATATCCCTATTGCCGGGAAACCGTCGCCGGGAAGTAAACAAACACGTTAAGATCATGGCATTAGACAGGAGAAATTTTATCAGGGCTGCCGCCGCGACTGTCGGCGGCGCCGCCTTGTCTGCCTGCGGAGGCGGCAAGAAGAAGGACGCGTGTTGCAAAGACGGCGAAGGCGCGTGTTGCAAGAGCAAATGTAAAGATCTGGAATTGAAGCTCTCTTTTCAGGAAGGAACGCCTCCGGGCGACAACCTGAATGCGAAATTCGATTTCATGGAAAACCTGGGTATCGTCGGGTTTGAACCGGGCGGACGCGGACTGGCCGGGCGTGTGAAAGAAATCAAAGACGCTTTGAGCGGACGTAATATTAAGGTAAGCGCCATCTGCGCCGGCTTTTCGGGATTCATCCTTTCGACGGAAGAAAAGGTGCGCCAGGAATGTATTGATACGATGCACGAAATCATTACGGCCGCCGGCGAACTCGGCTCAACGGGCGTGATTATCGTGCCGGCTTTCAACAGCCAGACGCCGGTGATGCCGCATACTCAGGAAACGCGCGACTTCCTCTGCGAACAGTTCGATCTGCTCGGAACGTTCGCAGCGCAACACAATACGACGGTGATTCTTGAGCCGCTGAACCGCGGCGAAGCGTTCTACCTGCGATTGGTTGCCGATGCCGCGTCCATCTGTCGTGACATCAACAATCCGGGCGTCCGTTGCCTGGGCGACTTCTGGCACATGACACGCGAGGAAACGTCCGACATGGGCGCATTCCTGTCGGCAGGCAAATACCTGCAACACGTACACATGGCCAGCCGCAAACGGCGCTCCATGCCCGGTGAAGATGGCGATGCCGACAATTACGTGGACGGCTTCCGCGGACTGAAAATGATTGGTTACGACAAGTACGTCAGTTTTGAATGTGGTTGCCAAAGCAGTGACCGCGCGGCTACCGTCACGGCGGCCGTCAAACTCTTGCGCGATCAATGGGAACAGGCATAAACGATTATGTCGTTCGTATATGCTAACATGCAATTGAGCGAGGTGGTCGAAAAGCACCCCTCGCTCATTCCCGTGATTCACCGCTTCGGCATTCATTTGGGACTGGGAAGCGAAACGGTAAGCCAGTTATGCGAAAAACAACAGTTGGACACGGAGTTCTTCCTGACAATGATCAACACTTTCCTCAACGAAGATTATTTTCCGGAAAAGAAACTCCAGGGATTTCATATTGCCCAGATCGTGGATTACCTCAACAAGACGAATCACTACTACCAGCGCTACCAACTGCCCAATATTGAGCGACATCTGCGTTCATTTATTTCGATGAGCGATCCCGACAATAATTCGCTCTCCCTTATTGGAAAAATATTCGATTCATTTAAAGAAAAATTATTATGCCGTATTCGAAAAGATGAAGAAGAATGGTTCCCTTATTGCATCCGGCTGAGTAATGATATGGAAAAAATGCCCGATCCGCCGTCCGGACAACAAACTCCCGAAGAATACGGCGATCCTATCGAAGCCCTGCTTAATGACTTAAAACACATTATAATCAAGCATTTATCCGGAAAATATGACGAAAACCTGTGTCATGCAGTCGTCTTGTCAGTCAATACGCTGAGCAAAGATATTAAACAGCATAACCGCATCCGTTACCGTATTCTTCAGGAAAAAACCACCCGGATACCGGCATCTGAAACCAACCGAAAACTTTCCACCCGTGAAACAGATGTCCTTCAGCTGATTGTCGCGGGACTGACCAACAGGGATATTGCCGACAAACTCTATATCAGCCTGAATACCGTGCTTACCCACCGTAAAAATATTACCGCCAAATTGGGCATCAAAACCATACCGGGGCTGACTTTCTATGCAATTACACACGGGCTGGTTTCGCACAATCCCGTTCTATAAAACAACACAAATACTGAAAAATTTCTTTAATTAGGCGCTCTATTCCAGAAATTAGTAGTATTTTTGTATCGTGGTTTACAAGGGGAACTTTGAAAATCCTTCAAAATTCACGATTTTTTTATATAAACTATTATAAATCAATATTTTAAAATGGCAAATTTAGATTTAAGCAAGTATGGTATAACCGGCGTAACAGAAGTGGTTTACAATCCTTCGTTCGACGAATTATACAAAGAAGAGATCAAGCCCGGATTGGAAGGGTTTGAAAAAGGTCAAGTCACGGAACTTGGCGCAGTGAACGTAATGACAGGCGTTTATACAGGACGCTCGCCCAAGGACAAATTTTTTGTTATGGACGAAACGAGCAAAGACACCGTGTGGTGGACATCCGATGAATACAAAAATGATAACAAGCCCGTTACAAAAGAAACTTGGGCTGAATTGAAAAAGTTGGCAACGAAAGAATTATCCGGCAAGAAACTCTATGTAGTGGATGCATTCTGCGGCGCCAACGAAAATACCCGCCTCAAACTGCGCTTCATCATGGAAGTGGCTTGGCAGGCGCATTTTGTTACCAATATGTTTATCCGTCCGACGGCAGAAGAGTTGAAAAACTTTGGCGAACCTGATTTTGTAATCATGAACGCCTCCAAAGCGAAAGTGGATAATTATAAAGAACTTGGATTAAATTCCGAAACCGCCATCGTTTTCAACCTGACGGAAAAGATTCAAATCATCCTCAATACCTGGTACGGTGGCGAAATGAAAAAAGGAATGTTCTCCTACATGAACTACCTGCTTCCGCTCAAGGGAATCGCTTCAATGCACTGCTCGGCCAATACCGATATGCAGGGCAAGAATACTGCGATTTTCTTTGGCCTTTCAGGCACAGGAAAAACGACCCTTTCTACCGATCCGAAACGTCTGCTTATCGGCGACGACGAACACGGTTGGGACGACGAAGGCGTGTTCAACTTTGAAGGCGGTTGCTATGCAAAAGTCATCAACCTGAGCAAGGAAGCCGAACCCGATATTTACAACGCGATCAAACGCGACGCTCTGCTCGAAAACGTGACGGTGGACAAGGATGGCAAGATTGATTTCAGCGACAAGTCCGTAACCGAAAATACGCGCGTGTCATACCCAATCAATCACATCAAGAATATTGTAAAGCCTGTATCGAAAGCGGGTCCCGCCGAAAAAGTAATCTTCCTTTCGGCTGATGCTTTCGGCGTATTGCCTCCCGTCTCAATACTGACGCCCGAACAGACGCAATACTACTTCCTGAGCGGGTTTACTGCAAAATTAGCGGGAACAGAACGCGGTATTACGGAACCAACCCCAACATTCTCGGCCTGTTTCGGCGCGGCATTCCTTTCACTCCACCCAACCAAATACGGCGAGGAATTAGTAAAGAAAATGCAACTGTCAGGCGCTAAAGCATACCTCGTGAATACGGGCTGGAACGGAAGCGGCAAGCGTATTTCCATTAAGGATACGCGCGGCATCATTGACGCCATCCTTGATGGCTCAATTGATAAGGCGCCGACTAAGAAAATCCCGTATTTCGACTTTGAAGTGCCCACTGCATTGCCGGGTGTGGATCCTAAAATCCTCGACCCGCGCGATACGTATGCCGATCCTGCCCAATGGACAGAAAAAGCCGTGGATCTGGCAGGCCGTTTCATTAAGAATTTTGCGAAATTCACTGGAAATGAAACCGGTAAAGCGCTGGTAGCAGCAGGACCAAAACTATAATTCGGACTTTTTGACTTTATTATAATCGGATACTGTGTTGGTGATTATCAGCACAGTATCTTTTTTTTTAAAAAAAAGCCGCGAATTTTATTGCCAAAAATAAATATATATTAAATAAATTATTACCTTTGCAGCGAAATTCGTTTTGAACGGAAGGTGATATGTTAAAAAAATTATTATACATTGTGCCTGTTTTACTTATGCTTTTGGCATGTGAAGACAAGGCGACGTACCGGGTGAAAGTCAAATTAGACAACCTGCCTGCGCAGGAGATCTATGCGGTTTTTGAATCGGACGACGCTAAACTGGTGGACACAATCGCTTTCGATGGAAACAAAGAATTTACTGTCACTGAAATGGAAAGTGGTTATAATACCTTAACGCTTTATTTTCAGAACAAAAGACATTGGATTACCCTTTATCTGGAACCATTCCGGAAACTTTATGTCACCGGCGACGCGCAATACCCCGAATTAGCGCAAGTCAAAGGAACTAAAATCAATGAATCGCTTTCCGCCTTCCACAGAAGCGTATCGGATTTGATCAAAGAACAAACCGATTTATTTGACATGTCTGACATGTATCGTGCACAAGGTTCCAGCAATTCAATCTCTACCCCCCGTTTGGATAATATCCGCCTCGAATTGTGCAAACATGCCGAAACTTACATCAAAAAACACCCTGACGATCAGGCTTCTGTCGTTCTGATTAAGAACTTTTTCTCCAACGCGGATAAACCGGAACAAATTGATGAACTGCTGGACGGGTTAAGCCCCAAAGTAAGCGATTTCTACCTGTATAAGCGAATGAAAACATTTTGCGAAAAGGCTAAACGCATGATGATTGGCGCTGAAGCGCCGGATTTTGATGTGAAGAATATTTATGGACAGCATTATAATATCAATTCATTTACAGGACGTTATCTTGCACTTACATTTATTGCGAGATGGGAAGACAACTGCCAGACGGAAGAATTGATGTTGAACAAAATAATCCGCTCGCACACGAAAGATTCCTTGGAAGTCCTGTTAGTCAGTTTAGACGAAAATCCGCAGGAAGTGAGGAATTATATTAAAAATGATTCGATTGCATGGAATATTGTAACGGATTCCGCAGGTCAGGCCATTCATCTGTTTGACCTCTATAATGTAAAAACCGTCCCGTACTGTTTTCTTATAAATACTACCGGAGAAATTCTTTTGAAAACGGAAAACGGACTGGAACTTCAACAAATGTTGGATAACTTAGTGGAAAAACAATAATATAAAGACATTCAATATGTTAGTCAAAACTTATGCCGCTGCCGTACAAGGTATATCGGCCACGATGATTACAATCGAAGTCAGTGCATCAAAGGGAATCCAGTTTTTTATTGTCGGATTGCCTGACATCGCTGTGCGCGAAAGTCACGAACGGATTATTTCGGCATTGCAGGTAAACGGGCTGAAATTTCCACGCAGCCGCATTGTTATCAACATGGCGCCGGCGGATATACGCAAAGAAGGCTCAGCTTACGACCTGCCGTTAGCCATCGGAATCTTGGCTACGGACGAAAGCAACGGCATGAAAACAGAACTGCTTGAACAATACCTGCTTATGGGCGAACTTTCGTTGGACGGCAGCCTGCAACCCATTAAGGGAGCGCTTCCGATTGCCATCAAAGCCCGTGAAGAAGGGTTTAAAGGATTTATCCTGCCTCACCACAATGCACGCGAAGCTGCCGTCGTTAATAATTTGGACGTTTATGGCGCCGCCAACATCATGGAAGTGATTGATTTCTTTTGTGGCAAACAGACGCTTACGCCTACCATTGTGAACACGCGAGAAGAATTTTACGCCCGTCAGCATCAGTTTGATTACGATTTTTCCGAGGTGCGCGGACAGGAAAGCGTCAAACGTGCTTTGGAAGTTGCGGCCGCCGGTGGTCACAACATCATCATGATTGGCCCGCCGGGAAGCGGTAAATCCATGTTAGCAAAGCGATTACCATCTATTCTCCCGCCTTTTTCGTTGCAGGAAGCGCTTGAAACAACCAAGATTCACTCGGTCGCCGGAAAGGTGGAAAAAAACACTTCGCTGCTGGCGCAACGCCCTTTCCGTTCACCGCATCACACCATTTCGGATGTGGCCATGGTCGGCGGCGGGACATTTCCGCAACCGGGCGAAATCAGCTTGGCGCACAACGGCGTTCTTTTCCTGGACGAATTGCCGGAATTTAACCGAAGCGTATTGGAAGTTTTGCGACAACCGCTTGAAGACCGGCGCATTAATATTTCCCGTGCACGTTTTGCGGTGGACTATCCGGCCAGTTTCATGCTTGTTGCCTCCATGAATCCCTGTCCGTGCGGCTATTATAATCATCCCGACCGTCCATGCCTTTGCCCGCCCGGAACAGTCCAGAAATATATGAACCGTATTTCCGGTCCTTTATTGGATCGAATTGATATTCAGATAGAAATAGTGCCTGTTCCATTTGAAAAAATATCCGAACAGCAACCGGCAGAACCAAGCGCGGCCGTGCGTGAACGGGTCATCCGCGCCCGTGAAATCCAAAACAACAGGTTCGCCGGATGCAATACCTATTGCAATGCACAGATGAATTCAAGGCAGTTGCATCAGTATGCAGTCCCCGACAAGGAAGGACTTCTCCAGTTGAAAAACGCCATGTTGCAGTTCAATCTTTCTGCACGCGCCTATGACAGAATTTTGAAAGTGGCGCGTACGATCGCCGATTTGGAAGGCGCCGAAAATATCCGGCCGCCCCACTTGGCCGAAGCCATTAATTACCGGAATCTTGACCGCGAAAGTTGGGGTTCCTGATATTTTTCAAGATGAACGGACATCGTATTTTTTAAGCGCATAAATCCGTCGGATGATATCCACGACTTTCAAGCCTTCCATGACGTTGGTGGTTACGGGTTCGGACGTGTGTTCGGAGAGCACATTGACCACATTACGAATGACATA
>JAISUI010000069.1 GCA_031272155.1 Tannerella sp. | reverse complement strand
AAAAATCTTTCCGAAAAGTTATTACCTTCGGAAAGATTTCGTAATTTCGCATTTCTATAAATATGTGCTTTTTCGAAAAATTTGCGCATTATGAAAGAAATCAATAAGAATAAAGCATTGTTAGTCCTGTGTTTGGCATCATTTTTAGTGCCGTTCATGGGTTCGGCTATCAATTTGACGCTACCTGAAATTGCGCGGGTGTTTGGTCTTGGGGCAGTGTCGCAAAGTTGGATAGCATCGTCTTATCTTATCGCGACTGCCATTTTGCAGGCGCCTTTTGCGCGGCTTGCCGATATGTACGGTCGCAAGCGGTTCTTTATCGGCGGCTTGGCTATATTCGGCGTAACGAACCTGCTTTGCGGTTTTGCACAATCCGGCGCGTGGATTGTCGCTCTACGGGCGCTTTCGGGCGTGGGTAGCGCTATGATGTTCGGCACGAGTATGGCTATACTCGTTTCGGTCTTTCCGCAAAACGAGCGCGGCAAGGCTATCGGTGTTAATACGTCTGTTGTTTATTTCGCACTTGCCTCCGGACCGTTCTTCGGCGGTATGCTCACCCAATATTTTGGCTGGCAAAGTCTATTCTTTCTTATAGGCGTTTTGGGGATTATAGCCGCCACATCTGCCGTTGTTATCCTTAAAAAAGAATGGACGGAAGCACGCGGCGAGCATTTCGACTTTGTCGGAAGCCTTATCTATGCAGCCGGACTGTTCTGCCTCGTCTTTGGTTTCTCCGAACTGCCTGATATATACGCTTATATACTGATAGCTGTGGGTTTGTCAGGCATGGTTATATTTACTAAATATGAACTGCGTCAAAAGCAACCGATGTTCGATGTGCGGATATTTTCCGGCAATAAGACATTCAGTTTGTCGAGTCTTTCGGCGCTCATCAATTACGCATGCACTTTTAGCGTGGCTTTCCTGATGAGTCTTTACCTGCAATACGTGCGTGGCTTCGAGCCGCAACAAGCCGGCTTCATCCTTATCGCTCAGGCGCTTGTGCAGTGCATCGTATCATTTTACGGCGGGCGGCTGTCGGACAAGGTCAATCCTTCGCTGCTTGCAACTTGCGGCATGGCGCTGCTTACCGTCGGCTTGATAGCGCTCGTCTTTGTTAGCGACACTACGTCGCTCGTATGGATAGTGTTGCTGCTTATGCTGTTCGGTTTCGGTTTCGGACTGTTCTCATCGCCCAACGCCAATGTGATTATGAGTTCCGTTGACAAACGCTTTTACGGTCAGGCCTCCGCTACGATGGGTACGATGCGCCTCACCGGTCAGGCTTTTAGCATGGGCGTAGCCACGATGGCGCTTTCAATCTTTGTGGGTAATAAGCTGATAACAAGCGAATTACATGACAATTTTATGCTGAGTTTTCATGTAACCTTCATCATTTTCGCTATTCTCTGCGCCGCCGGAACCTATACTTCGAGTTTCAGGGTGAAAAAAAAGAATTAAGATGAGAAAAGTAACATAAAACTGGGTTTAAACAATTATGACCTCGTCAGCACCTTATTCTTTGGGACGGTAGCGATAAACTCTTTCAAGTAGAAAGGTTCAAAATAGGCAACATTTTCAAACCGTCCCGCCGCAAACGCTTTTTCAACTAAAGGCGCCATTTCGGCAGCCAACGGATGAATGTCATCTATAAACAACGCATTTTCAGGTGGAATGACTGTCCGGCATTTCGCCGCGCCGTTCCCGAAGAAACAGACCGTCCGGTTCCGGAGCAGCGAACGATACGTTTCAGGGGTAACGATTTCGGCCTGCGTCGCCCGCACGGACGCAAGCGTCCGATCATATACGGCAGCATAGACTTCCATCCGACGCGCATCAAGCATCGCACAATAAAGGCAATCGTCTGCCGGATGCCGACGGATTGCCTCCGACGCCATGATCTCCAGCGTCGGGACAGCTATCAGCGGGATATCCCAGCCCATGCAGAGACCCTTCGCCATCGCCGTACTTATCCGCAAACCGGTATAGGAACCCGGCCCGCCGCCGACAGCCACTGCGTCAGGACGCCAATTCGCACCGCCACACGCTGCCTGCGCTTCTTCCACAAAAACGCCCAGCAAAGCGGCATGGGAAGGGCCTTCCATCACTGTTTTTTCAAAAACGACTACCCCATTGACCGATACGGCAACAGAGCATACAGCCGTAGATGTTTCAAGACACAACACAGACGCCATCCCGTTACTATTTAGCAAATATAAATACGTTCCTGTCCGCTCTGCATTCCTTTCGGGGCATCCGGACAAGCCGGATGGTTTTTCCGAGTATATCACCCTCGGAGGTATTGTCCCGAACCGTTACTTTCCGGCAGGCCTCGAATGTCAAACCGTCTTTCCGCCGATGAAACTGTTCAAAATCATGGCTGCGGATAAGTCTGTTGCCCGAAAATTCAATATTTTCGACCGACAAGGCATAGAGCACGGGATAATCAAAGAGATGAAATTCATTATCCGTGATGCGGATGTTGCTATGAAACGCAGGAGTTTTCGCCGTGATTCCCGGTATTTCGGGATAAATACTGATGACACCTTCGCAAAACTGGTACATGGACGTCATACAGGGCGCCCTGAAGACGTTTTTCGTAATCAGCACATCTTTCACCGCTCCCGTTTCAAACCAGAAATTAGCATCGCCGGCAATGAGAATGGCCGAACCGCTGGATTCAAAAATATTGTTTTCGATGCGCACCTTTCCGGGTGTAGAGATCAAGACGCCCCGCGCACGGCAACTCTTGAAATGCGAATCCCGAATCAGCACATTGCACGTCCACGTTAGATTTTCGAGCGCATCCTTGAAAACGATCTCTTTCGGAACCGGCTCGTCGAAAGTGATGTCAAACAGGTAATCCCCTACCCTGTCATACGATTTGACCGTTCCGCGCGCAATGGTTTGCATCGTTTCGCCCTTGATGAAACCAACCGTTTCGCCGGCGCGCGCCCAAATCATACCTGCACTCTGCTCGTGCATGAACCGGCAACGCAAAGTATAATCGTCGCGCTTCTCCATCACACGGATGGCAGTGCCATGCACATTGATCGGATCGTCCATCAGGGCATGGAAAATACAGTTCTCCACTACGATATCACCTTTGCAGTTGGAATAATGGAAACCATCGTCGTGGCCGGCCAAAATCCGCCCTTTCTTTTCATTCGGAACACAGTTTACATGGCGAAAAGTCAGGTCTTCGGAATATTGCGAAAGGATTCCCAACCCACAATTATGATACATATCCATATTTTCTATCCGCACATTACGGCTGTCCACCACAAACACGCCCGCATGGTCGCGCTCGCTATGACGAAGCACCAGCAGGTTGCCGACAGCCGGCTTGCGCGTAAAACGGGCATGAACACGCACTACACCGCGCTCCAGCTCTTCCGCACGATATTCGCCCTCATATCGCAAAGAACCCTGATCGCCCGTTTGCGGCACAACGATTCGGGTATCACGGTCGAACTCCATCGTGCCGCCCCAGGGACTTTTCCAACCCTCGCCCGTAAAGACAAGCCTGCCGTTCTCAATGTGACAGGGCGATTCATACATATTGATCCCCAAGTCCACATAATCATCCGCCGCCTGCAAAACAACCGCCTGAGCCGTAAGCGGAATATCCCAATCAATCGTTAGATTGCAAATCATGATATTACGGCTGCTATCCACCGTGAAGGGTTGCATCCGGTCGTGGAAAACAAAATCAGAACCGCACCCGTCCACCGTCAAACCGTCCATCTTATCAATCAGGACTGCCAGACGCTTAAGACCTTTATTGGTCGTGTTCGATTCCGGATAGAAACGTTCTACGCAATGTTGCGGCCAAAAGTCGTAACGACCTTTCGGAAAGACAAGCGTCACGTTAGTCTTGCCCTCACACGCCTTAAGCGCTTTCTGCACAAAGGGCGTAGCATTCTCACGCGTGTCCGGCAACAGGCCGAAAGCGGCTACATTCACCGTATCCGTCGAAACAAACGTACGGGAACAAACAAACTGGCTCCCGCCAAACAAAAACACGGAAACAAGCACGGAACTAACCGTTATCTTTATTAATTTATACATCATATCCTTTATATTTTAAACTTTAATCCTTTCCTTGAAACAATGGCCAACAGCAAAACCAAGCATCCGGCCGCCGCCAAATATACAAAAATCCCCCCGATCTGTTCATTCTGGCCGTAGGAGTGCATCCCGCTCAGAAAATAATTGACGCCGAAATAAGTCATCAGCACCGAAGCGAACGCCAGCACAGACCCCAGGTTAAACGACCACAAATTATACCATTTCCTGACCAAATGAAGATGCGTGACCAGCACATAAACAACAATGGTGATCAGCGCCCAGGTCTCTTTCGGGTCCCATCCCCAGTAACGTCCCCAAGTTTCGTTAGCCCACACTGCCCCGATGAACGTGCCTGTCGTCATCAGCATCAAACCCACAATCAGCGACAGCTCGTTGATAAGCGTCAGCTCGCGGATCGTCGCCATCCGGGCTGAAATGCTGTCTTTACGCACTATGCTCACAAGAATCATATTCACAAAACCAAGCAAAAAACCTATTCCAAAAAAACCATACGCCGCCATCAAAACAGCAACGTGAAACATCAACCACGGCGACTTCAAAACCGGAACCAGCGGATGAATTTGCGGATCCATCCAGCTCAAGCCCGAAACAACCAGGATTATACCCGCAAACAAAGTGGCCAGCGCCGTCGTCAACGGACTGCGACGCACAAACAAAATGCCTGCCAGCACCGTTGCCCACGAAACATATACCATCGTCTCGTATGAATTACTCCACGGAGCATAGCCCCCTATCCGCCACCGCATCCCCATTCCAAGCATGTGGAAATGAAATACAATTAAAACCAGGATACCAACAACGCGAATCGCCCACTTCAGCCACCGTTCGCCCCTAAAAAACGACAAAAACGACAAAACAAGCAATATCCCGCCTGCCGACAAATATCCGACCTTACATTTTCCAAACGGATCCAGCCGGTTATAGCGCAACTCTACGCCCATTCGCCGCCCATCCGCCTCCGCATTCCGATTCCGCGACTGCTGATACCGGCCAATCATCCCCAGCATCTCATCCGCACTGTCCCAATCGCCCGAACGCAGCGCCTCACGCACATCAGCAAGATAACCCTCAAAAACATGCGACACAAAAAACGAATCCCGTTCGCTGAACCCCGACAAATCGTCGCCCGGAGCATACCATTTTTCATCCCCCCCGTCCGACGAAGGAAATATATTAAACAGCTGGTAATTAATTAGCTGATAAAAAGTATAAACCTGCTCATCCAGCCGTATCAAATCCTTATCAAACCTGTCGCGCTCGCCGGGCAACTTCCGGTAAACCCCGTCCAGACGCTCCTGCAGCCTGTAAGCCCCCTCGTCATCAAAAAAATCCGCAAACGCGCAACCATCCTCTTGCAAACCGTACAAAGCAGCAATCTCCCCGTTCCTGACAGCAATCAGGGGCGCCCGTTGCCACATCTCCGGCATCGCAAAAAGGCTCAGCAGAAACCCGTCCGAATCAAGCCCTCCGATGTGCGTATCCCTGTGAATCTTGCGCAGCACCTCGGACGAAAAAGTATTCACCGGAACCACACGACCATCCGCCGACTGCAGCGCCAACGCTCCGAAACGCTCTACATGCGCCGGCGGAATCTTCAAACCTTCCAGCGCCTTAAGCATCCCCTCGCCGTCGCCCTCCGCAACAACCGCCGACGACAGGCAACACAGCAGCGCAACCATCCCCGCCCTCGCGGCCGACTTATGCGCATTAATCAATCGGTACAACACACGCACGCGCCCATTCCTGTCAAAAAGCGAAAGAATAAAACCCGCCAGCAGCATCACGTAACCACCGTAGGTCACCCGCCGACCCGCAACGTCCTTATTGACCGACAACACCGAGCCGCGCTCGTCCGTATCGAACGACGCCTGAAACAACCGGTAGCCCCCCTCATCCAGCACCTTATTCATCGAAATCCGCCGCCGTTCCGCGCCGTTTTTACCGTGAACAATCACATCACTCTCATACGACGACGGACTCTCCGAACCCGGATACCGAACCAGCCGAAACTTTTCCAGCTCCAAACCGAACGGCAACCGGTGCACCCCGTGCCCACGGTTAGTAATGACCTCCATCTGATCCATCCTCTGACCTTCCCTCAAGTGAACGACGCCTTCCACGCCCGTAAAATGCGAAACCAACGCTCCCCCCAGGATCACGACCAGCGCCACGTGCACCACCAGCAGCCCCCACCGCTTCGACTCCCAAAACCGCCGCCTGAGCACAATGGCCACAAAATTCATCACCATCAGCAACTGCACCAGGAAAAACACCGGCGAATAATAAATCACAACCTTGGCCAGCGCCGTGCCATACACTTTCTCTATCCACGTAGCCACCGCCAGCCCTGCCGCATAAACCCCCAGCAGCGCCGCCATCAACCCGTATGAAGACAGGACATTTTCCCATCCTTTCGACTCTTTACCCATTTCTTTCATGAATTTCGTTCCACAATTCGATTGCAAAATAAAGCATTTTCCAGCAATCCGCCAATCCCTACAAATAGTGATTTTCAAACACCCCCGTTTTCTCTCCGCCGACTTCATCCCCCCGCAGCGCCATTCAAAAACAAAGCAGGGACACATCACGCGCCCCTGCTTCCAAATTCAAATTTTTTTATTCCAGCTACGCAACATTATTTTTGAGCTACGTAACATTATATATATATGTACCGACAAAGGTAAGAATAAAAAACCACTTCCTTCTCAAAAAAACAACTTTTAACCTTTATCCCATTCCTCTCCGTTCCGAAGCGCGAACCCACAAATACACTAAACCGGCCGCAATTCCGTTATAATGTATGTAAAGTTAATGAAACCATTTAATAGAAAGATTAGAAAATCAATGTGGCATTATATAAGAACGTATCCGATTTCGCTGCTCACCATCGGGGTGGTGGCCTATTTATCGTTTATGAATCCGCCGGAAATCAAGAGGTTTCTTTTTCCGGGGTGGGACAAGTTTGTGCATTTTTGCATGTATGGCGGCATATCGGGGATGTTGTGGACGGAGTTTTGGTTGCATCACCGGAGGAAGAAAGCGAACGTGATCTATGCCATCGTGGGGGCGGTGATATGTCCTGTGCTTTTCGGCGGCCTCATCGAGGTTGGGCAAAAATACCTGACGGTGAACCGGAGCGGGAGCTGGCTCGATGTGGCGGCCAATTCGTGTGGGGTCGCGGCGGCTACGCTGGTGGCCTGGTTTGTCCTGCGACCCGTCATATTGAATAATTATAAGCGGAAAGGAGGAAGCAGGGTAAATGAAGACAAATGACTGGAAGGAACGGCTGGGGGTGATTTATTCCACCAATCCGGATTTTCGTTACGAAACGGGCGAGGCCGTCGAAACGGCGACGGTGGCAAAGGCCCAGCAGAGGTTGCGCATTGCCTTGGACAGGCGGCATAGGGGTGGAAAGACGGTGACGCTGATCAGCGGCTTCAGTGGGACGGACGCAGACCTGATGGCGCTCGGGAAAATGCTCAGGATCAAGTGCGGCGCAGGCGGTGCAGCGAAAGAGGGCAATATTATCGTGCAGGGCGATTTCCGTCAAAAGGTACTTGACATTTTGTTGAACGAAGGCTACTCCGGAAGCCGCATAATTTGAATCGGTATGCTGACCATCTATCGCGCGTCTGCAGGAACGGGCAAAACTCACGCCTTAACGGGCGAATATCTCAAGATGCTGTTTGCCGGGACGGATGTTTATCCGCGTATTCTTTCGGTCACGTTCACCAACAAGGCGACCGAGGAGATGAAAAGCCGGATCATAGAGGAGTTGCATCGTCTTTCGTCGGGAAAGGCGTCGGATTATCTCGGCCTTCTGCAGTCGCCGGCGAGGGATGAGGCGCAAATCCGGGCGCAGGCGCGGACGGTTCTGATTCATATCCTGCACGATTATTCGCGGTTTCATGTCAGTACGATTGATCACTTCTTCCAGCAGACTATGCGGTCGTTTATTCGCGAAATCGGCCTGCAGGGAAACTACCGGATTGAGATGGATAAGGATCTGGTTTTGTCGGAGGCGATTGATAACTTGCTGGCCGACCTTGATAAACGTGAAAATGCCCGTCTGCTGGAGTGGTTGCTCCGGTTTAGCGAGGACAAAATTAATAACGGGGAGAACTGGGATTTGCGAACTGAGATCAAACTGTTGGGCAACGAACTTTTCAAGGAGACTTACAAGGCCTACAGCCACAGGATCAGGAAGGATATCGAGGATAAGGAGGCTCTTTCGGACTATCGAAACGAATTGCAGGCGATTATCACGGCCACTGAGACGCGGGCGAAGGCGCTGGGCAAGGAGGGGCTGGCGGTGATGTCGGAATTTCATCTTTCGCCGTCGGATTTCAAAGGCGGGTCAAATTCGGCGCTTTATTTCTTTGAGCGGCTGAGCAAGTTTTCCAAGAATGTCATGGACGGGCCTTCGGCTACGTTCAGGAATATGGCCGGGTGCGTGGAAGCGTGCTATGCGAAGTCAGCCCCGGCAGACCGGCAGGAGGTCATCCGGCGTGCTTTCAGCGGCGGACTGGACGATTGCATCAGGCGAACGGTTGATTTTTTCGACCATCTGACTGCTTATCGAACGGCACGCGAAATAGTTCGTTATTATTATACTTTGGGAATCCTCACCGATATTGCGGCTCAAATCGGCTTGTGGCGGGAGACGCATAACCGGATGCTGATAGCCGACACGACGGAGTTGCTCAATAAAGTGATTGACGATAGCGAGGTTTCGTTCATATATGAAAAGACCGGTACGCGCATTGATCACTACATGGTGGACGAGTTTCAGGACACCAGCGAAATGCAGTGGCGAAATTTCCGTCCGCTTATTGGCGAAAGCCTTGCCAATGGAAACGCTAACCTGATTGTGGGCGATGTGAAACAAAGTATTTATCGTTTTCGCAATTCGGACTGGACACTTTTGGATGAACAGGTGCAGCGGGACTTCCCGGCAGACCGAATCGTGGAGAAGACTCTTACGACAAACTGGCGGAGCCTGAGGAATATTGTTGCGTTTAATAATGCGTTCTTTGAGGCTGCGCCCGGATTGTTGCAGGACATGTATAACAGGGGATTGTATGAGTCGGCGCTTCCGCCGGAACGACACAGGGCGTATGAGTCCAAGATTATTTCGGCCTACAGTCGCTGTTCGCAGGAAATAGCCCGTTCGGGCGAAGGACATGTGAGGATAGAGTTCCTGCCCGACACTGAAGAATGTAGCTGGAAAGAAGAATCCATGAAGCGGGTCATTCCCCTGATTGAACGGCTTCAGCAAAACGGTTATGCGCTTCGCGACATTGCAATCTTAGTGCGCACAAGGGCGGAAGGGGTCAGTGTGGCCGAAACATTGCTGAGCTATAAAGACGCACATCCCGAATCGGCGTACCGTTATGATATTATTTCGGAGGATGCGTTAATAATCAGTCATTCGTCGGCTGTCAATTTTATGGTAAGTATGTTGCGTTATCTCAATCGTCCCGACGAACCGTCCGCGTTTCCATTTGCGCAGATGGCCTACGCCATGATGCGTCGGAACGCCTGTCCGGAAAAAGCGGACGAGGGTTTTCAGCAGGCGCTGAAACACGGCTTTTTGTCCGCCGCTCTTTTGTCGGAACTCGGAGCGTTGTCTAACCGGTCGCTTTATGAAGTGGCGGAAGGGATATATCGTCTTTTCGAGGCCGATTTTCCGGCTAACGAGCAAGTCTTTGTTATGGCTTTTCTGGACTTGGTTGCCGGATGTGTAGAGAAAGAGCCGACAGATATGGAAAAATTTCTTAGCTGGTGGGACGAAACCGGAAAGCAGTCAAAGATTACAACGCCCGATTCGCAGAATGCAATCCGTATCCTGACGATTCACAAATCAAAAGGATTAGGATTCAAGGTCGTTATTCTCCCTTTTTGCGACTGGGAAGCGGATCAGAAAAGCGGGTCGGTAATATGGTGCCATCCGGAAGAAAAACCGTTCAACCATCTGCAGCTGGTGCCCGTCGGATATTCGGAAAAATTGAGCAGGACGCACTTTGCGGAAGAATATTACCATGAAAAACTTCATGCTTATATAGATAATTTGAATGCGTTGTATGTGGCCTTGACGCGGGCGAAAGAAGAATTGTTCCTCTTCGTGCCCGACGGCAAAGAGATGCGCACCAAGCCCATTTCCGGACTGATTCGGGAGTGCGTTTGCGCGGATCCTTCCGATGGCGCCTGCGGTGAGGAAGCCCGTCGCAGGCTGTTGGCCGGTTATCATGCGGAAGAGGCGATGTTTGAATGGGGAACATGGGGACATCCTTTGTCGGACGAGCGACAGCGAGAGGCGGAAGAAGTGCCTGTACGGCAAATTCCGTCCGTATGTCCTGATGAGCGTATCCATCTGCGATTGCATCGCAAGGGAGGTCATTTGGATGATAAACAACGCAGATACGGCATCCTGATGCACGATCTGCTAAGCCAGATACGGACAAAAGCCGACATTCCGAAAGCCGTCGAAGCGAAAGAGAACGATGGGGAAATAAATCACCGGGAAGCCGAAGAATTGATTGTGCGGTTGGAAAAGTTGTCGGACAAGCCGGAAGTGCGCCAATGGTTTGATGATTCCATGACAATTTTAAACGAAGTGGAAATTCTTTTCGGCGACGGCCGGTCGCGTCGTCCTGATCGCGTGATGATGAAGGACGGGCAAACAATTGTAGTGGATTACAAGTTTGGAGAACAGAAAGATAACCGTCACCAGCAACAGATAAAAAAGTACTGTTCGCTCATACGGGAGATGGGCTGCAGAGACGTAAAAGGCTACCTTTGGTATGTGGAATCGGACGAAATTATGGAAGTTTGAGGGCTGAAGATTTTTTATATTGGCCAAAAAAGAATACTTTTGTACCGTTTTTATAAAAGGAAGGCATGAAAGTTCATAGAGAAGGAACAGGATTTTTGTTGTTGCTGTTTACTTTTTTGTTTATCGTCAATATATTATTTTACTATACGATAAACAGAGGGCTGATATTTTATACCATATTATGCCTGTCTGTGTCATTGTTTTTACTGGTGCTGAACTTTTTTCGCAGCCCCTACCGTCGTTTCCCGTTCGATTCGGAAGGCTTGGTGATCGCCCCGGCAGACGGACGGGTTGTGGCAATCGAGGAAGTATCTGAAAACGAATATTTCCACGACAAACGTTTGCAGATTTCCATTTTTATGTCCATCTTTAACGTTCATGCCAACTGGTTTCCTGTAAATGGAACCGTCAAATACGTATCCTATCAAAAAGGGCGTTACAAGGCGGCCTATCTGCCTAAAAGCAGTACGGAAAACGAACGCTCGACGATTGTGATTACGACCCGTCACGGGATAGATGTCCTCACCCGACAGATAGCCGGCGCTATGGCGCGACGGATCGTGACTTATGCCAAAGAAAATGAAACATGTCATGTGGACGAACAAATGGGATTTATCAAATTCGGTTCACGGGTGGATGTGTTTTTGCCGGTCGGCGCAGAGGTGCTGGTTGAATTAGATCAAAGCGTAACGGGAAATCAAACGCCTGTCGCCCGGCTGCATAAAATTAATTATGATTATTCTTCGCCATCGTGAAAAAAATCAAACAATATATTCCGAATCTGCTTACTTGTTGCAATTTAATGGCCGGTTTCTATGCCTGCATACAAGCATTGAGCGGTAATTGTGAAACTGCGTTGGTAGCCGTATTAATTGCGGCAGGATTTGACTTTCTGGACGGGCTGGTAGCCCGCATATTACACGCATTTTCGCCAATCGGGAAGGATTTGGATTCGCTGGCGGATATGGTCAGTTTCGGAATTGCACCGGGAATGATGGTATTTAATTTCTTGGATTGTATGCAGAAAACGGTGGATTGGACGTATCCGATCTATGGTAAATTGTTTTTAATTGCCGCCTTTGCGATTCCTGTGTTTTCGGCATTGCGTCTGGCAAAGTTCAATAACGATGAACGTCAGCATGTTTCATTCATCGGACTGCCTGTGCCTGCCCATGCCATCTTATGGATGTCGCTGATATATACGCTTGCGCCCTTAGAGAGTAAGTTTCATTGGGACGGATGGATCGTAAGTCAATCGGCGATAGCGTCTTTTACGACGGCTCTTCCTCCGGTTTGTACGCTCGTCGGGATTGCTTTGCTGGCTGTCGGGACGTCGCTGCTGCTCATTTCGACAATTCCCATGTTTTCGCTCAAAACCACTTCGTTAGCATGGAAAGGGAATGAATGTCGCTATATCCTGCTCATTGTCGCCGTTGCCTGTACAGGCTGCGCAGGAGTGGCAGGAATTACGGCTACAATCCTGTTATACATCATCTTTTCTATTTTTAACAAACAACCATAGCAAAAAATGACTACCTTTGAACTTTGTAATGGATTATAAACAGTTTGAGTATGTTTAAATTTCTTCTGATATTTTTCGGTTTTGTGTTTCTTTTTTGTTCCCTGTTCGGCTTCTCAGTAGGGCGTTCCGTGAAATCCATCCTGTTTGGAAACCCTCAAGGTAAGTCTCAAGATACCTCTCAAAGAGGTCGGCAGGCTCAGAAAAATACAACCAAAGCCTCACGCAAAAAAGTAATTCCCAAAGATGAAGGCGAATACGTGGACTACGAGGAAGTCAAAGACTGAATCCACTCCTTCATGGAAGATGTAATTGTCGCTACGGAAATAGTACCCGTACAGGCGTCTATCTGTTGGTTACCGTTGAACGGTAACCTGTCAATCAATGTTTTAAAAAAAGTTGTTTTTATGTTATGTCGCCTTACAAAGGTATGTATAATTTCCCGAACCAACAAAAAAACGGAGAATAATTTTTGATTATTCTCCATTTTCAATTAGTTACAGTCCTTTCCCATGACAATTCTTGTACTTTTTCCCGCTACCGCAGGGACAGGGATCGTTACGTCCGACACGTTTTTCAACACGGATCGGCTCATTACGTTGCTGTTGTTGCGGGCCTATCGGCGGTTTAGGCAGCAGTGGGTCGCGTCCGCCTTCGCCGTACTGGCTTTTCTCTGTCCGATAACGGCTCATGTCCTGCCGGCGTTCCGGCGTCGCGGCGCGTACTTGCGTTTCGTCGCGCACAGGTATCTGTCCACGCATCAGGATAGAAACCGTCTTACGGTTCATTGATTCCACCATGTTTTTGAACAAGTCGGACGATTCCAATTTATAGATCAGTAACGGATCTTTGTTCTCATAACTGGCGTTTTGTACCGAATGGCGCAGTTCATCCATTTCACGTAAGTGTTCTTTCCATGACTCGTCAATCGTATGGAGGATAATGGATTTCTGAAACGACTTCACGATGGCTTTTGACTGCGTGTCATAGGCTTCCTTCAAATTACAGGATATGTTGTACATCCGCTTCCCGTCGGTGATGGGAATCAGGATATTCTCATACATTTGTCCCTGTTTTTCATATACTTGTTTGATGATCGGCTGGGCTGTTTGCGCCATACGTTCCATGCGTTGCTTGTATTGCTTCAGCACTTCGTCGAACAGTTCGTCGCTGATTTTATCTGTTTTTATTTCCCGGAACGTATTTTCCGTAAATGGATTTTCTATCGCCAGCGTACGGAACAGTTCCAGCGTGAAATCATCAAATGAGCCTCCGTCGGCATATTGATTTGTCAGCGCCATGGTTGCATTGTCCAGCGTGTTCATTACATCCATGCCAATACGCTCACCCATAAGCGCATCACGACGGCGGGTATAAATCACGTTCCGCTGCAAGTTCATCACGTCATCGTATTCAAGCAACCGTTTGCGGATACCGAAATTATTTTCTTCCACTTTTTTCTGAGCGCGTTCCACCGATTTGCTCAACATATTGTGTTCAAGCACTTCACCTTCTTTGAATCCTAATCGGTCCATCAATCCGGCAATCCGTTCAGTTGCAAAGAGACGCATCAGGTCGTCTTCGAGCGAAACGAAGAATACCGACGATCCCGGGTCGCCCTGACGACCGGCACGACCACGCAACTGCCTGTCCACGCGGCGGCTTTCATGACGCTCCGTACCGATGATGGCCAATCCGCCTGCGGCTTTCACTTCCGGCGACAGTTTGATGTCCGTACCACGTCCCGCCATATTCGTGGCGATCGTGACCGTACTCGACTGGCCGGCTTGCGCCACAATTTCGGCCTCACGCTGATGCAATTTGGCATTCAATACGTTATGTTTTATCTTCCGCATATTCAACATCCGACTCAGCAATTCGGAAATTTCAACCGACGTCGTACCAACGAGCACCGGACGCCCTTTTGCTATCAGCGAACTGATTTCTTCAATGACGGCGTTGTATTTCTCTCGTTTTGTTTTATATATGCGGTCATTCATGTCAATTCGCGCAATCGGGCGATTCGTCGGAATCACAACAACGTCCAGTTTATAGATGTTCCAAAACTCGGCCGCTTCCGTCTCGGCAGTACCGGTCATACCCGCAAGTTTATGATACATACGGAAATAATTCTGCAACGTAATCGTTGCAAACGTTTGCGTCGCCGCTTCCACTTTCACGCGTTCCTTGGCTTCAATGGCCTGGTGCAACCCGTCGGAATAGCGACGCCCTTCCATGATACGGCCAGTCTGTTCGTCCACAATTTTCACCTGCCCGTCTATCACGACATATTCGTCATCGCGTTCAAACAGGGTATAGGCTTTCAGTAACTGATTGATGGTGTGAACTCGCTCACTTTTAATGGAATAATTTGTCAGCAGCTCATCTTTCTTCGCCTGTTTTTCCGCATCCGTCCCGGTGAGATGGTCTATCTGCGACAATTCCGAAGCGATGTCGGGCAAAACAAAGAAAGTAGGATCGTCCGAACGGCCGGTCAAGAGGTCTATCCCCTTATCCGTCAGTTCAATCGTATTGTTTTTCTCGTCAATAACGAAATAGAGGTCATCTGTGACAAGGTGCATATTACGCATATTGTCCTGCATATAAAACTCTTCCGTCTTCAACATGCTCGCCTTGACGCCCTGTTCGCTCAGGAACTTGATGAGCGCTTTATTACGTGGCAATCCCTTAAACGAGCGATAGAGCAAAAGCGATCCTTCTTCCTGCACTTTACTGTCATCGCTTGACATTTTCGACTTGGCTTCCGTTAGTAGTTTGGTGCACAGGTTACGCTGTGCATTAACCACCGTTTCCACATTGGAGCGAAACTCGTCAAAGAGTTGTTCTTCGCCTTTAGCTACCGGACCGGAGATTATCAACGGCGTACGTGCGTCATCAATCAGTACAGAGTCCACCTCATCCACAATGGCATAGTTATGTTTGCGTTGCACGAGGTCATTCGGGCTGATAGCCATGTTGTCGCGCAAGTAATCAAAACCAAATTCATTATTCGTACCAAACGTAATATCAGCATTATAAGCCTTTCGACGCTCATCGGAATTTGGTTGGTGCTTATCTATACAATCCACCGACAATCCGTGAAACATATACAACGGCCCCATCCACTCAGAGTCGCGTTTTGAAAGGTAGTCGTTGACGGTAACAATATGTACGCCATTGCCGGTCAATGCATTTAAAAACACCGGCAAGGTGGCGACCAGCGTTTTTCCTTCGCCGGTAGCCATTTCGGCAATCTTACCTTTGTGCAACACGACGCCACCGAACAGTTGCACGTCGTAGTGAACCATATCCCATGTGATTTCGTTACCGCCAGCCACCCAGTGATTCAGGTAGATAGCTTTGTCGCCTTCGATACGTACGAAATCGTGTTTTGCCGCCAGATCGCGGTCAAAATCGTTGGCTGTTACGATCACTTCTTCGTTTTCCGCCAACCGGCGAGCGGTATCTTTCACGATAGCAAAGACTTCAGGCAATACTTCTTCGAGAACCGTTTCAAATTTGTCCGTAATCTTTTTTTCAAGGGTATCTATTTCATCCCAGATAGCCTCGCGTTCTTCCAACTCTTTCGCTTCAATGCCATTACGCAATTGGGTGACCAGTTCCCGTTCCTCGGCTACATAATCCAGCACTTTCTGCCGGATAGCCTGCGATTTCGCTCGCAATTCATCGTTGGAAAGGGCTTTGATAGATGGATATATATCCGTGATTTGCTTCACGTAAGGCGTTATTTCTTTCAGGTCGCGTTCGGATTTATTTCCGAACAATTTTGTTAATATATCATTAAATCCCATGATTTATTTATGCTTTTATTATTTATACTTAATTAATAATCAATTGATTAAGCCGGATTACTACCGGACAGTTTGCTTTCGTCATCTGTCACCTGACGATTTCGTAGAGCGGTGGGCGATCGCAGGCGTTAGGCGGACGTATGCGCATGATATGTGTCACGGTAGGAGCTACTTCCGTAGCCTTTATTTCCCTGTAAATGTGTTGTGAAGGGATTCCGTTGCCCATCAGGATAAATGGCGTCTGGACGGCATTGTTCCGGATGTGTTTCACTTTTTCGTTATGCATCTCATTATTGATAGCCCAACCAGGTTCAAGTCTGATAATCAGGTCTCCACGTCCAATATCATACGTACCGCGGTGAATATCGGCCATCGCCTCGTTCCATCCACCCGAACGAAGCGCCATGTCCGTGACAACCCTTTCTACGCCGCTGAACTCAGCAATGAAATCGGCGGCTTTTCGCTGAAAATCAGCCAAATCTAATTTTTCATCCTCAATCACTTTTCGATTAAGATAGATCTGGTTGTTGTAATATCCTTTAATCCAGTTTTTCTGGCCATAAATCGCCATTAAATACATGTTCAACAATGCGATACACCGTTTTGGATGAAATTCGCCTCCCGTCAGCGGCATTTTTTCCGGATATTCTTCCTCACTGTTAAAATAACCGGAACCTGTAAGCACTATCAATGTATTTTTTAACCCAACCTTTTTATCTACCGTATTCAACAGTTGCTCAATGTCTTTGTCCAACTGGTGATACATGTCCTGAATTTCGTAGGAATATTCCTTTGCTCTGTTACTAAAATAGTTACCGGCATAAAACGTGACTGCCAGCATATCCGGACAGGGGCGCGTTCCCAAACCGCCGTATTCAAGGAACTGAGCGACCAGGCGGTTTACTTCCTTGTTGCCAAACGGCGAAGTTTTACATTTCGGATAGCAGTCCACCGTCTTAGACTTGAACACATAGTTAAATGTCACATTATCTTGAACGTATGGAAGCGCATTGTATTTTTCCAATGGCAGGGACGGTTGCCACATCATGGCGTCTATCCGTGAGGGCAACGACTCGGAACCGTTATTGTATTTTTCCACATACCACGGAACGTCCCTGTAATAGGTTGTAGTCGCCCATTTCCCATTGTAGTTGTCAATCCAGAAAGCGCCATTGGCGGCATGGCCGGCCGAGAGGATTGAACTCTCAGCGTCCGGCGCAATGGCATACACTTCACTGCGGCCTTTGGAAGCAATTTTCAGTTCATCGCCTATGGTGGAGGCCAGCAGTTTTTTGGGCGAATAGTTATCGCGCGTGTAATTTCCTAAAAAATCAGGGTCAAATAGGACAGATACTTCTTTTAAATGCTCAAAATCATAGCGATAGTTGGCTGTAATACCATGCGAACAGGGATTTGCTCCTGTAAACAGCGTTGCAAACGCATTCGCTTGGCCAATGTCCGGAAATTCAAATCTAAGATTGTGATATACAGCACCTTCATTCATCAGACGCTTGAAACCATGATCGCCGAATGTATGATAAAAATATTCGATATAGTCACCCCGCAACTGATCTACAGTAATGTAAACCAGCAACTTCGGCACCTGTTGCTGTGCCGGCAGATGGGACACGACAAATATCGTCGCGATAAGAGAAGATATCAGTTTTCTCATTTACATATCTTTTTTTTAACCAAATCATATCCCGAACGCATCCAAAGAGTGAGTATCAGCGGGATAAATGCCATATTCAAATGCTGCGCCATGGCAAACCAGACCACCGGCAACAACAAAATCGCTGCAAAGTTAATCAAATGATAGCAGGATGCCAACTTGTTAAGTTTTTTTACAGCAATACAGGCTACCCCCACCAGATGGAACGGATGCAGCCATATTACAGAAACATTAGGCCATATCCCGCGATGAACCGATATAAAACAAAGGAAATACAGGACACATCCGGCGATGCCCGCCATAAGGAAAAGCGCAACATCAAACCAGCGAAAATACTTCTTTGTCCGCCATTCCATCCAAGTCAGCATCGCGGCAAAGGCAAAAAGCAACCATCCGCATAGCAGGGGCGTCACAAACATTGCCGGTTCCGGCTCGTCGTCGGAAATTGATTCCACCAATACGGACGTAGCGGCAACCAGTGGTTGCGACGTCCCATCGGAGCGGACAATCTTCGCATAACTAAACGCATTTTTTACGTTGGCGGGCAGAAAAAATGACTCGTGCAACGTCATTTGCCGGTCAGCCGGGCAACCCAATACCAGATCGCAACCGAACGTCAGCCATGGATCATCGCGCGTACATCTGTTAATCTCATCACGGAATGTATGCGCATTGCTATATCCCTCATAATCAATATGTCCATCCACATAACGTTCGATCATCGCTGCCGGTCGAGTTGAACAGTTATCATAAAAGAAACTGTACCGATAAACGCGGTTTTCAGGCCTTATATTCACGATAAGCGCCTGAAATAAAGCATCTTTTTCGCTTTGCGTCAAATTTAGCGTCTGTTCATAGACTTCACTGCCACGCATCTGATAATCCATCAGAAAATCATTATAGTGGCAGGCGCCCAACACATAATCCGTTTCACCTTTCGTAAAACGGTAAATGAAATGGGATTGCGAAAAATCGAAAAGGCCATAATTAAAAACGACGTCAATCCCTGTCGTATCGCGCACACGGACTGCCGTATGGCCATACAACGTATAAGCCGCTTTGTCACTTGGTGAACACGTCAACAAACTGACTTGCGCCCTGACTGTCAGGGAAGTCTGTGCCTGCGCCTTGACGCCCAACAGACAGCATAACCCGATGAATATAATACTTTTACTCACGCGATGATTCATGAAGTCGGACATCCGAGGTTATGTTATGAACTGTTTCTGCGAAAGCGGTTAAAAACTGCTACGGGCATTTATTCTGCCGGAACCTGTTCCGGAGTAGCAGATGCATCCGGTTGAGCGGTGCCGAAATTCGGAGCAACTACGTTTGGATCAACCACTACGGCCTCATTGATTTGTTGTTGTATTTCAGACTGTTGCTGAACATTCTGTGTCTGACGGGGAATAAACCACGTAATTACAATACACAGAACAACAACCGTGCCGGCCAGTCCCCATGTGAACTTTTCTAAGAAATCGGTCGTCTTACGGACGCCCATGATTTGGTTGGACGAAGAAAAACCTGACGCCAAACCGCCTCCTTTTGAGTTTTGTATCAACACAATCAATATTAAAAATATTGACGCTATTAAAATTAAAATAGATATAAATACGTACATTTTTGTTATTTTATATAAATAATCAACTTTTCCAAAAAACGAATTTGGTCTGCAAAGTAAATGCTTTTTTCCGGATATTTCAAATTTAATTTGCGAATTATTTCCAACGCTTTGTCATAACGTTTTTGTTTTATGTATATATTCGCCAATGTTTCAGTAAGATACGAGTCGCCCGGAGAAAATTTTTCCGATTCGGTTAATGTATCGGTTTTGGCGCTTTCCGGCTCATTTTTGTCCGTCTGAGCTACGGAAAAGCGACGTTTCGTATGCTCGTCGCTGTTTTCAAGGAACGAATCTATCAATTCCTGTCGCCGCAATTCGGAAGAAGGCGTTTCAGGCGAAGACGGTTCTTCTTTCATCCAATTCAGATAATTTGTCGAAGCCGGATGTTCATAGGCTAATGTTGCGCTATCCGACTTACTTCCGGTATCGTCTGTTTGTTTTAAATAATCTTCAATCAATTCAAATTTACCCTCTTTCTTGCCTGCATCGGGTTCCGTTGGTTTGAATGATTGCACAAACCGCTCGTTTTCAATCAAAAAGAAAAGTTTTGCACGATCAGGAATATGAATAGCCATCCGTTTCAGGTCCATTTTAAGCCGCAGGTCTTTGGTATCATACAGGGTTTTCAGGTACAGCATCCGCGCGGCATGGAAATAGGGATAATCGTCCACCATCTGCCGCAAATCAGGAATGTTTTTTTCGGACAGGACGTCCTGTTGTGCCATCATTTGATACAATCTATTGCCTGTCATATATTTACCAATTAGCCACAGTGGCATTATAAATCAAATCAACGAGCTCCTTGATGATTTCTGCGCAAAGGTCGTCCTGCACCTGTTCAATCGTATTGCTGCTGGAAAATTCACGATAGGCGGAGAAACTTTGTTCAAAATCTTCATCCGGATTAACGCTGTTCGTAAACCGGACACGGACAGTTATTGTCAGTCGAGTCATAGACGCTAATGCATCTTCCCTAACGGCTTGTGGCGTCAGGTCGTAGCCCGTAATTTCTCCCTCCAAATCAAGCGTACCGTTTTCGCGAAGCACCTGGAGACGCGTCTGACGGATGTATTTGTCTTTCAATTCTTCCGTAAATCGCTGCGAAAGAGGGTTGTAAACCAATGGCGCCATATTCGGAAAATCGCTGATAGAGATAGACTTGACTTGCGTATAGTCAATCGAAGCGCCGTTGAACTTGTAAGAAATCGAACACGATACACATCCGACAATCAGGCATGAGGCCATTAATCTTTTAATTTTCAACTTATTCCAGTTCATATTCTTTGATTTTGCGATACAGGGTACGTTGGGATATTTTCAAGTCGTCAGCCGCATTTTTACGCCGTCCATTATGCTTTTCCAAGGCCTTAATAATCGTATCTTTTTCCAATTCCTTAAGTGACATGGATTCGTTGGTCGGTTCAATTTCCTGAATCGAAGGCACTTGTTGGATAGGATGGATATATGGCGATGGAATACTCTCATTTTCAACCATGTTTCCGCTCATAATCTCATGAACGAGTTTTTTTAGGTCGTTGATATCTTTTTTCATGTCGAAAAGCACTTGGTACAGAATTTCGCGTTCGCTGTTAAATACCTTTTTATCAGAATCTTTATTGAGTACAGCCGGCAATTTTTCCATACCCGAATCCGGAATATAGAGACGCAAAGTATCCGCCGTGATAAGGCGTTCGTTTTCAATGACAGAGAGCCGCTCCGTTACGTTTTTCAATTCCCGCACATTGCCCGGCCAACGGTAGGCAAGCAACAAACGACGGGCGTCTTCATCCAGATGGATGGCCGGCATCTGGTATTTCTCCGCACAATCGCCTGCAAACTTCCTGAACAACAGCAATATATCATCCCCTCGTTCTCGCAATGGCGGAATCACAATAGGCACGGTATTCAGGCGGTAATACAAATCCTCGCGGAACTTGTTTTGCCTGACAGACTCCGTCAGATCCACATTGGTAGCCGCCACAATACGCACATTTGTTTTTTGCACGACCGACGAGCCGACTTTGAAAAATTCACCCCTTTCCAATATGCGCAACAGGCGAATTTGGGCTTGCGCAGGCAATTCACCTACTTCATCCAAAAAAATAGTGCCGCCGTCTGTTACTTCAAAATAGCCTTTGCGATCGGCCAAAGCCCCTGAAAAAGAGCCTTTTTCATGTCCAAACAATTCGGAATCAATTGTTCCTTCCGGAATACCGCCGCAGTTCACAGCAATGTATTGCTTGTGTTTACGCAGGCTGTTCTGGTGGATGATTTGGGAAAAAATATCCTTCCCCACGCCGCTTTCGCCTGTAATCAGGACGGTTAAATCGGTAGGGGCTACCTGAAGCGCTACATCAATCGCCCTATCAAGGGCGGGATAATTCCCAATGATGCCGAAACGCTGTTTGACTTGTTGTATATCTTTGACTGCTGCCATAGATGTTGCTTCTTAATTCGGGTGACAAAATTACAAATAGTATGACAAAGATGCAAATAAATCATTGGGATTTTCTCACATATTCACATAATATCCAAAATATCACATAGTTACAAATCACACCCGAATACACTCCGCAACTGTCTTATTTATACATAAACTCAAGGTTGTATTTTTTCCAACACCGCCACAAGAAATTTCCATACTTTCTCGACCGATTCAATTTTTACCGCTTCGTCGGGCGAATGAGGATGAATTAAATCAGGCCCAAACGAAATCATGTCCATATCGGGATAAACAGCCTGAATAATACCACATTCCAATCCGGCATGAATCACCTTGACGGACGGTTTTCGACCATAGAGGCCAAGATACGTATCCTGCATGGTTTTCAATATCGGCGATTGGACATTCGGCTGCCAACCACCATACGAATTGCCGTATTCCACCTTGGCGCCGGCCATGGAAAAGACGCTTTCTAACGACGAGCACAAGGCTTCTTTCCTGCTTTCGGACGAACTGCGTGCAAGGATTTTGATTTCAATCATCCCTTTCGATACCTTGACAATAGCCAGATTGGACGACGATTCAACCGTATCGGGGAAATCGTGCAACATACTGATTACACCATTCTGGCAACCGACCATTGCATTGACCAAATCGTCCTGCACTTCTTCGGGAATCAGACAGGCAGGCTGGCCGGTCATTTCGGCTTTCAGATTGATTTCCATTTCGATACCGGCATATTCGTTCCGGTACAATTCCTGATAATCGGCAACTAATTCCCATAACGGCTCAACATTTTCATCCGGCAGGGTAATCACGGCGACAGCCTCGCGCGGGATGGCATTCCGAGCCGTACCGCCCTCTATACAAGCCACCCGTGCACCATAGTCGCGAATGGCTTCCTTCAGGAAACGGAACAGCAGTTTATGGGCGTTGGCGCGTCCCAAATGAATATCTACCCCCGAATGACCGCCCTTCAGTCCGTCGAGCGTAATTTTCACGGCAACGTCACCTTCTATCAGGGGAGCGCCTTTTTTGTACTGGAACGTAATGTTCAGGTCTGTCCCACCGGCGCAACCGGCAAACAGTTCACCTTCTTCTTCCGAATCGCAGTTCAATAAGATCCTCCCTTTCAGGAAGTCGGGTTTCAAGCCGAAAGCGCCGTCCATGCCAACTTCTTCATTCACAGTAAACAAAGCCTCTAATGGCCCATGTTTCAAGGTATTGTCGGACAGAATCGCCAGCATCAGCGCTACCCCGATACCATTATCGGCGCCCAGTGTAGTATGGCGGGCTTTTACCCATTCGCCATCAATGAAGGCGTCAATCGGATCTTTTGTAAAATCATGAGTAATGTCCTTGTTGCTTTGCGGCACCATATCAAGATGCGCCTGCATCACTACGACGGGTCGTTGTTCGTATCCTTTGGCTGCAGGCTTGCAGATCAATACATTCCCGACAGCGTCCTGTTTCGTTTCCAACCCCAGGGCACGACCACAATCCATGACATACTTTGTCACCTCATCCATGTGACCGGTTGGACGGGGGATCTGCGTGAGGTCGTAAAAATAACTCCAAACGGGTTGAGGGCGGAGTGTTTTAATTTCTGTTGACATAGCGTTACTAATATTTTATTGTTATTCAAGGGCAAATATATGAAATAAATGCTTTCGGTGTATCTTTTCCGTTTATTTTTTTATATTTATTGCTTTTTCTCTGTTTTTCACAGGCAAAGCAGCAATCCCTACCAACCCTACAAAGACAGTCCATGTGGTTTGCATCGTATAAACAACTAAAGCATAGGCAGATGCATCTGTTTCCAAAACGCCGAAACTGACCATTGTAGAAATCACCATGAAATGCCATACGCCAATACCTCCCTGCACCGGCAAAGCCATACTCAAACTGCTCATTGTGAAGACAATCAGTCCGATACGCAATCCTAAATTATGCGTAAAACCAAATGCATAAAACGTAATATAAAAATAAAGGAAATAGCCACCCCAAATCATAAGCGTCTGGAGGAAAAAGCGGAATTTATGTTCCATCTTCCACAAACTTTTGATGCCTTCCCAGATATTCAGCAGGACGCCTTTCCCTTTCTGAATAATGGAAAGATGCCCCCACTTCGTAAATAAAAGCCATATAATCAATATGATTATTACTATCGCCACATACATCCAAACGGAGGTAAACATAGACGTTATATTCGCGAGTAATTCCGGATTTTTGGAGAAGTAGTGAGTGAAAAAACGAATGTTGAACACGAAAATACATAACGTCATCAAACCCACAACAAGCGTATCCATCACCCTGTCCACCAGCAAAGTGCCAATCAGTTTCGTGAATGGCACTTTATCATATTTTGAAATCACGCCGCAACGCCATATTTCGCCCACACGGGGAAGCGCCATATTAATGGCATACATCCCTAATACTGAGAATATAAGGTTAAAACGTTTTACTCGTTGTCCACCCAGCGAATCGGTCAGCAATCCCCAACGGTATCCCCGCACGACATTCGCCAGCAGGCCGAACACTAATGAAAAAAGGATTATGTCATAGCGCACACCCTTTTTAATCACTGCCACCATTTCTCCCAAGTTTTGATCCTTATAGAGATACCATAAAAGGACACAGCCCAATGCCAACGGGAGGACAACCCGCAAAGTCTTTCGAATACATTGTTTCAAATTCATGAATAATTTTTCGTATCTTTTCTTTTCGCCGCAAAGATACGCATTTTTCTCATAATTCCGAACAGTCAAACAAAAGATGCGTTTCTTTCATGCAATGAATATGCTCTTTTTTTATTTTATTTTTGCTCCGCCCCCCATCTGCAGTTCCAGCGTCCCGCCTTTCATTATATCACCGTATTCAAGGTAATATTTGTTGTACTTTTTCCCGTTTAGGGTGGACGATTGGATATAAATATTTGTTGGCGAGT
>JAISUI010000052.1 GCA_031272155.1 Tannerella sp. | reverse complement strand
GAAAAAGACGCAGTTGAGCATATTTACGCCCAGACACAGGGGCAGCCGTGGCTTGTCAATGCGATTGCACGCGAAGTCATTCAAAAACTGCTTGACTGGGATTACACAAAACCTGTTACAAAATCGCTTGCAGAGCAAGCTATCCATAACATCATCATCCGCCGCGACACGCATATTGACCAACTTCTTGAAAAACTTAAAGAGCCGCGAGTGCGTAGCGTAGTAGAGCCGCTTTTGCTCGGCGAATATATTGATGCTTCAACCGAAGAGTTCAGTTATGTCAGCGACCTCGGCATTATCCGCAAGACGCGCGACAAGATTGAGTTTTCCAACCCGATATATAACGAAGTTATTACACGTACGCTCAATGCCAATCTTCAAGACTATTTATTGCGCAACAACAAGGAGTATGACATGCCGAAATTCTTTAAAGACGGCAGCATTGATATGGCGCTGCTGATGAGTGACTTCCAGCAGTTCTGGCGCGAAAATAGCGGCATTTGGAAAGAGCGTTTCACCTATCAGGAAGCCGCACCACATTTGATATTGATGGCATTCCTGCAACGGGTCATCAACGGCGGCGGCGAGATTATCCGCGAATACGCCGCCGACAGCGAACGATGCGACCTGTATATGCGCTATAAAGGCAAATGCTACCCGTTGGAACTGAAAATCTGGCGTGGCGAAAAAAGCCTCTCAAAAGGATTGGAGCAGTTAGAACGCTACATGGACACGCTCGGCTGTCGCGAAGGCTGGCTCGTCATTTTCGACCAGAGAACGAGCCTTGGCTGGGACGAAAAAATCTATCAGAAAAAACATCCGCTTGAGAATGGTAAATTAATCACCATTATAGGAGCATGAGATTTTTATGATATTGTATTAACTAAATAGTAAGTATTATGAAACGATTTATTTTATGCGCTTTATGCGTCAGTTTTGCGGCGTCGGTCATGGCACAGGACAACCAGCTGACAGCCGAAGAAAAGAAGCCGGTGTTCAATGTACAGAATTATGACGGATGGAAAAACAATGGCGACAGGGAGCACATTGTCCGCATTGCATTATTGCCTGATATTCAAACTTATACCTCAAATTACCCTGAAATTGCAATAGCGCAGACACAGTGGCTTGCGGATAACAGTGATGACTTCGACTTTGTGCTTCAGCAGGGCGATATAACCGATAACAACAAGCCCGAACAGTGGGAAAGAGCATGCAAAGCCTTTTTCTTGCTCGACGGCAAAATACCTTATTCCTTCGCGTCCGGCAATCACGACATCGGGACAAACGGTTCAACGGACGAAAGAAACACTGACAATTTGAACCGCTATCTGCCATACGATAAATACAGCCGTATGAAAGGTTTTGGCGGGGCTTTTGAAAAAGGCAGGATGGATAATACCTGGCATACGTTCAGCGCTGCCGGAAAAGACTGGCTCGTTCTTTCTCTTGAGTTTGGCGCCCGCAACCGTGTTCTCGACTGGGCGGCAAAGATTATCCGTAAACATCCGAAACATACGGTAATCATTAATACTCATGACTATATGTACAGCGACGATACACGTATGGGCGAGGGCGACATGTGGTTGCCGCAAAACTATCCGATTGGGAAAGACAGGGGGAAAGACGCAGTGAACGACGGCGAAATGAAATGGAACAAGCTGGTAAGCCGCTATCCGAACATTTTGCTTGTAGTGAGCGGCCATGTTCTCAATTCCGGTACAGGTCGTTTAGTCAGCGAGGGCATACACGGCAACAAAGTCTATCAGATGCTTGCCAATTATCAGGGTGGAGTACGGATACCGGACGACGGCAAAACGGGCTATATGCGGATAGTGACGATGGATGTTAAAAATGGTATCATTGATGTCAAAACATGGTCGCCATGGTTAAACAAATATAATACAGATGAAAATCAACAATTTACATTTGAAAATGTTGATTTTTAAACGATATGAACAGAAGTTTTTTTTCAAGAGCGGACGCCCTCGCCTAATATGAATAAATATTCAGGCAAACGTACTGGTAGAGAATATCGTAGCGATGATTGACGCGATAACTCAAAATAAACATATATAATATTTCGGGTAAGGAAAGGTTATTTCAAAAACAACGGATATATGCCACAGAATAAGTGTCATACAAATTATCTTTCAGGCCATGCCGATAGCGGAGGGAGAGAATATTTTTCCTGTATTCAATGTTCAATTTTGTACGGATAGCCTGTGGGCGGTCGCCGTTATTTTCATATCCCTGAAATCCGGCATAGTCCACGTTTAGCGACAAACTCCGACAGGTTCCGCTAATGCCAACGCCATACAGGAAGGCGTCATTTTGCCTGTGTGCCAAATCGTTCGTCATCCAGCAATAAAAACCGGCCATTCCCTGTAACCGGAGGGAGACCGAATGATCGGCGCTTTGGCAAACAGTTCGTCCGGCCGTCAGATCAAACCAATACGTGACAGCATCTGTAAAGCGGGCGTCGCACAGCCGTCCGCCGCTCGCCGTTTTCAGGTTGACGCTGGCCATGATATCACACCATTGTTCATTTTGCAATATCTGGTAAAAGGAACTGATGATTAAATCTCCCAAACAGGTTACAAACGGATGATTATCAAAAGCATGCCGTTCCTCCTGCGTTTCCTGCGACAGCCGGTAATCTTCGATAATCACGCCACTCAGTTCCAGCCCTGCCCGTCCATTGGCAATCGGGACAAAAAGGCGGGCATAAAGGTCTTTTGTTTGATCGCCTGTATAATAATGGTATTCGCCTCGCAATTCCGCTTCCCATCGCGTACCGGTCTGTCCGTTACGCAGTTCGGGAAGTAAAAACGCATTGGGTCCGAAATAACGCGGTGTGTATTGCAAAAGTTCTACCTGTTCCCAAAAATCTTGTGCATGCCCCCAAAAGCTACTTAAAGCAAATAATATCAGCAACTTATAAAAAAGATTCATATTTTAATTAGAATTGGGGGGCAAAGTTATTGCTTTTTTCATAAAAAAACGTACTTTTGTGGCGAATAAAAATAGAATTAGTATGAAACGATATCTTATTGGAAGTATTGTACTTCTCTTTGCATCAATGTTATGCATGTGCAATTTATCAGCTGAAAAGCCGATAAAAACCTTGTTGATTACCGGACAAAACAATCATAACTGGCCGGTAAGCCATGTAGTTCTCAAACAAATTTTGGAAAATTCCGGATGTTTTGAGGTGGATATTGCTCAGTCGCCTGCCCAAGGCGAGGATATGTCGGGGTTTGTGCTTGATTTCAAGCCCTACAAATTAGTGGTTCTTGATTACACCGGCGATGCATGGCCGGAAGAAACCAACAGCCGCTTTACGGAGTTTGTTCGTGGAGGAGGGGGCGTAGTTGTCTATCATGCAGCCGATAATGCGTTTACCCAATGGCCGGAATACAATCAAATGTGCGCTCTTGGCGGATGGGGTGGTCGCAACGAACAGTCCGGGCCTTACGTCTATTGGAAAGACGGTCAGTTAGTGAAAGACTATTCGCCCGGCAGCGGAGGATCGCACGGATCGCAGCACGAATATGAGATGAATGCTCGCGACACGCAACATCCGGTGATGCAGGGATTGCCCGCCCAATGGTTGCACAAATCGGATGAACTGTACGACCGCATGCGAGGTCCGGGCGATATAGATGCGCTCCTTTACACAGCCTGGTCTGATACGGCCAAAGGCGGCTCAGGGCGGGAAGAGCCATTGATCTTTACGGTCAAATTCGGAGAAGGACGTATCTTCCATACCATGCTTGGCCATTGCGGAAAAACGGCGGAAAACAATCCGGCCATGCAATGCACGGGATTTCAGGTGTTGTTGCTTCGCGGCTCTGAATGGGCGGCTACCGGCAAAGTTACGCAGGTTGTGCCTGACGATTTCCCGACAGCCGAACAGACTTCGGCGCGGATGGATTACAAAAAATAGCATGTTAAAAACGTGTTAAAGATTGTATTAACTGGCGGTTTCTGAAAAATTGGCAGTACATTTGTATTCAATAAAGAGTCAGGTCTCTTTGGAAAGGTAAAAAAATAACGGTTTTATTAAACCTTGAAAAAGAAAGTATGTCTAATAAAGTAAAGAAAAGAATTTGTTTAATTTAGTTGTAAGAGGAGAAAATAAAATGAAAACTATGAAAGTTATTTCGATGATGTCCATGCTTATGTTGCTCTCATTGAGCGTTGCAGGACAGGAGGTATTCTTTGATGACGTGTATTTCTCTTCGGGGAAAAATAAAAAGAGTACAAAGACGGAAGCGAAAGAAACCGTTGCGGCGACAACGTCAGCGACTTCTTCCGCGGTACGAACAGTAGCGCCATCTGAAATGGATGTGGACGCTTATAACCGCCGTTACACCGGACCGGAAGAATATGCCGGCGATGTAGAATATGATGATCCGGAAGAATATATTGGCGACGATACGGTTACCCGTCGTTCGGATACCGAATATTCGGAACGGATTATTCGCTATCATTCGCCAAGTAAAATCACGATTACCGGCGCCGACAATGTGGATCTTTACTTGAGTGACGGCTATTACGCTTATGATTATAATACCGACTATTCGGACGGAGCATCCAATGTAAACATTAATGTAAATATGGGCGCCGGTTGGGGTGGTTGGTATGATCCATGGTACAGTCCGTGGTACAGTTCATGGTATTACGGATGGCACAGTCCCTATTGGTACCGTTCATGGTACTCTCCCTGGAGTTGGGGATGGGGCGGCTGGTATGCCGGCTGGTATGACCCATGGTATTACGGCGGCTGGGGTTATTATGGTTATCCCGGTTACTATCACGGCTATTACGGCGGTTATTATGGGCACCATCACTACTACAGCAGCCCTTATTATCGTCACCAGAACGGTCGCATAACAGCAGACCGTGGGCGTAGCAACCGCAGTTTGGACTACCGTTATGGCAGCAACCGCAGTTCCTACAGCAATACCCGCAGTTCGGCAGCAACGCGCAGCAGTTCGGGAAGAAGTTCGTCGGACAATGTAACGCGGAGATCGTCATCTGCGTCGGTGCGCAACAGCGGCACAACCCGCTCATCCAGCGTATCTTCCGGCAATTCACGCAGTGCGGTAAACAACGAACGCAGCACAACTACACGGACTGTCCGTAGCGGAGTATCTTCTTCCGGAAGCACAACGCGGAGTTCATCTTCATCGGTGCGCAGTAGCAGTAGCAACAGCAGTACAACCCGTTCTTCCGCACCAACCGTACGGAGTAGCGCTCCTTCATCCACCCGTTCGAGCAGTAATTACAGCAGCAGCAGTAGTAGTGGTAGCAGTAGCCGTTCGAGCGGTAGCTTCAGCAGCGGTGGTGGTAGCAGCAGTCGTTCATCCGGCGGAAGTTTCAGTAGTGGCGGCGGCAGCAGTCGTTCGTCCGGCGGCGGTGGTGGCCGACGTTAATGCCGAGTAAACAAGAAAAAACAACAGAAGGCATTTAAATTATTGCATGTTATTTTTAGTAGAATGAGCAAAAAAGAAATATATATTGGTCTGTTGCTTTTGTGCAGCGGAATAATATTTGCCCAAGGTGAAATGGACGCGTTCCGTTTTTCGCAGACAAACCTGAACGGTACCGCCCGCTCAATGAGTATGGGCGGCGCCTTCGGCGCATTAGGCGGCGATATGTCAGCTATGTCGCATAATCCTGCAGGGATAGGAATCTATCGCAGTTCGGAAGTTCAGACAACTTTGAACCTGAACAGCGCCGGTGCAAAGGCGACATGGGATAATATCAACAGTACAAGCCGGAAAACGAACTTTGATTTTGATAATTTTTCCTATGTGGGTTATTTCCCGACCGGACAGGAAAGAGGCGTCAAAAGTTGGAATATCGGGCTGTCATTTAACAGGGTAATGAACTTCAACCGCAGGTATGTGGCGGAAGGCCGTCCACTCTATTCTATGGCAGACTATGTGGCTTCGCAGGCTACAAATGCATACGGTGCGGGAAAAGGTATTCCGGAAAATGACCTGATATACGTAAGCGGCAGTTATGACCCCTATAACAACAATGAGTTGCCATGGTTGCCGATTCTGGGCTATGAATCCGGTTTTATCGGTACGAAATACAATAATTTGCCGTCAACGTATTACAGCGCTTTTGGTCAATGGGAAGGGAACGATTGGAGGGCGTATTCGCCGGACAGGACAACGCTCCGGATTTCGGAAAGCGGCAGTGTGGATGAATACAACTTTTCCCTGTCCACGAATATTTCCGACCGTATTTTCTTAGGCGCTACGTTGGCCGTTACTTCTATTGAGTATCGGATGGCTTCAAAGCACGATGAGGATTTTGGCGACGATTACCTGTATATGGACAACAGCCTCGAAACGGAAGGTACGGGTTATTCCGTTAATGTAGGCCTGATTGCACGTCCAACGGACGCGCTCCGACTGGGTATCGCCTATAACTCCCCGAAGTGGTATCGCATGACGGATTATTATATAGCCGAAGCCGGTACGTCTATTGCAGCCTATGACCAGCCGGAGATGGAAGGCGTGACGCCGGAGATGGCTTACACCGAGTATTCGTTGCGGACGCCCGGACGCTGGATATTCAGCGCGGCGGGCATTATCGGCAACATGGCTTTGATAAGTGCGGATTATGAGTTGAAAGATTACAAAACCATGTTTCTCTCCGACAGGGAAGGCTATGGATACGGGGCAAACTCCACTATTTCGGAAGACTTCGGAATTAGCCATACGTTTCGGCTTGGAGCGGAAGTGAAACCGTCGTCTCAATTCGCTGTTCGCGCCGGTTATGTGCTGGAAACAAGCCCAATGAAGCATGCGCTGACTTCGGGCGAAGTGGAAGTATTGCCTGTTGGAACCGTTACGCACTACACCACAACCAATCAGGCGAATTATATTACGTTGGGACTGGGGTATCGTTTTTCGCCTAATTTCTATATGGACCTGGCGTATATTCACCGGACACAAAAGATGAATCTATATCCGTTCTCGAACGTGTATTATTCTGATCCGGAACCGATACAGTCCAATCCTGCAGAAATTTCGAGCGTCACGTCCCGCTTTGCCCTGACATTAGGATATAAGTTCTGAATAAATACTGTAAATAACCGACTTTTGTCCGTTAAATCGCCCTGTTTTGTACAAAAATGCAAGAACAGGGCAATTTTTTTTCAAAAAAATTTGTCGGGTTTCAAAATATTTCATTCCTTTGTCAGCGAGATAAATCATATTTTGTTTAACAATTAAAACATATCTGCCTATAGCATAAACATTACTCTGATAACTAAATATTAAGTGGTAATGAAAGATTTGAAGACGATGACCGACGAAGATTTGGTCGTCCTTTATGCACAAGGTAATAACCCTGCATTTGATGTTCTCTTGAACAGACACAAGAGTAGTGTCCATTCGTACATCTATTACGCTGTACGGGATCGTGATCTGACGGATGATATCTTCCAGGATACTTTTGTCAAAGTGATTACAACGATCAAACAAGGCCGTTATACTGAAACGGGCAAGTTTAAAGCATGGATCATGCGCATCGCGCATAACCTCATTATTGATAATTTCCGTCAGGAACGGAATGAAAATCTGATTTCTAACGATGATTGCGAGTGCGATTTGTTCAATGACATCCGTCTGTGTGAAGGCACAGTTGAAGACGAGATGGTAAAAGATCAGGTCTTTGCGGATATACGAAAAATGATACGTCATCTTCCGGAGAATCAGCGTGAAGTGCTCGAAATGCGTTACTATCAGGACATGAGTTTTAAGGAGATAGCCGATGCCACAGGCGTCAGTATCAATACAGCGCTGGGACGTATGCGCTATGCTATCCTGAACATGCGCCGGATGGCTGAAGAAAATCACATTGAACTTGCGTACGCTTAAAATACTGTAGTTTAGAATGATATTTGCGTAATGTTCCTTTTTAGGAAAAATTAAATGTAGAAATACAATAAGGTAAAAATGCTGGCGTTATACAAGTGTTTTTAATATTGTATTGCCTATGAAGAATTTTTTTACGCTTTGTCTTACAAATGAACATTCAGCGAGCGATGAGCAAACAGTGAAGACCTACGTCTTTGGTCCGCGGGAAGAAACTCTGGGTTTCCTCCGTCAGTTTGCACGAGTGTATCAGGCTGAACCTGCATTAGAAGAACGAATATGCTCTTATATCATTAATTAGGATGTAATTAGTTCAATAAGAGAATGTAATGGAAGCACGTTACATTCTCTTTTTTTTGAACCGGTAATTTTTTTATGTGAATATGCCGGAATTAAAAAAAATCATGTATCTTTGCATCTCATACAATAGAAAATGAATCATAAAATAGCGCCTTCTTTGTTGTCGGCCGATTTTCTGAATTTGCGCAATGACCTGGAAATGGTTAATGCGAGCGAAGCGGATTGGCTGCATTTGGATATTATGGACGGTGTGTTCGTCCCGAATATTTCGTTTGGCTTTCCTGTATTGGAAGCTGTAAAACAGGTATGTACCAAACCAATGGATGTCCACTTGATGATAGTGGAACCACAAAAATTTATTCCGGAAGTGGCTGCGTCGGGCGCCTATATGATGAATGTGCATTACGAGGCATGTTGCCATCTGCACAGGACTGTGGCGGCCATCAAGGATGCGGGGATGAAAGCGGGTGTGACGTTAAACCCACATACGCCGGTGTCGTTGCTTGAAGATATTATCCATGACGTAGATATGGTGTTGTTGATGTCGGTGAATCCGGGGTTTGGCGCACAAAAATTTATTAAACATTCGTTGGAAAAAACAGCCCGTCTCCGGCAAATGATTGATAATAAAGGGCTGCAAACACTGATTGAAGTGGACGGCGGCGTAAACAGGGAAACGGCGCGACTTCTGCTGGATGCGGGTGCAGATGTATTAGTGGCTGGAAATTATGTTTTTAAGTCGGCTGATCCAATTCAGACGATTAAAGAACTTAAACAGTTGTAAAATAGCATATTGTTCCAATAGCAGATATGATGGAAGAAATACGGAAGCGACCTTTTGTAAGGCCGCTTTTTGCTTGGATAACAGGCATTGTCCTTCAGGTCTGTTTTCCGCTTCAATGGCCTTCTGTTTTGGCTGTTATGCTTGTTGGGGCGATAGCGCTTTGCTATTGGGTTTATCGGAAGAAAAGACGCGATCCTTCGTATGACCTGCGTTGGATATGGGGCGCCCTGTTTATGTGTGTCTTGGTGCTTTTGGCAATCCAAGTAACGGCCTTGAATGAATACCGACTGACGGCGCCGCCGGCTCACGACTGGTTGAAAGAAAAGGCATTATCCATACAGGCAATAATGATTTCCCGATTGGACACTCTTCGACTGTCGGATCGCGAAAAATCTTTTCTGGCTATGATCACAGTGAACTACCGGCAAGCGGCCGGTTGGGAACTTCGCAGTCGGTTTGCAACTATTGGAACGGCTCATTTGCTGTCAGTCAGCGGTTTTCATGTGGGGATTGTCTGCAGTTTTCTGAGCGCCTTGTTTTCTATGTTTCCGAAACGGGCGTTTTTCCATTGGTTGAAACATATCCTGCTGATTATCGGTGTCTGGGGATTTGCCTATATTTCGGGGCTGTCCGCACCGGCTGTCCGGGCTGCCACAATGCTTACCATCTATTTGGCAGGAAGAATGTTATATCGTCGGTTCGATATTTACAACACCCTGGCAGCGACAGCATTCTGCATGTTATTATATTATCCGTACTATTTGTTTAATGTGGGTTTTCAGCTAAGTTTTATCGCTGTCTTTTTTATTTTTTACTTGCAACCCCGATTTTCCCGCCTGATCGAAGTACGCAATCCATTACTTGCTGTCCCTTGGAGTGTTCTGACCATTACGGTGGCAGCCCAAATTGGCGTGATTTTTTTGTGTTGCTATTATTTCGGGGAGATTTCAACCATATTCCTGTTTGCTAATTTAGTGCTTTCGTTGTTGGCTACTGTGTTGATTCCTGTAACATTGACATGGATGCAACTTCCGCCAGGCGTATTTGAAAGCAGCATATTGCAGCATTGTATTGAGTTTTTGACAAAAGGTTTTATCTGGTTTGTGGACGGTTTCAGTCGGATTCCGGGCGCAACCGTTCCTTTGCGTTTCGATTTTGTATCGTTACTGTGTGCATACGGTATGTTGGGATTGCTTTTGTGCTACTTCCGTTCGAGGCGCACATGGATGTTGCTGACAACCATGACGATCCTGTTAGGCCTGATTTGCAGGGAACTCGTTTTCCGTTACTGATGCGCTAATAACGATCACAACTCCAGTTGGATCGCATCAAGCATTAAACACAGTTCCGACTGTTTGATGCCCGCACGGAGCAAGTCCGGGATGTCCTGCTTGAATAATTCCCTGAATTGCACTGAATTATTGTCCAATTTCTTAAGAGCCGATTGATAATGGCCGATGGCTTCATGGAAGTTTTGGAGCGCCCATTCCGTATGTCCGTAATTTATATAATCCTGCAAATGAGGATCTTTATCAATTATCTTGCTATAATAATTGCCTGCCTGCTCGTATTTGCCGGCCAGGAATGAACACCATGCGACGGCGCGCCAGGCTTTGATATTATTCGGTTCCAGATATTCGGCTTTAAAATAATATTTCAGGGCTTCGTCGTATTGTCCGAGTTCGAGATGACAGTGGCCGATATTGATCCATGCAGAAACATTACCTTGTGTAAGTTGTTCGTAACGAAGGTAGTACTTTAGTGCATTTTCGGGCTGTTTCAGCGTACGGTAACAACCGGCAATGCGGCGAATCAGCCATTTGCTGTCAGGATTTAACAACTCCGAACGAAGATAACTCTCCAGGGCGCCTTGCACGTTGTCATTCATCTGTTTGCAGTAACCCAATTTCTGGTAAAGCATTTCGTCATCTGTTATGTGTGTAATTAGCTGTTCGTAAATGGGTTCCGCGCAGTCAAAATGGTTACGCTGGAGATAGAAGTCGGCAATATTCATCCTTGTTTCATCGTCCGACAGATATGGTTTGAGAATGTCCAGGTTGTGAAAGTCAAGCTTCCACTGGAAAATATCCACTAAATCAGAGCGGCGAGGAAACAGTTTGTAAAAACGATATAAATCCTGAACATATTGTCCTGCAATACTTTCCGCCTTGCTTCGTTTGCTTTTGAGGTCTTCAGCCTGCAATTTATTCATTTCTCTCATTTGGCTATCCATCTGACGAATCATGACATCGCGCTGTCCCTCAGGTATGTGTATGAAACTTAAATAAAGCGAGTATTTGTCGGAATTGCACAAATACGACGCATTTAATATGGTTTCAATTGAAAGACAGGAACTTTCTTTCATATCCTTAAACTCGGAATGATTGGCTGTGAACGGCAGGAACCAGTTGCTCACAGTATTAAAAAAACGGAATTGTTTCAAGTGAATGAACGTAGAGTGCATAACGTCCACACCCTGTTCCTGCAAGTTACTGTATTCTTCCATTTGTTTCGTCAGTTTGCTGTCGGAGAAGATGTTTTCCCATTCGGGATTCATGTCGTTGCCCGACAGTTCCGGCGTATCGGAATGGATGTTAGGGTTTATTTTGGCAGTAAATTTTATCATTTCAGGAATAAACTCTTCCTGAAGTTTGTGTGTGATGCTTTCCGTTTCGCGCGAAAGGATAAAGCGGAAGATGACGGTCAGTAAGATTCGTTTAAAATCAGGCATTTCAGCCAGTGTTTCTAATCTATGCCGGATACCGGGGTAGTATGGGATGCGCTGCCGGTATGTATAGAGTGTCAGCAAGATAGCGATAAAGGCGCGGATGCGTGTTTCGTCATCGTCGGTTAGGGAAGCGGCATCGAACAGCAGGTACATTTTTTTCTTGTCGAACGACGCTTGCAATCCGAGCAACAAGGCTGATACAAACTGACATTTGACGGGAGAACAGCATGTCGTGTCATTGAAAGTTGCGCGAATGGCATTTACATCTTCTTCTGACAAAAAGACAGTTGTCCATATTTTATGGAATAGCCAATCTAATGAAAATTCGTAGTTGGGCATATTCTCTATCTCGTAATCCTCTATCATTGAATTGATTAAAAACTGCATGTCAATAGGATGCTTAATCGTTGTCCGCACATTAATATAATAAATGGTCGGCGCATCGGTCAATAAGGCCTGATGTTTGATTTCGTCGGCCAATTTGTAGGCGTCTGCGCGAAGATTGATATAGATTTGTTCGCGCAACGGGTCGTCCGTCCCTTCTGCATAATAGCGTAGCATGTACCGGTATGTTTCCTGCAATTGGGTCAGAGTATTCAGAAAACCAATCCGTTGCGTACCGGCAATCAGGGAGTGAAGCATATCGAAAGCCGTGTTCAATATCCCCTCATCCAACAATTCAATGATGTGTTGGTAACTGTTATTAATCTCTTTTATCGTCATCTTTGAATCTTTTATTGCAAATGACATGCCAAAAATAAAACTATTTGCGCAATAATTTGTATCTTTGCACTCCAAAAAATGTAAATTTGCCCAATGAATCATATTCGCAATTTCTGTATTATCGCCCATATTGACCACGGTAAGAGCACTTTAGCCGACCGTTTGCTGGAATATACCAAAACGGTAGAAGGGAAAGATATGCAGGCGCAGGTATTAGATGATATGGACTTGGAACGTGAGCGTGGCATCACGATAAAAAGTCATGCCATCCAGATGAAATATACCTGCAAGGGTGAAGAATATACGTTGAATCTGATTGATACGCCGGGACATGTTGATTTTGCCTATGAGGTATCTCGTTCCATTGCGGCGTGCGAAGGCGCACTGCTGATTGTAGATGCGGCACAAGGCATTCAGGCGCAAACGATTTCCAATCTATACATGGCGATTGACCATAGTCTTGAGATCATTCCCGTAATCAACAAGATAGACCTTGCCAGCGCCCGACCGGACGAGACGGAAGACCAAATCGTGGAATTGCTTGGTTGCCCGAGAAGCGATATTCTCCGCGCCAGCGGCAAGACAGGCGAAGGTGTTTATGAACTGTTAGACGCCATTGTTGAACGAGTGCCTGCCCCGAAAGGCGATCCGGATGCTCCCTTGCAATGTCTGATTTTCGATTCGGTTTTCAATCCGTTCCGTGGTATTATTGCGTATTTTAAGGTAGTAAACGGTGTTATTGGCACCGGCGACCACGTGAAATTTATTGCGACTGAAAAAGAATATCATGCCGATGAGGTAGGCGTGCTGAAACTGTCCATGAGTCCGCGCGACGAGGTGCGTACGGGCGATGTCGGATATATCATTTCCGGGATCAAGACGTCGAAAGAAGTGCGTGTGGGCGATACGATTACGCACGTAAGCCGTCCGGCAAAAGACGCCATTGCCGGATTTGAGGAAGTGAAGCCAATGGTGTTTGCCGGCGTTTATCCAATTGAAACAGAAGATTTTGAAAATCTGCGTAATTCGCTTGAGAAATTGCAACTGAATGATGCGTCACTGACCTTTCAGCCGGAAAGTTCTGTTGCTTTGGGATTCGGCTTCCGTTGCGGTTTCCTGGGATTACTGCACATGGAAATAGTACAGGAACGCCTTGACCGTGAGTTTAATATGGATGTGATTACGACCGTTCCGAATGTGTCGTACAAGGTTTATGATAAGAAAGGCCATTGTTTGGAGGTGCACAATCCGAGCGGCCTGCCCGACCCGACCATGATTGATCATATCGAAGAGCCTTATATTCGCGCTTCCGTGATTACAAATACGGCCTATATCGGTCCAATTATGACACTTTGTCTCGGCAAACGCGGGATTTTGATCAAGCAGGAATATATTTCCGGCGATCGGGTAGAAGTATATTTTGATTTGCCGTTGGGCGAGATCGTGATTGACTTTTATGACAAGTTGAAAAGTGTTTCAAAAGGATATGCGTCTTTTGATTATCATTTGCACGATTTCCGCGAGTCGCGCTTAGTGAAATTGGATATTTTGCTAAACGGCGAGCCGGTGGATGCCCTTTCGACGCTTACGCATGTGGATAACAGCGTGGCGTTTGGGCGGCGGATGTGTGAAAAACTGAAAGAACTGATTCCCCGTCAGCAATTTGAGATTGCCATTCAGGCAGCGATTGGTGCGAAAATCATTGCCCGCGAAACCGTGAAGGCTGTCAGAAAAGATGTGACGGCAAAATGTTATGGCGGTGATGTTTCCCGCAAACGTAAACTTCTTGAAAAACAGAAAGAAGGCAAGAAGCGGATGAAGCAAATTGGAACGGTTGAAGTGCCGCAGAAGGCATTTCTTGCTGTGCTGAAATTAGATTAAAAACAGAAGATGCAGTCGGACGGTCTGTCGCTTGTCTTTTCGGAGACGGGAGGAAAGTCCGGGCAACACAGAGCGCCATTCTTCCTAACGGGAAGTTATTCGCGAGGGTAAGGTAGCGTAACAGAAAATAACCGCCATGCTCTATGGCACGGTAAGGGTGAAAAGGCGAGGTAAAAGCTCACCGCTTGTGTAGTAATACGCAAGGCTGTACGTCCAATGGGTTGTAAGGTCATGTACACCGGCGCAAGAGGGCTGCTCGTCCAATGCCGGGGGGTAGACCGCACGAACACACCGGTGACGGTGCGTCCAGATAAATGACAGACATTCCGATACTTCGGAATACAGAACCCGGCTTACAGGCCGGCTGCATCTTTTTTATTTCCGGCATCTTTTATTATGATAGCAGGTATGTTTTTTGATTCAAATCACGCAAGAAAACGTTTGGTTAATCCTTCAAAGGCGTCAATGCGCCGGTCGCGCAGGAAAGGCCACCATCGCCTTACTGATTCGCTGTGTGTGAAGTCAATATCAATAACTTTGACGGCTTCTTCATTGTCGGGCAGTTCACTTAGTAATTCGCCCTGTGGGCCGGCAACGAAACTGTTTCCCCAAAAATGAATGCCGCCTGTATGTCCGGAGAGGTCAGGTTCGTGGCCGATGCGATTAACTGTGATGACCGGCAATCCGTTGGCAATGGCATGGCCTCGCTGAATGGTGCGCCAGGCGTCTAACTGACGTTGCTGTTCGTCGGCAGCATCGCTGCTTTCCCATCCGATGGCAGTGGGATATATCAAACAATCAGCGCCTTGCAAAGCCATTAACCGGGCTGCTTCAGGAAACCACTGATCCCAGCAGACTAATACACCCAGATTTCCCACAGACGTGGCAATAGGTTTAAAACCGGTATCGCCGGGTGTAAAATAAAACTTTTCATAATAGGCGGGATCGTCCGGAATGTGCATCTTGCGATAGGTGCCGGCAATCGAACCGTCTTTTTCAAGCACAACAGCTGTATTGTGGTACAATCCCGGCGATCGTTTTTCAAAGAGCGAAAGCGTCAAAACAATCCCCAATTCTCCGGCTAATCTGCCAAAACGCTCAGTAGAGGGGCCGGGAACAGGCTCGGCCATGTCGAAGCAGGCGGGATTTTCCGTTTGGCAGAAGTAAAGATCGTTGTGTAATTCTTGAAGTACCACTAATTGAGCGCCTTGTTGTGCGCAACTGCGGATGCTCTTTTCCAATCGGGCGATGTTCGCTTCACGGTCGGAAGTATTGGCTTGCTGTATGATTCCTGTTTTCATATCATGCTTATTTTTAATTTATTACGTTTTCGGGATATTGCATTGTTATGCAATGTAGCGAGCCGTGCTGGTGAATAAGGGGCAGGCAGTTGACGCCTGCTATTTCTCTGTCAGGGAAAGCCATTTGCAAAGCTGTTTTTGCAATTTCGTCTTTTGTACCTCCATAGCACGGCATTAACACTGCGCCATTCAGGATCAGGAAGTTTGCGTATGAAGCAGGCAGTCTTTCACCGTTCCATACGACCGGATCCGCCATGGGCAACGGGATCAGGCGGTAAGGCCGTCCTCCGGATGTACGGAACGACTTCAGTTCGTTTTCCATTGCATGTAAACTGTTGAAATGCTCGTCCTTTTCGTCGGTGCAGCAGACGTATGCAATCGTCTGTTCATCGCAAAAACGGGCTAACATGTCCACGTGACCATCCGTATCATCACCTGCCAAACAGCCATTTTCGAGCCACAGGATACGCTTGGCTCCAAATATGTCGCACAGGTAGCGTGTCATTTGGACTTCGTCTAAATAGTCGTTGCGATTGACCGAATAAAGACACTGCGTGGTAGTGAGCAACGTTCCTTGCCCGTCCGACTCAATGCTTCCGCCTTCCAGCACAAACGGTTTAATATCCAGATATTTAACCTGTGATGCAAATGTATTCGTTTCGTACAGGCGACGGGTGATCAGGTTGTCGTAATTAGCTGCAAATTTCAAGCCCCAACCATTGAAAGCAAAGTCGTAAACAGTTGGCACGCCATCTACGAATACGGTAATACCGCCATGGTCACGCGCCCACGTGTCGTTGGACGGGATTTGACGGAAGATGACATGCCTGTCATCTATGTGTCCCAATTGACGACGCACTTCGGCCTCGTCCGCACAGACAATCAGCAGGCGTTCGCGTTTCATCACTTCATGCGCGATAGCGACGAAACACGCGGAAACTTCCCCCAGCATCGGCGACCAGTCCGTATCTTTGTGAGGCCATGTGAGTTGTACCGCACTTTGCGGATGCCATTCGGCGGGAAAAATGATTTGACTCATGACATATCATATTTGACACTGTAAAAGTACATGTAATTTTAATATTACCCAACTTTTTAGCATGATTTTTTTGTTCCCGAAAATTTATGATTGAAAGCGTTTCTATATCACAAAAAAAAATATTACCTTTACGGCCTGTTTATTTTTAATCAAATTCAGTATGAAAATTCAGATATTGGCTTGCTGTTTGGCCATGTCAGGCATGGCGGCATTCGCCCAACAAAATGAATGGGCAGACCCAAATATAAATGCGGTAAATCGCGCACCGATGCACACGAATTATTTTGCCTACGAATCGGAAAGCGAAGCATTGAAAGGCGTAAAGGAAAATTCCACTCGCTTCCTGAGCCTGAATGGTCCGTGGCGATTTCATTGGGTAAGACATTGTGATGCACGCCCAACAGATTTCTACCGGATTGACTATAACGACAAAAGTTGGGATATCCTCCAGGTTCCGGGCATCTGGGAACTGAATGGATATGGCGATCTTATTTATGTGAACAGTGGATTTCCCTGGCATAACCAGTTCAAAAATAATCCGCCGTTTGTGCCGGTTGAAGAAAATCATGTTGGCTCGTACCGTCGCGAAATAACGATACCCGCCGACTGGAAAGGGCAACAAGTGTTTGCGCATTTCGGTTCCGTTACATCCAATATCTACCTGTGGATCAACGGACAATACGTGGGCTACAGCGAAGACAGCAAACTTGAAGCCGAATTTGACGTCACCCGCTATCTGAAACCGGGTAAAAACCTGTTTGCATTCCAGACTTTTCGCTGGTGCGACGGCACTTACATGGAAGATCAGGACTTCTGGCGTATGTCCGGCGTAGGACGCGATTGCTATCTGTACTCACGCAACACAAAATACATCAGGGATATCCGCGTGACGCCCGACCTGGATGCTCAATACAAAGATGGAACACTGGCCGTTGATGTCAGTCTGTCGGCTAACGGAGCGGGAACATCTGTACAGATCGCCCTTCTCGATCCGGAAGGTACGCAGATACAGACCGCCGACCTGAAAGGCGCCGGAACAGTCAAAACGACCCTGGCCGTCGTCAATCCCTACAAATGGACGGCTGAAACGCCTGCACTCTATACGCTGCTGGCAACATTGAAAGATGCTTCCGGCAAAACGCTGGAAGTCATCCCCCTGAAAACTGGTTTCCGCAAGATAGAAATCAAAAACGCCCAGTTACTCGTGAACGGGCAACCTGTTCTTTTCAAAGGGGCAGACAGACATGAAATGGATCCGGGAACAGGTTATTATGTGTCGCCTGCACGGATGTTACAGGATATTCGCATCATGAAAGCGCATAATATCAATGCTGTACGGACTTGCCATTATCCGGACGCTAACCTGTGGTACGATTTGTGCGACGAATACGGCATCTATGTGATTGCCGAGGCTAACGTCGAATCGCACGGGATGGGCTATGGCGACCAGTCGCTGGCAAAAAACAGCCTTTACGCCAAGGCGCATCTCGAACGCAACCAGCGGAACGTGCAGCGTGGTTATAACCACCCCTCTATTATTTTCTGGTCGCTGGGAAATGAAGCCGGTTTTGGTCCTAATTTTGAGGCTTGTTATCAATGGATTAAAGATGAAGATAAAAGTCGTCCGGTGCAATATGAAGGCGCCGGCAAAGCAGCTGCCACAGATATTTACTGCCCGATGTATTTCAGTTACAAAGGCTGCGAAGGATATGGACAAAGCGATGAGAACCGGCCGCTTATCCAGTGTGAATACGCTCATGCAATGGGTAATTCGGAAGGCGGATTCAAAGAATATTGGGATATCTACCGTAAATATCCGAACCTGCAAGGCGGTTTCATCTGGGACTTTGTAGATCAGTCCGTCCGTCGGAAAAATGCCAATGGTATCACGATTTATGCCTATGGAGGCGATTTTAACAAGTACGACTTTTCCGACAATAATTTCTTGGACAACGGATTGATAAACCCTGACCGAATACCGAATCCCCATGCGGACGAAGTGGCTTACGTCTATCAATCCATCTGGGCGACAGCCGACGACCTGTCACAGGGCATCATCAGCGTGTTCAATGAGAATTTCTTCCGTGATCTTTCCGCCTATTACGCAGAATGGACATTACTGGCAGACGGAAAAACGATACAAACCGGCGTTGTGGAGAACCTGAACATAGCCCCTCAACAAACCGGTAAAATCAAATTAAATTACAACACGGCGTCACTGCCCGAAGGCAAAGAAATCCTGCTCAACCTGCATTTCAAACTGAAACAGGCAGAAACGTTACTTCCTGCCGGACAGATTGTTGCACGCAGCCAATTGGTCATCAAACCATACGTGGCGCCTGCCCTGAATCTCGCCAACGAAGCGGCTTGTAAGAATTGCCCGGTGACCGTCCCCACCATTCAGGACAATGATGTCAATTATCTGATTATAAAAGGAGAATCATTTGTTATTGACTTCAACAAACATACCGGATACATCGTCTGCTATGAGGCCAACGGAAACCAACTGTTTAAAGATGGCGGCGCCTTGACACCCAACTTCTGGCGCGCTCCGACCGACAATGATTTCGGCGCCCAACTCCAGAACAAATACGACGTATGGCGCAATCCCGATATCAAACTCACGAGTTTTGAAAAAGAAGTGAACAACGGGATGGTCGTTGTCCGCACCGGCTACGAAATCAGTAGCGCAAGCGCTAAATTACACCTGACGTATCTGATCAATAACGAGGGGGTTATTAAAGTAACGCAAAAGATGGAAGCAGACCATTCAAAGCAGATTCCCAATATGTTCCGTTTCGGAATGCAATTGCAGATGCCGAAATGCTATGACCGTATCCGGTATTATGGAAGGGGACCGATTGAAAACTATGCCGACCGGAATAACTCTACATTCATCGGATTGTACTGCCAAACGGTTGATGAACAGTTCTATCCGTATATCCGTCCACAGGAAACCGGCACAAAGACCGATATCCGCTGGTGGCGATTGACCAATCTTGATGGCAATGGGCTGGAATTTATTTCCGATGCGCCTTTCTCGGCATCGGCGCTGCACTATACGATTGAATCGCTTGACGACGGAACAAAAAAGGATCAGCGTCATTCACCGGAAATCCCACAGGCCGACCTGACAAATTTCTGTATTGACAAAGTACAGATGGGGTTAGGTTGTGTAAATTCATGGGGAGCGCTTCCGTTAGAGAAATACTTAGTGCCTTACGACGATTACGAATTTTCATTTATCATACGACCGGTACAGGCAAAACTCTGACCGGCATTAAATTTTTTAGTATATGAAAAAAATATCATTAAACAAAAAAAGGGGATTCGGCGTAAAAAGCCTGTTCCCAACGATGCGACGGGGATGCGGCATTTTTATGCTGGTTGTCACTCCCCTGTTCACTGCATCCGGTGAAGACCGGCTGTATCAGGACTGTTATCCCGCTCCTGAAACGGAATACGGCGTAACAGACGATCCTGATTTTCCAGCAGAAACGATGATTATCATTCCCAATGGAGAAAAACCGATGTCTCAATTAGTTGTAGGCGACGAGATTTGGACGCTCAACACTGAAACGAACCGGCTTGAAAAAGCGGCTGTTGCAGAATTGGTCAATTTGCATTATCACAAGCTATATGTGCTTGATTTTGGCGAAATTAAGATCAAAACAACGGAAGATCTTCCCTTCTATTCCAAGGGGAAATATTATTCAGTTACGGAAAACAGCAAGCACGGCGTAACGACCAAAGCCCTTGTAAAAGGACAAAAAATCCAATTGCTGGTCAACGGGAAGTTGCAAAAGAAAAAATTGAAAGAAATCAAACCCATCAGTACATGTGAGAATGTGGTTATAATCACGAAATTGGATAAAAACAAACTGTATTTTGTCAATGGCGCCCCCGTTTTGGTGGAAACTGTTCCGGCGACGGATGCTCACAATTAAATGTATTGCTATATATATTAATGTATATGCTGTTTATATTCATTCTTACAAGTTTATTATCCATCCGTTCGGATGACAGTGGAAGCGATGCTCTGCGTTTGGAAACGCGTTGTGAGACAAGTGTTGCGAAAACCGGTTACGATGTCGGCGAGAAGCAATCCTTCTCAGCGAACATGCTGGTTGCGACGCCTGAAGGCAACAAACCAATAGAACAATTGGCAGTTGGCGCTGCCGTATTGTCATTCAATCCTGAAACAGGGCAAATTGAAACAACCACGATTGAGGCTGTCACAACTCAACATCGTCACAATATGTACGAACTTTATTTTGAGGGTATTAAAATCAAAGTGACGGAAGATCAACCGTTCTATTCCCAAGGGAAATATTATTCGGTCGTAAAAAATAAAAAACACGGCGTTTCAACCAAAGCGTTGAGCATTGGACAGGTATTTGATTTTCTGATTAATGATGACATGGTAAAAGTGACGTTGAAGCAAATCAGGCCGTTTAACACCTGCGAAAATACGGTGACGATTACCAAACTGGCTAAAAACAATTTGTATTTTGCCAATGGCGCTTGCGTTTTGACAGGGACGTCTTCGGCCGGCGAGGAAGAGTCCCATCATCCTGCAGGCGTAAACACGTTACTTCAAAACGAATAGCGGAATGACAGATATAGCCGTTTGGTCATTCAGTAAATCAGGCATTTACACATTCATTTCGACGACTGTTTCTTTATGTCATAATTTGGATGTATCTTTGCAGGCGGAAATAGAATGAAAATGCAGATGTGGGAATTAATAACCAAAGGATTCATTATAGGTATTTTAGTTTCGGCTCCTATGGGACCGGTGGGGATGTTGTGCATTCAGCGGACACTTGCCAAAGGCCGCTGGCATGGCTTTATATCCGGCTTGGGAGCAGCGTTTTCCGATGTGATTTATGCAACGATTACGGGTCTGTTCATGGGATTGGCCGTCAATTTTGTAGAAGCGCATTTGAAAGCGCTCGAACTGTTCGGATGTGTCGTACTTGCCATTTTCGGATATTACATCTTTCGGAGTAATCCGGTGAAAGGACTCCAGAAAAAGAGGGAAGGGAAATCGTCCTATCTACAGGATTTCGTAACTGCTTTCCTGCTCACTCTCAGTAATGTATTAATCATACTCCTCTATATTGGCCTGTTCGCCCGTTTTACATTTGTGCTGCCTACCGTCCCGTCATGGAAAGTGCTGAACGGACTGGCCGGAATTGCCACAGGGACTGTACTGTGGTGGTTTATCATTACTTATATCGTTTCAAAAATGCGCCGCTGGTTTAATATCCGCAGTATTCGCGTCCTGAACCAGATTGTAGGGATTGTCATCATCGTCCTGTCTATTGCAGGCATCTTCTTTTCACGGTTTGTAGCGGAAGGTGGAAATGGCTGAGCTGAGCCGCGTCCGTTAAAAAAAACATATTTCCCGCCCAACAGTTCTTTCTTAACATACATCAATTTCCGGGGATTCAAATGCCCGTACCTTTGCAGCGAATTTTAAAAATAATATAATTATGAAAGTAAAGAATTTTTGGAAAGTAAAAAATTATGCCATCTATATGGCAACGGCAGCATGTGTTTTTATGACAGGCTGCGAAAGAGAAGATCACCCCGATGTACAACCTGTAAATACGTCGGTTTCGGTCATTGGGAAATGCTCGAATGTGGAGTCGAAAGTGCGCTACATTAAAGAATTTCAGGAAAAGTATATAAACCCATCGTCTGATGTCCAAAATGATACAAAACTGATTATCATCAACGGCAACGAAGGTCTGCAGTTGGCAACCGACAACCATTTGCCCGAAATAAAAGAAGCTTATGACAACGGAGCACAAATCATGGTAGTTGCGCCCGAAGAATCAAAATTAGAACGCTTTGCGGCGGAACTGCAGCATACGCTCGCGATTAAAGACGGCGGACTGCAGCAGGATAACCGGTCGGGTGATTTTTGCGATGCCTACATCTTTAATAATCAAGGCCATGTGATGGTTGTTAATGACCTGGAAGGCGAGCAAATAATGCCCTTTATTACCAACCGCGTTGAATCTGTTCAGCAAACCGACAGCGAAGGCAATCCGGTTTTTGATGCAGACGGCAATCCGGTTTTTGATAACACAATCTTGAACGATACAGTGTTGGAGAAGGTGGACAAAACGCTTTCGCCGCTGCAAACCCAAACCGTATTGAATAATATTGATAAATTCATCAATATTTATTCCGACAAGTCATCACGCGCTGAATCAGGCAATATCGCCGACGGACAACACGTATATTTGCAACGTACGGCAAGTTATGAACTTGAAGGGTTTACTGCCACACAATTAGTAGAGGAAAACTATACGATTACCGCTGTTTATTCCTACGCTGAAGACCGTGATTTTTATATGGTTGAACAGGAAATCAACACCGTCAATTCGCAATTGGATTATAAACGCGAAGTGGTAAAAGAGATTGACGGCCACGACTGGCTTATTTCGGTAAACTTTTCGCACGGAGTTATCCCCAAGGCAACACTTAACCTCAAAGATAACAGTTCGGTACATTTGTCGCAGGCATCGCCTAATACTACGACCGGCAGTTCGTCGTTCACGAGCGGCGTATCTTACAATATCTCCGGCAACGTCGGGTTCAGCATGAGCGGACCGACAGGCGGATTTGCGGGCGGCGTAATGATTTCAAATACGCATACCACGAGCATTCCCGACGTGATGGTTACGAAGAGAACCATAGACGACGGCGGCGGACAAGCGGCAAACAACGGCTTTGTGTGCTGGGATTATGAAATTGCCTTGCCTCGCGTGCACAGCGATTATACCGATACAAAACATTGCCGTATGGCCATTGACGACGTCGTACAGATAGCCAAAGGCACCGGAACGTACTACAATAGCTGGATTTGGGTCATTGACAATCCGAAATCGCACAACAACGGTCAGTACGGTATGACAGCCTATACCATAAGCCGCACCGGTATCGCTCGCGGACGTCAAACCTGGGTAGGAAATCAGTACACCTCTACGGCGGAATGTTGGAGTCCGGCAACAAACTACATTTCATTTGCACAACCGAAAAGAGATTAATAACAGCACAAATTTCTTCATATTTATTCAAGAAGGGGATGGATTTTTTCCATTCCCTTTTTTTGTGCGACGCACATAGTTCATATCTAACAGGTTAAAGTCCTGAATGGAGGTCGGTATTATAAAATGCAATACCGGTGTTTATTTTTCCATGAAATGTTTTTTGTGGTTTTTTTCGTATGTAAATGCCTCGTATTTACCCCGTTGATTTTTTTTAACCGTTTTTTTTTTTTTGTTGAGAAAAATAATTCTATCTTTGTCGTACATATTAAAATGTATAAAACATTGTTGTTGATTAGCTATTTTTTAAATTAAAACTTTTATTTATGAGAAAGTATGTATTTATGATGTGCTTGATCCTTGCAGGAACCTGCACAACCGCCCTCTGGGCGCAGAAAAAAGTAAGTGGAACCGTCACGGATGGAATTGAGCCGCTAATCGGCGCGAATGTGATGGTAAAAGGAACTACGAACGGCACCATTACGGATGCCAACGGAAAGTTCGTATTGGACGGCGTAAACAATGGCGTGATACTCCAGATTTCGTTTCTGGGATATACCACGCAGGAGCTTACGTATAAAGGAGAGACAAGCCTGAACATCGTATTGAAGGAAGATGCACTGGCTCTGGGTGAAGTAGTTGTGACGGCCATGGGTATCACCAAAGACCAGAAGAAACTGGGATATGCGGTGTCCACCATCGCTGCAAGCGACCTTGTCAAATCGGGTTCGCCTAACTTCGGTACAGCTCTTTACGGCAAGGCGTCAGGTGTGAAAATTGCGTCGCCTCCAGGTGGAGCCGCTGCGGGCGTTTCGTTCAACATCCGCGGTATCAGTTCTATTAACGGCGATACGCAGCCTCTCGTGATCCTCAACGGTGTTCCTATCCGTAGCGGTAACGACGAGGGTAGTTCATCTACAGGGCAGTTTGCCTCATGGGGCAGCAACGGCAAAATCCGTTCTAACGGTTTGGTGGACATCAACCCTGAAGACATCGAATCAATCAGCATCCTCAAAGGCGCAGCCGCTTCCGCTCTTTACGGGTCGGAAGGAGCTAACGGTGTTATCGTTATTACCAGTAAAAAGTCGAAAAGCTCGGGCATCACGGTGGATGTGAACGCTACGCTGCAAGCTAACACATTGGCCTATCTGCCACAGGTTCAGACGGAATACGGACCGGGTCACTGGCTGGCTTCGCGCGGCGAATACGAGTTGGCTAACAATGGCTTCGTAACGATTGATTACAAGGGAAAAACCTACAAAACGACAAAGGCTTCGCAAGGCGTAAACCACGTTTGGGGTCCCAAGTATGACGGCACAATGGTATTATACTGGGATGGTTTGGAAAGACCTTATCTGGCCAACAATACCAATCCGTGGATGGAACTGTTCCGTACAGGCTATGACCAGATTTACAATGTGGCTATTAATCAGGGTGGTGAGAACTCAAGCAACCGTTTTTCTTACACCTTCATGGATGAAATCCCCAACGGTCTGACCGGCGATTTCAAAAAGCACAACTACAATCTGATAGGAAACCTGAAATTGAGCAAAACCTTGAGCCTGCAATATTCGGGTACGTTGATTGTGCAGAAAATCCACAACCGTCAGGGACGCGCCACAGGCGCTTACGACTCGTTCTCCAACACCTTCAGCTCGTTTGCGGACATATCGGCAATGAAGCGGATGTACAAGACGAGCCTCGGCTACCGGAACGTAGTTACCGGCGAAGCCACACTGACGCCCGACGAGAGTTTTGCCTACAGTCCCGGACCGGAAGACTGGATCAAGAACTATCTGTGGGGGCAATATATGAACAATGACTACGAAAGCGAATCGCGTTTTATCGGCAGTGTGGCCCCCAAATGGAACATCACTCCCTGGCTGACGGCGACTGCGCGTTTGTCGGGCGACTTGACATCGAACCGCATCGAAGTGATGAACGCAACTACCCGCCCGCTTTCTTTGTACAGCGGACAGGGCGAAGGCGGCTACTCCATTTCGACCAAGCAATACGACATCCTTTATGGCGACGCTTTGCTGACGTTCGACAAGAATATCACCGACAAAATCAACATCTCTGCTACGGCGGGATGGTCGGCGCGCCAGGAACAAATGATGGGCTTGAGTTCGAATACGAACGGCGGTCTTACGATTGAAAACGCATTTTTGCTTACGGCAAGCCGCACCGAAATATCAGCCTCAAGGATGAAAATGGAACTTCTGAAGACTGCTATTCTTGGAACGGTTGATTTTTCATACGGCGATTTCCTTTTCCTCGGAGTGACCGGTCGCCAGGAAAAATCTTCGACCTTGCCCAAAGGGAGCAATTCTTATTTCTATCCATCGGCTAACTTGAGTTTCCTCTATACCGAAGCGTTCAAGGATGCGTTGCCGACATGGTACGACTACGGCAAACTGCGCTTCTCGTACGGTATCGTAGGTAATGCGCCGGCGGCTTATGCAGCCAATATCGTTTATACCCCGAACCAGAGCGGCAGCTTCCAGTGGACGACCATCCCAAGCCCGCTCGGAAACGAAAAACTCAGACCCGAAAAGATTACCGAATGGGAAATCGGATGGGAAAACAAGTTCTTCCATAACCGTGCAGGATTTGAAATTTCGTACTATAACAAAACTATTTCGGACATGATTATCCAGCAGCCGCTTGCCACTTCCGACGGCGTGGGCGCTATATGGATGAACATCGGCGAGATGGTAAACAGCGGAGTGGAAATTTCACTTAATGCTACGCCGATTGAAAACAGGGACTTCGTTTGGGATTTACGCGCCAATCTTGCATTCCAGGCCAACAAGGTCAATAAACTTGTTGCCGGTCAGGACTATCTGCGAGGCGACGGCAATATGGGTAACCATGGCGGCGGTCTTAATATCCGTTCCTACATCGGACGTCCTATGGGCGACCTTTATGCCAACGTCATAGAAGTGGTTGAAGACGAATCAAGCCCGTACTACGGACAGCGGATTGTTGATTTCGACGACGATGTATTTGCCATTTACAGGACATCGGCGGGCGAAGCGGCGCAGAAACGCATCGGTAACATTATGCCGAAAGCGATCGGCGGTCTGGGAACAACGATTTCGTACAAAAACTTTACGCTCGACGCAATGACTGACTTCCGCATCGGCGGTGATGTGCTCGACATGTCGAAACAATATCCTACCGCGCGTGGTCTGTCGAAACTGTCCATGCAATATCGCGATGCCGAACATGGCGGTCTGCCGTTTGAATACAAGGGGAAAACCTACAACAGCGGTATGATTATCGAAGGCGTAGTGGAAACCATCAATCCCGACGGCTCGAAAACCTATACGCCCAACACCACCGTTACGGCTTCCGACTATTATTATAATGTAACGTACAACTGGGGAAACAGTGGTGGCGGAACAACGTATATGTTCTCGGTATATGAAAATACGTACTGGAAGATGCGCGAATTGTCGTTGAGTTATACATTACCGAACTCTCTGATTAGTAAAGCGCGAATGAAAAATTTGACGCTCTCAATTTTCGGACGTAATTTGTTCTATCTTTACAAGTCGTTGGATGATATTGACGCCGAATCCCACAACGGTGGTTCCACCTGGGGCGGCCAGGCCGGTGTAGGTTATACGGCTTCTCCAAACCGTAACGTTGGTGTTTCATTACGCGCCAGTTTCTAATGTTTAATATTAAAATTAATAAGAATATGAAAAAGATAAGTTCAATCATAATTTTGTCAGTATGCGTATTTTCGTTCAACAATTGTAGTGACGAAGCATACAACAGCAAATATACAGACCCGAACAAAATCACGACAGTGCAAATAGACAAACTGTTTGTAGCGGTACTTTCGGCTTGCAACGATTATTGTATTGCAGGCTACGGCCGTTACTATGCGGGCGACAACGGCTTCCTTGCCCATTTCTCCCAAAGCTTCGGCTACGGCTATAGCAACGGCATGTACAGTCCCAACAATCCCAGCTGGGCTGATAAATTCGGCTCATTCTGCAGTGTTGCAGCTCATTTCAAGTTGCTCGAAATTATTTACAACGACATGTCGGAGTCCGATAAAACCAAGTACGAAGGCTACTATCTGTGCGCCAAAGTGCATACGTATGCCTTTATGCTGGCCATTCTCGATACGCAGGGCGATATGCCTTGGGAAGGCATGGGAAAAGTGGCTGCAACAGGCGATTACAGCTATACGAATGCGTATTTCGACAAAGCCGAAGACTTGTACAAACTCATCCTTACCGAAACGAAAGAGATAGGTACAAAACTTGGGAATATGACGTTGCCGTTCAACGAATCACAGGACTGGATCAATCAGGGAAATGCAAAGAAATGGCAGATCTATGCCAATTCGCTGCGTTTGAGGACGGCAATGCGTGTAGCAAGCCAGGGCGCTTTATCTGCCGACGGCAGGGCTGCCATAGCCGAAATATTGGGTAACCCCGGCGCGTATCCGGTCATCTCGAACAACGACGAAAATATCTTCGTGCTCAACCTGCGCTCAGGCCCTGTGAATGCGGAAGGCGGCGGCGGTCTCGACGATAACGGCGCTCCGTGGGCTTTCGCTTCGGGCTTTATGCTTAGCCGTATGTTGAGCGATTATGACCGCACTACATGGAGCGGCGTTTATGACAACGACGGCACCGACGACCCGCGCGTTCCTATCTATTGGGGACTTGCTACGGCGTCGAAGCAGAAAGTTACCGGCTATCCGACCTATACCGACGCAAGCGGCACTGTAATACCACAGGAAGGTGTGGAAATACCCGAAGTATTCCGCGGTGCAACGCCCGAAATGTCGCAGGACGACCATTCGGCCTATACAACGAGCGCCAACGGCATCTCAAAAGTCCGTTACAACGGCTTCTTCTGGCATAACGAAAATTTCGACCACCCCATTATCTCGGCAGCCGAAATAGGCTTTATCAAAGCAGAAGCCTACCTGAACGGATGGGCAAGCGGCGATGCCAAAACAGCCTTTAAGGAAGCAGTGGCCTTGTCGTTCGACTGGTATTTCGGACAGCACAAAAAGAAATCAAGGGCAGATGTAGCCATCCCCGCCGACGGCAAGAACTATACGGCATGGGTACAGAATATTGACCTTGATTACTGGACGGCTGAAAAAATTGATGCCTTTGCCGAAGCGCGCTGGTCAAAGCAAATTGACGGCTCGCCCTACGATTCGCAACTCGACGCCATCATCACGCAGAAATACATTGACTTCGGTTATATGTACGTGCGCGAGGCTTGGTGCGAGATCCGCCGCACAGGCTATCCTTCGGGCTTGGTGTTCCCTACAACAATAGACTCGAAGCTGCCTAACGTACCGGCACGTTGGGAATACCCGTCAAACGAGATTAATTTTAACAAAAATTTCCTCGTTTATGCTGACGGAAGCAAAAGTCCCCTGCTCGACGACTATTACGCTTCCACCAACAATGCCAAGAAATACTATCAAAAACTATTCTGGGCTAAATAATAAAGTGATTTCATAAATAAAGCGGGAAACGTCCGCATGAACTTTCGGTTTCATGCGGACGTTTTTTTAAAGGTTAAACGGTCACAGATTCCGGAACGGAATTTTTACAAAACATGCAAGGCTGAAAGCCTTTCCGGCAATAGCGCGACTTGTCACGCTAAAGCAGTATCTCGCTACTTTTTTGCCAGTTCATTTCTGACACGGCTCAGGCTTTCGGGCGTAATGCCCAAATAGGAGGCAAGCATATAGAGCGGCACACGGTTGATAAAATTTGGATGGGTCTGCATAAATGCCAAATAACGTTCTTCGGCCGTAGCGCTCAACAGCAGCGTAATTCGCCGCTGATAAAGCATAATGTAACGGTTCAGGAAGAACGTATTTTTTTCGATAATTTTCGGATAAACCGCCATGATCCGGCGCAGGAAATCTTTCGGCACAAGCGCCATCTGCGTATCTTCTATGGCCTGGATAAAATACTCCGAAGGCTCGTTCAGGTAGGTGCACTGACGGTCGGTAACGAACCATCCTTCGGGCGCAAACTGCACCACGTGTTCTTTGCCGACTTTGTCAATGACATACATCCTCAAAACACCCTTTTCTACATAATAAGTGTGCTTCACCATATCGCCCGGCCTGATTACAAAGTCGTTTTTCGATACGTTACGCCAAGTAATCATATCAAGAAATTCCTTCAATTCTTCGACAGGTTTGCCCAGCACCTCGCACATCATATCACTGAACAGCAAGGTTTTCGGATTGTAACATTCAAATTTTTCTACAAAATCGTCCATCATTCATTCAATTTGTCATTTTGAGTGCAAAGGTAATGAATAATTTCTTATTTTGTTTTTTCGTAACGTCACTATTTACTGCGCTTCTTCAAGCACTGCAGCATATCCGCCGTTTCGGGCAAGTTTGATATGCAGCCGGTCGCCTTTTTTCACGGTTTGTTTGACAACATTATAGTCCATCGCCTGTCGTTCTGCGTTAGGGCCGTCTTCAAAAGCGGTCAGGGAGAACGATTTGCCGGACGGCAGGAAGTCGAGCGTCAGGTCAAATTCGCGTTGTTTCTCAGCGTTGTTAGTGATACCGCCGAGCCACCACTTATCGCCGTTTCTGCGCGCTACGATTGCATACTGTCCCGCTTCGGCGGCAAGGGCGTGCGTCTCGTCCCAGGTTACGGGCGTTGAAAAGATAAAATCGCGGCAGTCAGGGTTCATATCGAATTGGCGCGGGCAATCGGCAATCATCTGCAAGCCGCTTTCAAAGAGGATATAATAAGCGATATGTTGCGCCCGTGTACCTTTCATCACAAGGTTCGGACCAATGCGATTGTATTGTTCGGGCTGGACGTTAATCATAGCGCCCGGAGTGAACGACATGGGGCCTGTAACGTTGCGCATGAAAGGCAGGTAAAGGCTGTTGTCGGGAATACAGTTCCCGCCGTTTTCAAACCCTCTCACACCTTCGTAGGACAGGACATTGGGATAGCGAAATTCCATACCTGTAGGCTTGTAAGAGCCATGCAGTTCCACCAACATGTGGTATTTGGCGGCTTCGGCGGCAGCTTTTTCGTAGAAGTTCACGATCCACTGGTCGTTGCGATCCATAAAATCTATCTTAAAACCGACAATCCCCATCTTCGAGAAATGTTCAAAGAGATTGAAACTGTCGTCATCAAAATCTTCCTGAATACCACTGAATGTAATCCAAAGCAGGAGACCAACGTTTTTTATGCGCCCATAACGCACAAGTTCTTCAAGATCAACTTCTTTCTTTACTTCTTTGGGATGCGCGTTATTGACCGACCAACCCTCGTCGAGGATAAGATAGGGGATATTGTTGCGCGCGGCAAAATCTATATAATGCTTATATGCAGCAGTATTGACGCCTGCGGAGTAGTTTACTTCGGGTCCGAAATCGGAGTGGCGGTTCATCCAGTCCCACATCGAAAGACCGGGCTTCACCCATGAGAAGTCATCCGTAGTATGTGGTGCAAGCCTTGCATTCATCGTGCTCTCTATCAGCTGTCCATCGTTTTTGGCGATAACGAACCATCGCCACGGGAATGAACGTGCGCCTTGTGTTTTTGCAATATAATCGGCGCTCCGAGCGATGCGGATGTTGCGCCCGTTTTTGTCGTACTGCGTTTCAATCGGTGCATGAGAGAATACGGCTTTCACGCCGTTTTCAGCGCCTTTGCCTTTGAGGAAAAGGCACGGATAATCAATAAGATCAGCTTCCGAGACAAGAATTTTCACCCCTTTCCGGGTATCTATCAGCACCGGCAGCCCCGACATTTTATCATCCGTTTTCCATTCTTTTGATTCCACATGCGAATAAGGACTTTCATAAAAGAAATTAAATCCCTCGTCGCCGGGGAACTGTGTGTGCAAAAGGTAATCGCCTGCAAAAGAGAGGTCGAACACCTCGTTCATCACTTCCACGACGCCTTTTTTACGGGTGATAAAGCGATACGCAATGCCGTCGTCGTAGGCGCGAAACTCAACGGAGTAATTGCCTTTGAAATTGAGGGTCAGCTGATTATAATGATTACGCACTTCTTTTGACTTGAAAGCCACGACAGGGCGGATGATTTCGTCGGCAGAAGTGAGTTTCCGGGAAGACACGGAAGGTTTCTCGCCAAGCGTCTCTTTGCCTATTTGCATTTGCAAGATGTTGTCTTTCAGCAATATCATGTCATTGACGGCAACGGAATAGCGTATTTTATCGTCGGTAGAAACCGTTACTTTGATTGTGCCGTCAGGCGAACTAAGCGCCTCTATTTTTTGAGCCTGAATATTGAATCCAAAGGAAATCAGGGTCAGTAATACGATTAAATGTCTCATTTGTAAAATCTTCATTGTAATTTATAGATAATGTTTATTAAAAATTTTCTGTAATCAATTCAACTTTATTATTAAGTAAATACAGTTTGAAAACGGCACAAAGATACAAAAAATATGGCGCAAAAAACATTACGGTTGAAAATTGAACGCTAACGGCATCAAATCGGCGGCTTTAGAGACAATGAGTGTTTGTTCATTGCCGCAGTTCAATATTCGTAATGAGGTAGCGCTCCGTCGTTCTATTTCTATCATTACCTGCCTGCAAGCGCCGCACGGAGAGATTTGTTCCTGTATGACGCCATTTTTTATAGCTATTATAGCTATTGCTATCGGAGGTGTATAGGGAAAATTTGCCCCAGCTGTAAAAAGCGCAACGCGCTCGGCGCAAAGTCCTGACGGATAAGCTATATTTTCCTGATTATTACCTATTACAATTGTGCCGTCGGCAAGTAACACAGACGCTCCAACCTGAAAATGCGAATATGGAGCATAAGCATGTAAGGCAGCTTCTATTGCCCTCTCGCGCAACTTATTGTCAGCAGGCGCTAATTCCGAATTATTAATCTCGTCAAAATGCAGTTCTATTGTCATAAAATTATTGTTTTTCTAACAATCTCACTTTCAGCATCCCTCGCGATGATTACGTCAAATACACCCGGTTCATACACAAACTTCAAATCCCTGTTCCACAGTCCGAAACTGCGGTAGGGCAGCGTCAGTTCTACCTGTCGGCTCTCGCCCGGCTCAAGGGTAACGCGCTTGAAGGCTTTCAGTTCCCTTACCGGGCGGGCTACGGAAGCGAGTTGGTCGTGAAGATAGACTTGAACGACCTCGTCTCCACGCACGGCGCCGGTATTCTTCACTGTTACAAGTATTTTCGTGTCGCCGTCTTTGGTAACTTTCTCAGGGACAACCGCATCGGAGTATTCAAAGGTGGTGTA